>JABBNZ010000089.1 GCA_019352035.1 Pseudomonadota bacterium | reverse complement strand
CGCCGCAGAGCAGCAGCAGAGCGCAGAATCTCGCCAGCCAGGCCGGCTGGACCAGGCTCGAAAAGCACCAGGATCTCACGGCGAATCTCCCTCGATACGGTTCGAAGCGTTGTCACTGAAGTATTGCACGGCCGCGATGCTAATGTGGGATGACGCCCAGGGGCTATCCGTAGCCATACCTCGTGGGGGCGATGTTCAGGCGTGCGAGGAGCGACAGCACCGTCAGAGGCATGCCGTCCGGATCCTGTCGAACGGCGGCATAGAGAGAGGGGTCAAGGCGGGTTTCGAGCGGAAGGCGTGATCGCGAGCGTCATTTCAATCACCGCACGGTTCTCTGAATTTGCCGATACTGCGCCACGAGTGGAACAAAGGACACGGTCGAGAGGCGTGCAGCTTGACCGGTGCGCCGCCGCCCGCCGGCGCGCTGCACCCGCGTAGCTTCCTGCCATTTCGGCGCCGCCTTCAGCGACGTTGTGTGTTCGCTCAGATTGTCTGGGGAGCGGGCGCGGTCGGACAAGAACGAGCCATCTGGGTGGTCGGGCAGGCATGGCGCGAGATCGTGCGTGCGCCAGCGTACCGACACCGCGGCGGACGAAGCGCAAGTTCTGTCGTACCTGTACGCACGGACCGAAGATCATGAATCCCGTCACGTCATTTCTGGTGTTTGCCTTCGTGGTCGCGGCATTAGCCGCCGGCTACTTCGTGAATCTGTATGTTGCGCTCGCCTTCTTTGCGGGCGCCGTCCTGATCGCCTCGTCGCTCAAAATGGCCAATGTTTGGCAGAAGTTCGTGATCCTGAGACTCGGCAAGCTGCAGAGTGTGCGGGGAGCGGGTCTGTTTGCGATCATTCCCGTCCTCGACACGGTAATTGCGATCATCGATGAGCGTATCCAGACCACCGCTTTCAATGCCGAGCAGGCGCTGACCAAGGACACGGTACCGGTCAACGTCGATGCGATCATCTTCTGGCACGTGCACGATGCCCAAAAGGCGGCCCTGGCCATAACCGATTATCGCGAAGCCATCGATCGAGTCGCCCAAACGTCGCTTCGCGAGATGATCGGCTCGTCGGTGTTGGCCACGTTGCTGTCCGATCGCAAGCAGGCCGACGAGCAACTGAAGGTCGAGATCGGTCAGAAGGCCGCTCCGTGGGGCATATCAGTGGGCTCGGTGGAGATCCGAGATGTCGCCATTCCAACGGCCCTGCAGGACGCGATGTCTCGCCAGGCCCAGGCGGAGCGCGAGAAGCAGGCGCGAGTGATCCTCGGGTCGGCGGAAGCCGCGATTGCGAGCAGCTTCGTCGCGGCGGCGGACACTTATGTCGGGCATCCCATGGCGCTGCAGCTTCGAGCGATGAACATCATCTACGAGACCACCCTGGAAAGAGGCGCGACGATACTCATGCCGAGCTCGATGGTCGACAGCATGAACCCATCCGCGACGATGCTGGCACTCGCGCTGGCGGGAAATGATGCGCTCAAATCGAACGGAGCGCTCAAGGCGGTAGAGGCGCCCGCGGTCCCGGCGGCGGTGATGACTGCTGCGCACACGCCGGCGGCGGGACCGGCTTATCGCGAGGCTCCGGCAAGACCTTATGATCTGAAGTAAAGATGCGTTGTCATGGTGTGCTCGGCTCATGGACCGGGGGCCGTATCAGATCGGGCCGTAGATCCGTACTGGCACTGTGCGGAGTCGGCAAGAGGGTATCAACATGGGAATAATCCTGATCGTCGTCGTGCTCGTTCTGTTGCTCGGCGGCGGTGGTGGCTATTACGGGTTCAGGCGCTACGGTGGATCGGGGCTCGGCGGCGCTCTTGGCCTGGTGCTGGTCCTACTCCTCGTGCTGTGGTTCTTCGGAGGACTGCACCTGCAGCGCTGAAGTGCTCGGCGCAAAGGGGGGCGCAAGCGTAAGGCGGCGCCCCCGCTTGACTCTTTTGGAACCGGCGGACCTCGGGGTGTGGCTCGAGGGCGGCACGGCCGGTCGCGGCGTTTCACGCAAGCGGGCAAGCGCCCGTGCGTTGTGATCCTTGCGGTTGCGCAGCGATCTGCGCTCGGTAGCGCACAGACCGCACCTACCATGGAAGCTATGTTGAATGAGTGAACCGAGGCCGAGCTTCGCCGGCTTTCCAGGATACTGACTCACCGAAACGCCATGAACTTTCACCCCGGGCCAAAAGTGCGATATCGCCGCCATCATGCTGTCAAAATCGTCGCGCACCAAGCCGGCGCGCCGCCCTCGCGGTGGCCCATTCTCACGTTAGAGTCAAAGGCGCCGACGCGTACCCCCCAAGATCAGGCCAAAGAGCGGAATTCGGATTGGTCCGCGCGATCCACATCGTAGAGACGTTGGTGGTAACCGCTGCCGAAGCGGATCGCCGTCCTGCAATTCACACGCTCGAGTGTTGCCGTGTTGTTCTTCAATGGAGGTAACGGACTTCGATGACCGACATGGCGGAAGCGCCCATAATCATCGAGACATTGCGTAGCTCGGCGGGCATCCTGCGCCAGACCTGGAAGGATATCGGCAGGAAGGATCTCTCGCTCGTTGCCGCCGGAGTGACCTACTATCTGCTTGTGGCACTCTTCCCTGCTTTGGCGGCGCTAATTTCGGTCTACGGACTGGTCGAGAACCCTGCGGGCATGACAAGAGACGTACAGTCTTTGTCGGGCGTGCTTCCGCCATCGATCGTGCGCCTGGCCAGTGCCGCGCTGCGCGAACTGATTTCCGCATCAAGCGGAAGCCTTGGCCTTGGTGCCATCGTCGGCATCGGCATCGCGCTCTACAGCGGCATGCGGGGGATGACGGGCATGATGGCGGCGCTCAATATCGCCTACGGGCAGACGGAAACGCGCGGATACGTCAGGTTCTACGCGACCGCGTTGTTTTTGACCGTCTTGATAATTGCAAGCGGGCTGATCGCCTTGATGCTCGTCGCCGGCCTGCCCGCTTTGCTGAGCGGAACCGGTGTGCGCAGTCCGGCGCGCTGGATCAGCCTGGTTGTGGACTGGGCGCTTCTGATCGTGCTTGTTGTGGGCGTGGTGTCGGTGGTCTACCGCTACGGACCCGCCGGGAGCAAACCACAATGGAAATTCGCTTCCCTTGGCATCATCACGGCCACGCTTCTATGGTTGATTGGGTCGATCCTGTTCAGCGTCTATGTCCATAATTTCGCCCGCTATAGCGAGGTGTATGGCTCGTTGGGTCTTCCGCTGATAATTCTCACCTGGGTCTGGCTTTCGGTATTCGTCGTACTGTTGGGAGCCGAGATCAATGGCGAAGTCGAGCGCCAAATGCGTGGCGATCGTATTGTTCAGTAACTCTGACACGTTGACACGGCGGCTGGTTCGTAGAAGTTCAACACTCCGCCCAAACGCCTGCTGCGATCGATTCGCGCTGACTGTGACTGTGACGGCCAAAGGCGATGCGGCCCGATCAATGGTCGGGGTTTCGCGTTGTGCGCCCAGCACGGGCACAACCCTGGAGACGCTGCCGCCCTTCGCAGCCGCGCGAGCGCGTTCGATGGAGTCGGCCTTCGGCCACCAAAAAGTGGACCTTTCCATCGTGCCGTCCATCCCATGTGGCGTATGCTCGGTCCCCAGGACGGGATCTGGACGGGACGGATGGACGACGAGGCGATCAACCGGTTGCTGGTGGTCGATGACGAGGCGGCCCAGGTCGAGGCGCTGTGCCGAACCCTCGAGGATGAGGGGTACGCGGTCAGGGGGTTCACGGGGGCGGGCTCGGCCCTGGCCGCAGTGCGCGCCGGCGCCTTCGATATCGTCCTGACGGACCTCACGATGCCCGGGATGGACGGGATCGCCTTCCTCAATGCCGCCAGGGAAGTCGATCCGGGTCTCGCCGGAATCGTCATGACCGGTCACGGCTCGATCGCGACGGCCGTGGAGGCGATGAAGGCCGGCGCGCTCGATTACATCCTCAAGCCCTTCGATCTGCGCGTGATTCTGCGGGTGCTGGCGCGTACCCAGGCCATGCTGCGCCTGCGGCGGGAGAATGCCGCGCTCCTTGAGCGGCTGTCACAGCGCACGGTGGAGCTCGAGACCGCCAATCGCGACCTGCGGGTCGCCAACCGCGAGCTCGAGGCGTTCAGCGACTCAGTGTCACACGACCTGCGCGCCCCGCTACGCATGATCGACGGCCTCCTGGGCGTGGTGCAGGAGGATTTCGGCGCCGATGTCTCCCCCGATGCGCGCCAGCACATCGAGGCCGTTGCCGCCCAGGCGACTCGCATGGGTGCGCTGATCGAGGATCTGCTGCGCCTCTCGCGGGTCGGCCGGGAGCCGCTGCAGAAGCGCTCCGTCGACATGCGCACGCTCGTGCAGGAAGTCGTCGGTGAGTTGCACGCCGCCGAGGCGGCACGCAGCCTCGAGATCACCGTCGGTGAGCTTCCGGCGGTGCAAGCCGATCCGTCGCTGCTGCGCCAGGTGTGGGTCAACCTCGTGGCCAACGCGCTGAAATTCACGCGCCGCCGCGCCGACGCGCGCATCGAGATCGGCGGCGCGACACGGGCCGGCGACAAGCTGTACTCGATCCGGGACAACGGGGCGGGCTTCGATTCGCGCCGCGCCGAGCGCCTCTTCGGGATCTTCCAGCGCCTGCACTCGGCGACGGAGTTCGAGGGGACGGGGGTGGGCCTCTCGATCGCGCGCCGCATCATCGAGCGTCACGGCGGCAGCATCTGGGCGCAGAGCGAGCCGGATCGCGGCGCTGAGTTCCACTTCACTCTTCCGTGAGTTCCTTGGGCGCGAGCCCCGTGGGGGTGACATAATTCACCGCCTCATGCTGTACCGCCCATCGCTATCCCGCGCCGGGATCCTCTCCCTGCTGCTCTGCGCCGCCGCCGCCCTTGCCGCCTTTCCCGCGCATGCGCAGTGGCGCGCGCTGCAGGGGCTCGAGCGCCGTGGGGCGCTCGTCTCCGCCGCCGCCATCGACCTGGATGACGGCGGCCATGTCATCGAGCAGCTCAATCCGACGCGCCGGCTCACTCCCGCCTCGCTGACCAAGCTCGCGACCGCGGCGCTCGCCCTGCAGACCTGGACGCCCGCCAAGATGTTCGAGACTCGCCTGCTCGCCAACGCGCCCGTCGTGCGCGGCCGGGTGGCGGGCGACCTCATCCTGCAGGGCTCGGGCGATCCGTCGCTCGATGACGAATCGCTGTGGCAGCTGGCCGCGGAGCTGCATGGCGCAGGCGTGAGTGCCGTGAGCGGCGATCTGTTCGTCGATCCGGCGCCTTTCGGCGTCGTGACCTGCGAGACCAAGGATCGTTGCCACGCGCTGGAGCTCAGCGATACCGCCTACAACGCACCCCTGGCCTCGGTCGGCGTCGATTTCGGCAACTGGTGCATCGTCGTGCGGCCGACCGTAACCGGCGCGGCGGCGCTCGTGCGCGGCTGCGGTGTCGCGCACCTGCCCATACCGGTCCAGGGAGTCATCCGCACGGTGGGGAGGCGCGGAAGGCAGACTTTCTGGATAGAGAGGCGCACGAACGCGGCCGGCGAGGACATGTTGCAGATCGGCGGCGACGTTCCCATGGGCGATGACCAGACGGTGTATCGCTCCATGTCCAATCCGCTGGTCGGAGCGGGCCTGCTGCTGAAGGAAACGCTGCGCGAGATCGGCGTCCAGGTAGCGGGGCCGGTTGTCGTTCATGCCAGCCTTCCGCCGCCCAACAGCTACGAGCTTGGCGATGTCGAGGGGCTGAGCCTGCAGGAGCAGTTGGGACGCATGCTGCGATTCTCCAACAACTACATCGCCGACGTGCTCGTCATGGACATGGCGGCGAGCGTCGACGATCACCCGCCGCAGGCACTGGCCGCCGCGGGCCGACTCCTGTCGGACTTCGTCGAGCGGGTGCAGGCGCGCGACCGTCCCGCATCCCTCGTCCCGCCGCCGCTCTACAGCGGCAGCGGGCTCACCACCGACAACCGGCTGTCCGCCGACGATCTGGTGCGCCTGCTCGCCTATGAGTATCACGACCCGCGCCACTTTCCCGCGTTCTACGGTGGCCTCGTCGTGCCGCGCGATGCGCCGTTCGTCTTCTTGCGCCAGGGCGATGAGGCGTGGCTCGACCGGGTGGCGCTGAAGACCGGCACCCTGGACAATCCGAGGTCCGTCTGTGGGATCGCCGGGTACCTGCGCAAGCGCAATGGCGGCTGGATCGCCTTCGCGGCAATCGTCAACGGCGGCCCGAGGTGGAAGCACGTGCCGCTCTACCAGGCGATTGGGGCCGAGCGCGCCGGCATCCAGTCGTTGCTTCGGCGCTACTAAGAAGCGCTGGATCCGGGCCTCCTGCCCGGCCCAGCGCGCATTGAGCCAAAGAGCGTGGTCTTTGGCTCAATGCCCGTCACCTGCGGCGGCGGGGCACGTCCCTGTGCCTGGGGAGCGCAGCGCCTGAAAATCAAGTCAGAAACATTTCAGCCATCGTTAAGCTTGCCCGCGTAGCGTCCTCTGACAGATCCACCAGAGGGGGTTCGCATGAAGGGTCAGCCCCGCCGGGTTCCCGGCGCTGAAGCGTTTCTATTGTCCGGTCTCGGTCTCATCTGCGCCACAGGCGCCAATGCCCAGACCGACCCGGCATCGAGCCAGGCGGTGGCGCAGATCAAGGAAGTGGTCGTCACCGGAACGCTGATTCCGACCAATCCTGACGCCGTGGCCGTTCCGGTCACCCGCCTCGATGCATCCACTCTCCAGGCGACCGGCGTGTCGAGCGACATGCTTGCCACTCTGCAGAAGGCCGTTCCCGCCTTCGCCGGCCGCAGCAACGCGGGCAGCAGCAACGCCCAGAACCACAATCAGTTCACGGCCGGCGGGTCGCAGGTCGAGCTGCGCAACCTCCCGACGCTGGTGCTGTTGAACGGGCAGCGCCTGGCGATCGATGCGGTCGCGGGCCTCACCGGCAGCAAGGACTTCGTCGACGTCAGCCAGATTCCCGCCGCCGCGCTGGAGCGCGTGGACGTCCTCACCGATGGCGCCTCCTCGCTCTACGGCTCGGACGCCATCGGCGGTGTGGTGAACTTCATCCTCAAGCACGACTACCACGGCGTGACCTTCGGCACTCATTACGGAGCAGCCGACGGCGGCTATCGAGATCGCTCGGCGTTCGTGACCGCGGGCGGGGATCTCGGACCCTTCAACATCACCGCGACCGTCAGCTACGCGAAGACCACTCCGCTCTGGGCGGACACCCGGGCTTTCAGCAGCCCGAAGTTCGGCGTCACGCCTGGCACGACGCTACCCGGCGTCGTGGCCGGGGGCACCTACTCCCTCGCTCCGGGGCTGACCTACCCGCCCGTGCCGACCGGAACCGCCGCCACGGCGAGCAGTTACTCGCAACTGCCTGGCGTCTACCATCCCACCACCCCCGCGCAGCTCTCCAACGGGTTCGATTACTCGAAGTTCAGCATGTTGCTGCAGCAGGAGGAGCACAAGAATTTCGTCGCGAACATCACTTCCAGGCCGCTGTTCGGCGGCGGCGTGGAGGCTTTTGGCGACGTCCTCATCTCCCAGAACAACGTGCAGTCGACCGCGTGGCAGACTGCGGGTCAGCCGTTCTCCAACGCCGTCGTGAGCGTGCCGGCGGGCTCGCCTTACGACCCGCTGGCGACCGCCACGTCCGCCACTTTCGCGGACATCAACCGCCCCAAGGCGGTCTATGACACCACCGATGCGTATCAATTCTCAGCCGGCCTCAAGGGCAGCCTCACGCGCACCTGGACCTGGCAGACCTCTCTCAATTACAGCGAGAGCAAGCTGAGCGAGGCGGACACCAATCTAATCTACAAGCCCAATGTGGCGGCCGCCGTCGCTGGCGGCTACGGCGCCAGCGGCGTTGCGACGCCGGGGGGCGCTTACAGTGAGGTGTACGGCGGCTTTTCGACGGCCAATGCAAAGGTGCTGGTGCCGGCGCTGAACCCGTTCGCGGTGACCGGCAATCCCACGGCCGCGCTCGCGAACCTATTCGGCACCGAGATGCTGCACGGTAACAGCAAGCTCTATTCGTGGGACGCGCATGCGGTCGGCAACCTCTTCAAGCTGCCCGCGGGCGCGCTGAGCCTCGCCGTCGGCGCGAGCTGGCGCCGCGAGGAGGTCTCCGGCAATGCCGATCCCAACGGCCGCAATACCGACCCGGTGACGGGCAGCACCACGGGCAACGATCAGAATTGGTTGAACGGGCTGTATACGGACCCGTTCAGTCACGGCCGTGACGACAGCGCCGTGTACGCCGAGATGCGCGTCCCGATTTTCTCCAGCCGCATGGATATCCCGGGGCTTAACCAGCTGGAGCTGACCGCGGCAGGCCGCTTCGAGCACTATAGCGACGCCGGCAGCGCCACCGACCCGAAATTCGGCTTCCGCTGGGCCCCCTTCAACAGCCAGTTCGCCATCAACGGCAACTACACCAAGTCCTTCGTCGCCCCGCCGCTCTTCCAGGCCTATGGTCCATCCGATACCCGCCAGGTCACGGGCGTCATTCCGGGCAACGTCTTCGGCATCGGGGCGCTGAAGACGGGCGGCCTCAGCTTCAATGGCGAGGATGGCAACAACCCGGCCCTGAAGCCAGCCATCGCGATCGCGCGCTCGATCGGCTTCACGTTCCGGCCGAAGCTCATCAGCGGCCTGGCGGTGAGCGCGGAGTTCTCCTCGATCAACCTCTACGGCTTCGCCGGCGGAATCGGCTTCAACAACATCTTCAATTCCGTCAACAAGCTGGGCTCTGCCTCGCCCTTCTTCCACAACCTCGGGGAAGGAAACTTCGTCAACTTCGGCGGCACGGATCCGTTCGCTGCGCCGGGCGCGCTCGAGTCCTATCTGGCCGCGAATCCCACCAATATCCAGAACATCTACGTCGAGGATCGATTCACCAATCTGGCGGTGCTGCGGGAGCGCTCCTGGAACCTGTCGGCGCTGTACATCCTTCCCTGGAGCCGCTACGGCACCTGGACGCTGTCGACGAGTGCCATGGCTTTTGATTCGTACAAGTTCTCCGATGGTCTGGGAGATCCGTCCATCCAATACGCCGGCAACGCCAGCAACCTGGGCGTCTTCGCCGGCACGCTGCCCAAGTACCGCTTCTACACGACGGTCGACTGGTCGTACCGGAACCTGGACATCACACTGGCCAACACCTACATCTCCTCGATCACCGATGCGGGTGCCGGGGGAACGGGTCCGCTCTTCATCCAGGTGCCGCACTACAGCTCCTTCGATCTGCGCGGTGCGTACACCTGGCGGATCGGGGGCGAGGGCAGCGGCAGGAAGGTGATGCTGGCTCTCGGCGTCAATGACCTCAACAATGCTTCGCCGCCCTATTTTCCGAACGCCTTCTCGAACGCGTTCATGACTACGGACATCAGCACGTATTCGCCGGTCGAGCGGCTGGTGTACGGCGATGTGACGGTGTCGTTCTGAGCTGCAGGGTGACCGCGGAAGCGGGCAGGGACTATACTGATCCGCTTCGATGATGCGGCGCGAAGGAGCTGAATTGGCGAATCACGCAACGACCGCCGGCCCCTCGCGGCCGGACGATCGCACCGACCCTCACACCGACACGGGCGGCTTCGGGCATCCGGGCGCCATTCCGGGCTGGGCGCGGACATGGCAGCGGCTGATGGATTGGCGCATCGGGATCGTGCCGGTCCCCGTGGCGCTCGTGCTGGCCGGTGTGCTCTGGTATTTCGTCAGCCGCCACGAGGTGGCGACCGACCTGCCGATGATGATCGGCCTCATCGTGCTGCTGTCGTTCATCTGCGCGGAGGTCGGGCAACGGATTCCGGGGCTGCGGCTGGTGGGCGGCGCGGTGATCGTCGCGACGTTCCTCCCATCGGCGCTCGCTTACTACCACGTCCTGCCCGCGGATCTGGTGGGCGCGGTCACCCGCTTCACCAAGACATCGAACTATCTCTTCCTCTACATCTCGGCGGTGATCGTCGGCAGCGTCTTCGCGATGGACCGGACCGTGCTCATCCGGGGATTCGTGAAAATCTTCGCTCCGCTCGCGGCCGGCACGGTGGCGGCCGTCATCGTGGGAGGGGCGGTCGGCTCGGCGCTGGGTCTCGGCCTGAAGCACGCGCTGTATTACGTGGTGCTGCCGGTGATGGCCGGCGGCGTGGGCGATGGGGCGGTGCCGCTGTCGGTGGGATATGCCGGGGCGCTGCACCAGGGATTCGGAGGCCAGTTCGCCCAGGTGCTGCCGGCAGTCATGATCGGCAGTCTCTTCTCGGTGCTGATTGCCGGGGGACTCAACCTGCTCGGCAAGCACAAGCCGCAGTGGTCGGGCGAGGGCCGGCTGCAGCCCGGCGGGGACATGGACGAGTTCCTCAAGAAGGACGAGCCGGCTGCGCACGCGGACGTGATGACCCTCGCGACCGGTATGGTGACGGCCGTGACGCTGTACCTCGTGGGCGAGCTCGCGTTCAAGGCCTGGAAGCTGCCGGCCCCGGTGATCATGCTGGTGGTGGCCGTCGCGATGAAGCTCGGATGGTCGGTGACGCGCCGCCTCGAGATCGGCGCCGATGCGGTCTTCCAGCTGTTCGCCAAGGTGGGGACCTATCCGCTGCTCTTCATGGTGGGCGTGGCGTGGACGCCCTGGGACAAGCTGCTCGCGGCGTTGGCGCCGGCCAACCTGATCACGATCCTGGCGACGGTGGTCACCCTGATCGCAGTCGGATTCTGGGTGGGGCGCAAGGTCAACCTGTATCCGATCGAAGCCGCGCTCGTGAATGCGACGCATGCCGGGCAGGGCGGCACCGGAGGAGTCGCCATCCTGACCGCCGCCGAGCGCATGCAGCTCATGCCCTTCGCGCAGATCGCCATCCGGATCGGCGGCGCGATCGTCGTGACGTTGACGCTGTTGAGCTTCATCCGGTTTCATTGAGCGCTGCTCGGCGCCTGCGCTGGCCTCGCCCAGAGCTCGCCCAGAGCTCGCCCAGAGCTCGCCGGGAGAGATGCCCTCAGGCGCTCTGCGAGCTGACGGGCTCGCCGGCGCTCGCGGATCTGGCGGTGCCCCCCAGGAGCTGGGTCGCCGGAATCTCGAACGTCACCTTCAGGCCTTGGCCGCCTGCCGCGGCCTCCGCCCAGATGCGGCCGTGGTGCAGCTCGATGATGCTGCGGCAGATCGCGAGCCCGAGGCCGCTGCCCCGCTCGTCGCTGCCGCGGTCGCCGAGGCGAACGAAGCGCTCGAAGATGCGCTCGCGCTCATTCGGCGGCACGCCGCGTCCCTGATCTTCCAGGCTGACCCGCCATACGCCGGACCCGAACGTCGAGCGCACGGTGATGACGCCGTCACGCGCAGTGGCCTCGACCGCATTCGCGAGCAGGTTGAGGAGTACCTGACGGATGCGCTGCGCCTCGAAGGCGACGAGGCCCTCTCCCTCGCGGACCAGGACGAAGCTGCGCCCATGGTGCTCCGTCAGCACACGCGCATCCTGGGCGAACGTGTGGAGGAGGCGGGAGGGATCCTGCGGCTTCAGCTGCAGGGTGATCGCCCGCGCCTCCGCGCGCGAGAGGAAGAGCAGCTCCTCGATGATCTGGTTGAGACGCGCGAGCTCTTCGAGCTGCATCTGCACCGACTCCTCGTCGGCAGGAGAGAGACTGCCGGCGACGAGGAGCTTCTCGGCTTGCAGACGGATGAGCGACAGTGGCGTCTTCAGCTCATGGGACGCTTCGGCGGCGAAGCGGCGCACCTGTTTGAACGAGGACTCCAGACGATCGAACATCTGGTTGAGGAGGCGGGCGAGCTCGGAGATCTCGTCCCGCACCCCGGAGACCGGGATGCGCTCGCTCAGGTTGTCGGAGCGGATGCGGTTCGCCGTCTCACGGATGAGGCGCACGGGCCGCAGCGCAAGCCGGCTCAGACCGAAGCCGATCACGGTGCTGACGACGAGCATGGCGGCGAGCAGCCCCGCGCAGACCTCCACATACCCGTCCATCACCTTCAGCACCTGGGCGGAAGAGGTTGCGATGGTGACGTCGAAGGGCGGCAGGATGAACTCCGCCACCCGCAGCGGGCCTATGCCTGGAATGGACGCGTCGTACCGATGCTTCTTGGGAACGTCGGGAATCGGGCGGCCATGCAGGTTGCTGGAATAGAAGACCGTGCTGTGCTTGGGAATGTTCACGTCGAAATAGAAGAGGACCGAGGCGTATTCCGTGGTCGTGCGGATGCGCTCGTTGACCACTGCCAGGCTGAGTGTCCGGTAGTCGGGACCCAGCCGGGCACGGATCTGCTCGAACTCCGCCGTGTTGAGCAGGTCCAGCCCGTGGATGAGATAGCTTTCGAGGAGCTGGTAACCGACGACGAACAGGCACGCCAGGGTCACGGTCGCCGCAAGGGCATACCATGCGGCGAGCCGCGTGCTGATCGACCGCATCATAAAAGCTGATATCCGACGCCCCGAACCGTCTTGAAGAGCGGCTTCTCCTGGGATTTTTCCAGTTTGGCGCGCAGCCGGCTCATGTAGACGTCGAGCAGGTTGGTATCGACGTCGTAGTGCGATGCCCAGATCTTCTCCGAGATCAGGGTGCGCGTCAGGATGCGTCCGGGGTTTTGCATGAAGATCTCGAGCAGCGCGAACTCGCGCCGCGTGAGCTCCACCGGCTGCCCGTTCAGATGGGCCGTATGGCTCAGGAGGTCGAGCTTGATGCCGCGGTAGTCGAGAATCGTCTCCTTGACCTCCGACTGGCGGCGAAACTGCGAGCGCACGCGCGCGAGCAGCTCCTCGAAGCTGAAAGGTTTGGAGAGGTAGTCGTCGGCCCCGAGATCCAGGCCTTTGACGCGGTCCTGCACGGCATCGCGCGCGCTCAGGATCAGTACCGGCTCCTTGAAGCCGCTCTTGCGCCACTCGCGCAGCAGATCGAGGCCGTCTCCATCGGGCAGGCCGAGATCGAGGATGATGAGATCGTACGCGGTCTCGCAGAGGGCATCGCGCGCCTCTTTGCAGGTGCGTGCGCAGGCAACCGTGTAGGAACGCTCCGCGAGCCCCTGCTTGAGGAGCTGCGCGAGGCGCTGCTGGTCTTCGACGATCAGAACCTTCATGTGTGGCGCGTTCCGGCGGCCGCTCTCAGCGCCCCCTGGGCCGAAACCCGCTCGAAGAAGTATACGCCGGACGCGGCGCGGACTCCCTGAACGCGCGTTAATGCTCGCTGCGGCCCTTTATAATGCGGCTCCTCCGACAACCCTGCACAGGGGCGCCGCATCGATACGTCATCCCAAACTCCCGCCACCGACCGCTGGGGCGAACGCATGCCGCGCACCGTTGGAGTGTGGAATGCCGCGGCGGTGGTCGTCGGCGTCACCATCGGCAGCGGGATATTTCGTGTACCGGCGACCGTGGCTGCACAGCTTCAGTCGCCCGGGCCGGCGATGCTCTGCTGGTTTCTCGGGGGCATCGTGGCGCTGTGCGGGGCGCTGTCGATCGCCGAGCTGGCCAGCGCATTGCCTCGATCGGGCGGCATCTTCGCGTACCTGCTGGAGTGCTACGGACCGCTGCCCGCGTTCCTCTTCGGATGGACAGAGCTTGTGGTGGTCCGCGCGGCCGCGCTCGGCGCCACCGCGACGATCTTCGCGGAGTATCTCGGATACTTTGTCCCGCTGACCCCCGGGGAGGTGCGCCGGGTCGCTGCCCTCGCCATCGCGCTGATCGGCGCTATCAACTACATCGGCGTTCGCCGTGCCGCGGCGGTCATGAGCCTCGCCACCGCGGCCAAGTACATCGCGGTCCTGGCGCTGGGGCTCCTGGCCTTCACCGCAGTGCGCGGCCCGGTCTCCCCGCCCGCTTTCCTCGCCTGGCAGGGCGCAACGCCCTCGCTCATCGCGACGGCGCTCATCCCGGTCATGTGGACCTACGACGGCTGGGCCGATCTCTCGTTCATGGGGGGCGAGATCGCGCATCCGCAGCGCACGCTGCCGCGAGCCCTGATTGCCGGGACCTGCTGCGTGATGCTCGTCTATCTCATCGTCAACCTGGGGTTCTGGCACGCGCTGCCGGCTTCGCAGATGGCGGCGTCGCGGCTGGTGGCGGCGACAGTGGCGGCGCGCATTCCGGCCTTCGGCGGCGCCGGCGCCGCGGTGATCGCCGCGGTGGTGCTGGTCTCCACGTTCAGCGGCCTCAATGGCTCCATGATGACCGGGCCGCGGGTGCTCTTTGCCATGGCCGACCAGGGGCTCTTCTTTCGCGCCGTCGCCCGGGTGTCGCCGCGGTTCAGCAGTCCTTCGGTGGCCATCTGGCTCGCGACCGCGCTCGGCTGCGCCTACGTGCTACAAAACGACTTCGCCCAGCTGGCCGATCGATTCATCCTGGGGATCTGGCCTTTCTATGTGCTGACCGTGGCCGGCGTTTACGTGCTGCGGCGGCGCCGTCCCGAGCTGCCTCGTCCCTACCGCGTGCTCGGCTACCCCGTCGTGCCTGCGCTCTTCCTCCTCGCGTCCCTGGGGATCATCGTCAACGCCCTGATCACGGACCCGCGCGACACGGGTGTGACTTTGCTCGTGATCGCCGCAGGGGTTCCGGCGTACTACTTGTGGCGAGCTTTCACTCGCGATTAGCCGCGTGCTGGGCCGGGCAGGAGCCCGGATCCAGCGCTTGATCTTAGTGCCCGATGACTGCCCGTCTGTCCCGAGTCATGAAGCGGAGCGAACGCGTGGCAGGCACACGGAGGTGCCCCGCCGCCGCAGGTGGCGGACGTTGAGCCAAAAACCACGCTTTTTGGCTCAACGGCGCTGGGCCGGGCAGGAGCCCGGATCCAGCGCTT
>JABBNZ010000088.1 GCA_019352035.1 Pseudomonadota bacterium | reverse complement strand
CCGTCCGCCATTGATCCATGAGCACTGCCAGCACCACATCGAGCCCCAATATGCCCGGCTGGCGAGACCTGCTGCGCGCCGGAATCGGCGTGCCGGCGGGCGTCCTCGCCGTGCTCGCCATGGTGATCCTGCCGTTGCCGCCGATGGCGCTCGATGTGCTCTTCACCTTCAACATCGCGCTCTCGATCGTCATCGTGATGGCGGTGTTCTACGTCGCCCGGCCGATCGAGTTCGGCGTCTTTCCGACGGTCTTGCTGCTCGCGACGCTGCTGCGCCTGGCGCTCAACGTCGCCTCGACACGCGTCGTGCTGCTTCACGGCTATGCCGGTCCCGGGGCAGCGGGCCATGTCATCGAGTCCTTCGGCCAGTTCGTGGTCGGCGGCAACTTCGCCGTCGGCGTGGTGGTCTTCGTCATCCTGACCATCATCAACTTCGTGGTGGTCACGAAGGGCTCGGGACGCATCTCCGAGGTCAGCGCCCGCTTCACCCTGGATGCCATGCCCGGCAAGCAGATGGCCATCGATGCCGATCTCAACGCCGGACTCATCACCCAGGACGAGGCGCGCACCCGCCGTGCCGAGGTTCGTGCCGAAGCCGACTTCTATGGCGCGATGGACGGGTCGAGCAAGTTCGTGCGCGGCGACGCCGTCGCGGGCATCCTGATCCTTCTCATCAACATCATCGGCGGCCTCGCCATCGGCACGATCGGCCATGGGATGGCGCTGACGGACGCGCTCCACACGTACACGCTGCTCACGATCGGCGACGGCCTCGTGGCGCAGATTCCGGCGCTCCTGCTCTCGACCGCGGTGGCCCTCATCGTCACCCGCATGTCGCGTCCCCAGGACATGGGCGGAGAGCTGCGCCGGCAGCTCTTCGGCAATCCCAAGGCGCTCGGGGTGGCGGGCGGTCTGCTGGGCCTCATGGGCCTCATCCCGGGGATGCCCAACGTCGCATTCCTGCTGATCGCCGCGCTCTGCGGCTCGGCCGCCTACATCATCAGGCGCAAGCGCGCCGCCGCGGCGGTGATCGCCACTGCGCCGAAGCCGATGCCGCAGGCTCCCGAGACCCGGGAGCTCACGTGGGAGGACGTGCGCCCGGTCGATCTCGTCGGGCTCGAGGTCGGTTATCGCCTCGTCTCGCTGGTCGACAAGCGCCAGAGCGGCGACCTTCTCGGCCGCGTGCGGGGCGTGCGGCGCAAGCTGTCGCAGGAGCTCGGATTCCTGATCCCCGCGGTGCACATCCGCGACAACCTGGATCTCGCGCCGAACGTCTACCGCATCAATCTGAGCGGCGTGCCCGTCGGCGAGAGCGTCATCTATCCGGACAAGGAGCTCGCGATCAACGCCGGCCGCGTGTTCGGTCCGCTGCAAGGCATCGCCACCCGCGATCCGGCCTTCGGCATGGAGGCGGTCTGGATCGATGCGGCGAGCCGCGATCACGCGCAGGCGCTCGGCTACACCGTGGTCGACCCGAGCACCGTGATCGCCACGCATCTCTCCTTCGTCATCCAGTCGCATGCCAACGAGATCCTCGGCCACGAGGAGGTGCAGCAGCTGCTCAACGGGCTCGCCAAGAGCGCACCGAAGCTGGTGGAGGATCTGGTGCCGCGGGTGCTGCCGCTCTCCGCCGTCGTGCGGGTGCTGCAGAGCCTGCTCGCCGAGCGCATTCCCATCCGCAACATCCGCACCATCATCGAGACACTGGCCGAGCACGCGCCGCGGTCGCAGGATCCGGCGGTGCTGTTGAGCCAGGTCCGCATCGCGCTCGGCCGCCAGATCGTGCAGGACATCGCCGGCATCGCCGCGGAGCTGCCGGTCATCACTTTCGAGCCGGAGCTCGAGCGGCTGCTTTCCGGCTCGCTCGCCGCCAACTCCGCGAGTCCCGGCCTCGAGCCCGGGCTGGCGGAGCGGCTGCAACAGCGCGTGGCCGAGGCGGCGCAGCGACAGGAGGCCTCGGGCGAGTCGCCGGTGCTGCTGGTGCCGCCGCCGCTGCGCGCACAGCTGTCGCGCTTCCTGCGCGCGGCGTTGCCGAGCCTGAACGTGCTCGCCTGGAATGAGATTCCCGACAACCGCAAGGTCCGCGTCGTCACCGCGGTCGGCAGGTAACCATGAAGATCGTACGACATACGGCACCCGACATGCGCCAGGCGCTGCGAGCCGTTCGCGAGCAACTGGGCGAGGAGGCCGTGATTCTCTCCTCGCGCCGCACTCCCCAGGGCGTGGAAATCACCGCGGCGGTGGATTTCGACGCCGGCAGCATCGAGGCTCAGGCGGCCGCGGCTGCTCCGGCGGCTCCGGCGCCTCTCATCGCGCCTCAACCCGACGTGCCGGCCGAGGCCATGGGCAAGGAGCTGCAGAGCCTGCGGCGCATGCTCGAGACCCAGCTCGCCCAGCTTGCGTGGAACGACCGCACGCGCCGCGCGCCCGTGCATACCGAGCTGCTGCGCGAGCTGACGGAGATCGGAATTGCGCAGGACCTCGCCGACCACATCGTCGGCCAGCTCGATGAGCGGGTGGATCTCACTCAGGGCCGCCGGTTCGCCATCGCGGGGCTGTCGCAGTATCTCCTGGTGACCGGCGACCGCTGGCTCGAAACCGGCGGCCGTGTCGCCTTCGTGGGCGGCACCGGCGTCGGCAAGACGACCATGCTCGCGAAGCTCGCGGTGCGTTGGATCCTGCGTCATGGTCCCAAAGACCTGGCCCTGGTCGCATCCGACACGGTGCGCATCGGTGCGCAGGACCAGATGCAGGCGCTCGGTCAGCTGCTCGGCGTGCCGGTGCACGTCCCGGAGCGCTTCGAGGCCCTGCCGGAGCTCCTCACGCGGCTCGAGCGCCATCGCCTGGTGCTGATCGACACGCCGGGCTCGAGCCTGCGCGATGCGCAGCTCGCAGCGCGGCTCGGGGTGCTCGCCAACTGCGCATCGAAGCTGGAAACCGCGCTCGTCCTCGCCGCGAGCACTCAGGCCGGCGCGCTCGAGGAGGTGGTGCAACGCTTCCGGCCCGCCAATCCCACCTCGTGCCTGCTCACCAAGGTGGACGAGGCGGCAAGCCTTGGCGGGGCGCTCTCGGTGCTCATTCGAGCGCGGCTGCCGCTCTCTTACACGAGCGACGGCCAGCGCGTGCCCGAGGATCTGCGGCCCGCGCGGTCCCTGGAGCTCGTTTCCCACGCCGTTCGGCTCGCCAAGGCGAGCGGCGCGGCCGCCGACGAAGATCTGCTGCGACGACGATTTGGAAGAATCTCACATGCGACGACCTGAGCTCAGCCTGATCAACAACTCCCGCCTCGAATCCCTCGCGCAGCCCGTACAGGTGATCGCCGTCACCGGCGGCAAGGGGGGCGTCGGGAAGACGAGCGTTTCAGTCAATATGGCCACGGCGCTCGCGGCCGCGGGCCGGCGCGTCGTGCTGCTCGATGGCGACCTCGGACTCGCCAACGCCGATGTCTTCCTCGGCCTCTCGCCGCGCTACACCCTCGCGCACGTGATCAGCGGGGAGCGCACCCTGGATGAGGTGATCGTCGAGGCGCCGCAGGGATTCAAGGTCGTGCCCGCCGCATCGGGAGCGGCCGATCTCGCCAGCATGGGGGCCGCGGAGCACCTGGGTCTCGTGCGCGCCTTCGGCGAGCTGGCTGCGAGGCTGGACGTGCTCATCGTGGACACCGCGGCCGGCATCGCCCAGGGCGTGCTGCAGTTCTCACAAGCGTCCCAGCACATTCTCGTGGTCGTCTGCGACGAGCCGGCTTCGCTAACCGACGCCTATGCGCTCGTCAAGGTCCTGAGTCGCAATCACGGTGTCCGCCGCTTCCGCGTTCTCGCCAACCGGATCCGCGCGCCGGGCGGCGGCATGGAGCTCTTCCGCCGCTTCGAGCGCGTCACGGCGCGCTTCCTGGATGTTGTGCTCGAATTCGCGGGTGAGATCCCGGAGGACGAGTATCTGCGCCGTTCCGTGCGTGAGCAGCGCCCGGTGCTCGAGGCTTATCCGGCGAGCCCCGCGGCCCGGGCATTCAAGAAACTCGCCGGCACGGCCGATACATGGCCAGTGCCACCCGGTCCCCGCGGAAACATCGAGTTCTTCGTGGAGCGGCTGGTGCGGCGCAACCCGGCGCGCCTGGAAGTGGTGCCGTGAACGCGGCGAGCGCATACGGCGGGCCGCGCGGGCTGAGCGAGGCCAGCGAGCTCGTGACGCGCCATGCGGAACTGGTGAAGCGGATCGCCTACCACCTGGCCGGCCGGTTGCCGCCGTCCGTGGAGGTCGACGATCTGATGCAGGCGGGAATGCTGGGGCTGCTGGAGGCGGCGTCGAACTACGCGCCCAACCGCGGCGCGAGCTTCGAGACGTTTGCCGGCATCCGCATCCGGGGCGCCATGATCGATGCCCTGCGCAAGCTCGACTGGGCGCCGCGCTCGGTGCACCGCAAGGCGCGCGCCGTGGCCGCGGTGGTGCAGGAGATCGAGCGGCGCACGGGCCGGGACGCGCGCGACACGGAGATCGCCGAGCGGCTCGGAGTTCCGCTCGAGGAGTATCACTCCATCGTGCAGGACGCGGCGAGCTGTCGCCTGGCGACGCTCGATGATACGACGGCGGCAACGGCCGAAGGCGGGGCCGATCCGTTCCGGGAGACGGCGGAGGAAGGATTCCGGGCGTCGTTGGCCCGGGCGATCGAGGGGCTGCCGGAGCGCGAGAAGCTGGTGATGTCGCTCTACTACAGCGAGGGATTGAACCTCAAGGAGATCGGCGCGGTGCTGAAGGTGACCGAGTCGCGCGCATGCCAGCTCCACGGACAGGCGCTCGTTCGGCTGAAGGCGCGGCTGGCGGATTGGCGTGACGGCGTCGCGGACGCGAGTGCAACGAGACGAGGCAGGCAGTGAGCAAAGATCTGAAATTCCTGGTGGTCGACGACTTCTCGACCATGCGGCGCATCATCAAGAACCTGCTGCACGATCTCGGCTATCCGAACGTCGCCGAGGCCGATGACGGCAAGACGGCGCTGCCGATGCTGCAGGCCGGCAGCTTCGACTTCCTCATCACCGACTGGAACATGCCCTACATGCCCGGGCTCGAGCTCATCAAGGCCGTGCGCGCGGACGCCAAGCTCGCCAAGATGCCGGTCCTCATGCTGACCGCTGAAGCCAAGCGCGAGCAGATCATCGAGGCGGCGCAGGCCGGCGTCAACGGTTACGTCATCAAGCCATTCACCGCCGAGACTCTCAAGGAAAAGCTCGACAAGATCCTCGGCGCCGGAAAGTGAGACCGCCATGTCGAATTTCGAGATCCTGAAATTGGAGTACGGCGCCTGCGTCGACGCCCTGTCGGAGGCGCTTCGCGGCGGCGAAGAGACGGCGTTCTTCACCGCCGTCGATCACATCGTGCGCATGCGCGAGCCGGCGACGCTCACCGAGATCCGCAAGCTGACCGGTGACCTGCAGAACGCGCTCGAGCGCTTCAGCATCGAGTCGCGCCTCGCGGACATCGCGGAGAACGAGATCCCCGATGCGAGAAGCCGGCTCACGCACGTCATCAGGATGACCGACGAGGCTGCGCACCGCACGCTCGATCTCGTCGAGCAGTCCGGACCGCTCGCCGAGCGCGCCGCGCGCGAGGCGGCCGCCCTCATCGATGCGCTGAAGACCTACCGGGATCGCCCCCCGGGCAGCAGCGGCTTCGAAGGCGCCGTACGCTCGATCGACGCCTTCCTGCCCGTGGTCCGCGCGGTCGAGGCGTTCCTGCCCACCGTGCGCACCGACTCGGAGCAGATCCGCAGGAACCTCGCCGACGTACTGCTCGCGCAGGGCTACCAGGATCTGACGGGCCAGATCATCCGCAGTGTCATCAAGCTCGTCGAAGAGCTGGAGGAAACGCTCGCCAGTCTTACCAAGCTCTCCGGAGATCTCGTCGAGCACACGACGCTCGGGGAGAGCCCCGACAAGGGCCACGGACCCGTGGTACCCGGAGTCACGCGAGGGGAAGTCGCCTCAGGCCAGACAGACGTGGACGAGCTGCTGTCGGGCCTCGGCATGTAAGGAGCCACGATGGATATCCTGAGCATCATCGGATTGGTGCTCGCATTCAACGCCGTGGTCGTCGGCGCGCTTCTGCGCGGCGCCGGCATCATGGCGCTCATTTCCGTCGAGGCGTTCGTCATCGTGGGCGTCGGCACCATCGCCGCCACCTGCATCCAGACGCCCCTGCCGGTGATGAAGCATGCGCTCAAGATCTTTCCCTGGGTCGTGCGGCCGCCGTCGCGCGATGGCCGGCAGATCGTCAGCAAGATCGTCGAGTGGAGCAATACCGCGCGCAAGCAGGGACTGCTCGGCCTCGAGCCGCTGATCGAGCGCGAATCGGACGATTTCGTGAAGAAGGCGCTGCAGCTCGTGGTCGACGGCAGCGAGCCCGATGCCATCAGCAACGCCATGTACGTCGAGCTCAGCATGCGCGAGCACGCCGACATCACGGCGGCGAAGATGTTCGAGGGCGCGGGCACCTACGCGCCCACGCTCGGCATCATCGGCGCCGTGCTCGGCCTCATGGCGGTGCTGCAGAATCTCACCGACCCCGCCAAGCTCGGCGCCGGCATCGCCTCGGCGTTCACCGCCACCATCTACGGCATCAGCTTCGCGAACCTCTTCTTCCTCCCGATCGCCGGCAAGTTGAAGGGCATCATCCACCGCCAGACGCAGTTCCGCGAGATGGTCATCGACGGCATGATGTGCATCGCGCAGGGCGAGAACCCGCGGGCGATCGAGGCGAAGCTGCAGGGATACCTGCACTAGGACACCGCCATGCGCCGCAAGCACAGAAAACACGAGGAGGAGCACGAGAACCACGAGCGCTGGGCGATCCCCTACGGCGACCTGCTCACTCTCCTGCTCGCCTTCTTCGTGGTGATGTACTCGATCTCCTCGGTGAACGCGGGCAAGTACCGCGTTCTCTCCGACTCCCTCTATGCCGCGTTCCGCGGCCAGCCGCGCACGCTCTCTCCGATCGAGGTCGGCCACAAGCGCGTCGGCTCCGGAGCCGACCTCCGCGTGAGCATCGTGCAGCAGACGATGCTCAACGGACAGCCCCGCACGCTGCTCGATGCCGTCCCCCTCGATGTCTCCACCCCGATTCCCAACGAGCCGTATCACGACGACATGCCGCCGCCGGGCAACGAGAGCGGCGTGAAGGCTGCGACCGGGCCCGCGCGCCTCGACAGCGCGCACGCCGCACAGGCCAAGGCCGCGGCGGTCATGCTCAACAAGGTCGCGGACGATGTCACGCAGGCGCTGTCGGGGCTGGTGAAGAAAAAGCTCGTGATGGTGAAGCGCAAGCAGTACTGGATCGAGGTCGAGATCCGCACCGATATCCTCTTTCCGAGCGGCAGCGCGCGGCTCGCGCCGAACGCCGTCGACATCATCCGCCGCCTCGCCGCCGTGCTCGCGCGCTTCCCCAACCCGATCCGGGTCGAGGGTTTCACCGACGACGTGCCGATCCGGACCATGCAGTTCTTTTCCAACTGGGAGCTCTCGGCTGCGCGCGCCGCGAGCGTCGTGCACGTGTTCTCCGACCGCGGCGTGGCGCCCGATCGGCTCGCGGTCGTCGGGTTCGGCGACCAGCACCCGGTCGCGAGCAATGCCACCGCGCAAGGGCGCAATGCCAACCGCCGCGTGAGCGTCGTCATACTCTCCACCGCGCCCGGCAGCCGGACCGACCCGAGCTGGATGCCCTCGAACGGCACGACGGCGGACAATGGCACGCTTCCTGCACGATAACTCCTGACACGCGCCGCTCCGCGCCGGATTTCCGACACGGCCGCGCGTGATGTGACCCGCATCACAAGGGAGCCGCACCGCATGACTCTGCCGTCCGCCGAATTCCTGCTCATCGCGGGACGTGCGGTGTTCCTCGTCTTCTCGTTCGTCATCGCCTCCATCAGCTTCACCGCCTGGCGGCGTGCCACGCGCCGGCAGACCGCCGAGGTGCTGTCGCAGACGCAGCTGGTGCTGCAGCGGCTCGCGGAGCTCGAGGCGCGCATGGATGCGACGCGAGCCGCCGTCGCCGGGATCGGCGAGCGCCTGGACAAGCCGGCCGCGGCCGCGCCCTCCTCCTCGCCCTCGCCCGGCTATCAGATCGCGATACGCCTGGCCCGCGGCGGGGCGAGCCGCGAGGAGCTGATGTCGGGCTGCGGGCTTACGCTCGCGGAGGCGGAGCTCGTCGGAAGGCTCCACGGACCGCGCTCCGCGGAACTGCGTCAAGCTTCCTAGCGCTCACCTCAAGAGGCGCGTCACACGAGCCGATAGCGGCCCTGTACCGGCAGTCATGCCCCGAGATCGCGCGCCGAGCAGATTATGACAACCCGCAAGCAGCAGACGCCGGCAAAGAAGCGCGCGCAGCGGCGGCCGACGAAGCGCGGCAGCGCCCGCGGGCGGCCGGCCGTCGTGCGCGGCAAGCCCGCCGGGGCAGGCCCTTCGGCGCTGACGTTGGCCGCGGAGTGCACGGTCGCGGAGGCGGATGCTTTGCAATCGCAGCTCGCTCGCCGGCTGCAGGAGCCGGGCGCGGTGACCGTGGATGTGAGCGCGCTGCAGCGCATCGACACCGCGGGACTGCAGCTCCTCGCCGCCTTCGTGCGTGACCGCCGCACGGCGGGCCGCGCAGTCAAATGGCGGGGCCGAGCGGCCGCGCTGGACTCGGCCGCGAGCCTCCTCGGTGTCAACGACATGCTCGAGCGCGCCGGCGAAGTCGGCCGATGACCGTCGATCTGGCACAGTTTCACGACGCATTCTTCGAAGAGAGCTTCGAGGCGCTCGATGCCATGGAGGCCGCGCTGCTGAAGCTCGACATCGGCGCCCCCGACCCGGAGCTGATCAACACGATCTTCCGCGTGGCGCACTCGATCAAGGGCGGCAGCGCCACCTTCGGGTTCTCGGACATCGCCTCCTTCACCCACAGCCTCGAGACGCTGCTCGATGAGCTGCGAAGCGCAACGATGCCGGTCACCGTTTCCGTATCGGACCTGCTGCTGAAGTCCGTGGACGTCCTGCGCGCCATGCTGCGCGCGGTCCAGGCGAAGCAGCCGATCGACTCGCAGCGCGTATCGGACCTGCACTTCGACCTCGAGGTCGCGATCGCGAGGAAGAGCGAGCCGGCGCCCGCGGTGGTCCCGCAGGCCACGGCATCCGGCCCGGATGCGGCGCCGGCCCGTCCTGAATCGCCGGCGCTCGCTCGCTGGCGCATCCGATTCCACCCGTATCGCGAGCTGCTCGCGCGCGGGAACGATCCGCTGCGCATGTTGCGCGAGCTCGCCGCGCTGGGTGAGCTCGAAGTGCGGGTCGATGCGCAGATGCTGCCGCCGCTCACCGAGATCAACCCGCAAGACTGCTATCTGGCATGGTCGCTCGAGCTTGCGGGCGAAGTGGCGGAAGAGGCGATCAGGCAGGTCTTCGAATGGGCGGAGGGCGACTGCGATCTCACGATCGAGCGGCTGCCCGGCGAGCGGCAAGCGCTCCCGGGGAGCGCCGAGCCCGTGCCGGCCACGGCGGCGCCAGCCCCAGCGGCATCGGCGCTACCGTCGTCACATCAGCCCTCCCCCGCGCCCGCGGCATCCCGCGCCGACGCTGCGGCGAAGCCGGAAGCCGCGGTCAACGCCCTCGGCGACTCGGGCTCGATCCGCGTCAGCGTCGAGAAGATCGATGAGCTGATGAACACCGTGGGCGAGCTCGTCATCACGCAGGCGATGCTGAGCCAGCTCGGCTCCCACTTCGACGGCCCGGACGCTGAGAAGCTGCGCGCCGGTCTCGCACAGCTCGAGCGCAACATGCGCGAGCTGCAGGAAAGCGTCATGCGGGTGCGCATGCTGCCGATCAGCTTCGTGTTCAGCCGCTTCCCGCGCATGATGCGCGACCTCACCCAGCGCCTGGGCAAGCAGATCGAGCTCAAGCTCACCGGCGAGCAGACAGAGCTCGACAAGACCGTGCTCGAGAAGATCGGCGATCCGCTGGTGCACCTCGTGCGCAATTGCATCGATCACGGCATCGAGTCGCCGCAGGCGCGCATCGCGGCCGGCAAGCCTGCCGAAGGCACCGTGCACCTCGATGCCTGTCACCGCGGCGGCAACATCGCCGTGGAGGTGAGCGATGACGGCGCGGGACTCGATAACGAGCGCATCCTCGCCAAGGCGCGCGCCCGCGGGCTCGTCGATCCCAACGACACGCTGACGGAAGCCGAGATCCACGAGCTGATCTTCCAGCCCGGGTTCTCCACCGCCGAGAAGACCACCGATCTTTCCGGACGCGGCGTCGGAATGGATGTCGTGCGCCGCAACGTGAAGGAGCTTGGCGGCAAGGTCGAAGTCAAGAGCGAGCCCGGACGCGGCTCGCGATTCACGATCACCCTGCCCCTGACGCTCGCCATCGTCGACGGCCAGTCGGTCCTGGTCGGGACCGAGACCTACATCGTCCCGCTCATCTCCATCGTGGAGTCGATGCAACTGAAGGCAAGCGGCATCACCCGCCTCTCGGGCCGGAGCGAGGTCCTCTCCTTCCGCGGCGATTACCTGCCGATCATCAGGCTGCACGAGCTCTTCGGCGTCGAGCCCCGCTCGCGCGCGCTGCACGAGGGGCTGGTGGTGATCGCCGAGGGCGACGGCCGGCGAGTCGGTCTGTTCGTCGATGACCTGCTCGGGCAGCAGCAGGTGGTCATCAAATCCCTGGAAGCCAACTACGGCCACATCGAGGGCGTCTCCGGCGCGACGATCCTCGGCGACGGCTCGGTGGCACTCATTCTCGATGTGCCGGGGCTCATCCGCGCCGCATCCATGCGGGCGGCGGCGTGAGACTCACGGCGGTCAAGGCGAGGCATCACGCTCATGTCCACTAACGCGGTCGATCGGCAACAGGGCGCGGACGGCGGCTCCCACCAGGTCCTGACCTTCGTGCTCGGCAACGAGACCTACGGAGTCGACATCCTGCGCGTGCAGGAGATCCGAGGCTGGTCCGCCGTGACGAAGATCCCCCATGCCCCGGCGCACGTGCTCGGAGTGCTCAACCTCCGCGGCTCGATCGTCCCGATCGTGGACCTGCGGATGCGCTTCGCTCTCGAGCGTGCCGAGTACACCGCGGTGACAGTGATCATCGTGATGTCCGTCAAAGGGCCGGCGGGACGGCGGGACTTCGGGGTCGTCGTGGACGGCGTGTCGGACGTAGTGGACGTCAACTCGGCCGAGGTGAAAGCGGCGCCCGAGCTCGGGTCGCGCTCGGCCACCGAATACATCCGCGGCCTGGTCTCGGTCGCCGAGCGCATGGTGGTGCTGCTCGACATCGACCGCCTGATCGGCAGGGATCTCGCCCTGTCGCCGGGCGGCGAGGGTGAGCCGCAAAGCGGCGAACGCACCGACAAGACGTCCGCGCCGGGGAGCCTGCCGCCAGGGACGGCCATTGGCACTGCCCATGCCGCCTGAACGGAGCCACGACCCCATGAGCATCACGCGCAACCTCATCGAGGAGACCCGCGAGGTCATCAACGCCGCCTTTCAGGGCGACCTCACCCGCCGGCTCGACGTCCGCATCGAGAGCCCCGAGCTGCGCGTGATGGCCGAGGGCATCAATTCGCTCCTCGACGGCATGGCCGGCATGGTCGGCGGCATCAGATCGACCGCGGGGGAAGTCAATCGCTCCGCCGAGGAGATCTCCTGCGGGAACACCAACCTCTCGCGGCGCACCGAGGAGCAGTCGGCGTCGCTCGAGGAGACCGCCTCCTCGATGGAGGAGATGACCGCCACCGTAAAGCAGAACGCCGACAATGCGGCCCAGGCGAGCCAGCTCGCGCTCGCGGCCCGCGATCAGGCGGAACGCGGCGGCATCGTGGTGAATCAGGCGGTCACCGCCATGGCCGACATCAAGCAGTCCTCGAAGAGGATCGCCGACATCATCGGCGTGATCGACGAGATCGCCTTCCAGACCAACCTGCTGGCGCTGAACGCGGCCGTCGAGGCGGCGCGCGCCGGCGAGCAGGGGCGCGGCTTCGCCGTGGTGGCGAGCGAGGTCCGCAGCCTCGCGGGCCGCTCCGCGACCGCCGCCAAGGAGATCAAGGGCCTCATCAAGGACTCCGTGCGCAAGGTGGAGGACGGCTCGGCGCGAGTCACCCAGTCCGGCCAGACTCTCGAGGAGATCGTGGCTTCGGTGAAGAAAGTCTCCGACATCGTCGCCGAGATCGCCGCCGCCTCGCGCGAGCAGTCCGCGGGGATCGAGCAGGTCAACCGCGCCGTCATGCAGATGGATTCGCTCACTCAGCAGAATGCCGCGCTCGTGGAGGAAGCGATCGCCGCGGCGCAGAGCATGGCCGGCCGGGCCCGCGAGTTGAATGAGGCCATGGGCCGGTACCGGATCGCTCATGACGGGGCTCGGGGCCCGCGCGCCGCGCCCCCGGCCTTCGCCGTCGGGGAGCCCGGCCCCGGGCGCGGCGCCGCCAGAGTGGCGGCCGTGCGCACTGCAAGCCGCGCCTGAGTCACCGCCATGCCCAAACTGACACTCAATCGTCTGAATCTCTGGCAGAAGCTGGGAGCTCTCGTCCTGGCGATGTTCGTCCCGGCGGTCCTGGTCGGATTCTTCTATTTCACCGCCGTCGGCGGCGAGCTGTCGCAGACGCGGCAGGAGATCGCCGGCGCGCGCTATCTCGCCGCGCTCGGCACGGTCGAATCCTCCGTGCTCGCCCACGCGGGCCGGGCGTTCGCGCTGGCGAGCGGCGATCAGGCGAGCCGCGAGCCGGCGCTCGCGGCACGGGCCGATGCGTCCCGGGCATTCGAGCGGGCCGCGGCCATCGATGCGAAGCTCGGCATGCGCTACGGAGTCAGGAAGGAGTTCCAGGCGCTGCGGAGCCGATGGAAGGCACTTGCGGCCGCGCCTGCGCAGCGAAGCGCCCAACAGCAGGCGAGCGCCCACGGCCGCCTGATCGATCAGCTGCGGCAGTTGACCGCGGCGATCGCCGCGGGGTCGGCAATCGCCTCGGATCCCGATCAGAGGACGCACGGCCTGCTCGAAATGGCCTCGGTCGAGGTGCCCGCGGCACTCATCGATGCGGGGAATCTGCGCCGATACGCGGTCGATGCCGCCTCCAAGGGATACCTGGGCGGCGATGACCAGATGGGGATCGTCATCAGTTACGGCCGGTTGCAGTCGGACCTCGACACCATCCGCACGGCCCTCGCGGCCCTGCCGCCCTCGAGCCGTGCCGCGCTGACGCCGCTCTTCCAGGATGCCGCCGGCCAGGCCCGCGGCTTCCATGCCACCGTGAGCTCGCAGCTGCTCAAAGCCGCGAATGTCAAAGTGAGCGGCGATGCGATAGATCAGGCGGGAGTGCCCGTCGATGCGGCCCTGCGCAAGCTCCTCACGGCAAGCAGCGATGCGGCCGCCGCCGCGCTGCAAGCGCGCGCATCCTCTCTCGCGACTCACCGCACCCTCACGGCGCTCCTCGCGCTGCTCGCTCTCGCGGCCGCGCTGGCGCTCACCGTGCTGGTCAGGCTGTCCCTCTCGCGGCCACTGACGCGGGCGACGAGCGTCTTCGAGCAGATCTCTCAGGGCCACTATGACAACCCGATCGAGACGCGCCGCGGCGATGAAGCCGGCCAGGTGCTGCGGGCACTCGCCGCGATGCAGGAAAAGCTGGGCGCGCAGCTCGAGAAGGAGCGTGCCGTCGCGGCGGAGAACTCCCGCATCCGTCACGCGCTCGACAAGGCTTCCACCGGCGTGGTGCTGGCCGACGCCGGGCACCGGATCATCTACCTCAACGAGGCGGCGCAGGCCGGCTTCGAGCGGCTTGAGGCCGCGATCCGCCGCTCTCTGCCGGCCTTCGATGCGGCGAAGCTCGGCGGCTCCAGTCTCGATTCGCTGTCCACCGATCCGGCCGGCGAGCGGGGCATCCTCGATGCCCTCACCGGGGAGCGGGTGGAGGATCGCACCCTCGGCCGCCTCAGCTTCCGCACCGTCACCAACCGTGTGATTGGCGAGCGCGGCGAGCGCCTGGGCACGGTCATGGAATGGACGCACCGCAGCCAGGAGGTGCGCGTGGAGCAGGAGCTGCAGGGTGTGCTCGGCGCCGTGAACGGCGGCGATCTCAGCCGGCGCATCGACCTTGCGCACAAATCGGGCTTTTTCGAGGCGCTGGGAGCGGGCGTCAACCGGCTCGCCGAGAGCCTGGTCGAGATCGTATCGGGCGTGAAGAGCGCGGGCCGCGAGATCGCCCTCGGCGCCGAGGAGATCACCGCCGGCAACTCGAACCTGTCGCTGCGCACGGAGGAGCAGGCCTCCTCGCTCGAGGAGACCGCCTCCTCGATGGAAGAGATGACCACCACCGTCAAGCAGAACGCCGACAACGCCGCCCAGGCGAACCAGCTCGCCCTCGCCGCGCGCGGGCAGGCCGAGCAGGGCGGCGCCGTGGTGGGCAAGGCGGTGGAGGCGATGTCGGGGATCAACGAGTCGGCCAAGAAGATCGCCGACATCATCGGCGTGATCGATGAGATCGCCTTCCAGACCAACCTGCTCGCTCTCAACGCCGCCGTCGAGGCGGCGCGGGCCGGCGAGCAGGGGCGCGGCTTCGCCGTGGTCGCGAGCGAGGTGCGCAGCCTCGCCGGCCGCTCCGCGACGGCTGCGAAGGAGATCAAGAACCTCATAGAGGATAGCGTCAGGAAGGTGGAGGACGGCTCGAGCCTCGTGACCCGCTCCGGGCGCACGCTCGGAGAGATCGTGACGTCGGTGAAGAAAGTCTCCGACATCGTCGCCGAGATCGCCGCCGCCTCGCGCGAGC
>JABBNZ010000087.1 GCA_019352035.1 Pseudomonadota bacterium | reverse complement strand
CGGGCAAACTGGTGGAAAGGGAGGGACTCGAACCCTCGACCCCGGCATTATGAGCTGGCTGCTCCGCTAAATATAGATTTATAATTCAAGAACTTACCAAGGTACGCCCCGTTGCGGTTGGCACAACAGAGCACAACCGAGCACGACCGATTCCCGCAAGATTCCCGCAATCTCCTGCCTCCCCGTGCGGAGAATACGATCTAATATCCGCAGTTTGCGCGGATCTTAAGCTTGCCGCCGCGGAGAATAGGCAGCATGATATCCGCAGGATAAGCGGAGATTGAATGTATATCTGGGAGCTCAAAAACTGGCCTGACCTGACTTGGGACTGCGGACACCTTGCCACCTCGCTTGCACAGGTATCCCGCGAACAGGGCCGTTTGCTCGGCAGAATGCAGAGCCTCGGATTCGATCTTCGCCGCGAGGCGCAGCTGAGCACCCTGACCGAGGACGTCGTCCGCTCGAGTGAGATCGAAGGCGAGAAACTCGATGCTGATCAAGTCAGATCCTCGATAGCACGGCGGCTCGGCATGGACATTGGCGGGCTGGCGCCGGTCGATCGCGATGTCGAGGGAGTTGTCGAAATGATGTTGGACGCGACGACTCATTACGCGCAGCCCCTGACGGCGGACCGATTGCTTGACTGGCACGCCGCACTCTTCCCGACGGGCCGCAGCGGTATGCAAAAAATCATGGTCGGCAAGTGGCGCGATGACAGCAGCGGGCCGATGCAGGTCGTCTCGGGCCCGATCGGACGGCAGAAAGTGCATTACGAAGCGCCGCCCGCTCCGCGGGTCCCGGAAGAAATGAATCGCTTCCTGCGATGGTTCGAATCTCCTGGCGGTACCGACCCGCTGTTCGTTGCGGGGCTCGCGCATCTGTGGTTCGTCACCGTCCATCCATTTGATGATGGCAACGGGCGCATCGCGCGTGCGATTGCCGATATGGCGCTCGCCCGTTCCGAACGGAGCACCCAGCGTTTCTACAGCCTGTCAGGGCAGATCCGCCGCGAGCGTGCCGACTATTACACGATGCTCGAACGTACGCAGAAAGGCACGCTCGACGTTACGCTGTGGCAGGAATGGTTTCTCTCCTGCCTGAGGCGTGCGATCGAAAGCTCGCAAGACACGCTGCGCGCCGTCTTACAGAAGGCGCATTTCTGGGAACGCTTCGCACAGCAATCGCTGAACGCACGGCAAGTGAAGGTGCTAAACCAGCTTCTTGACGGCTTTGAGGGAAAGCTCACGACCTCGAAATGGGCCAAGCTCACCAAGAGCTCACAGGACACCGCTTACCGCGACATCATGGATCTCGTCGAGCGGGGTGCGCTGCGCAAAGATCCCGCCGGTGGCCGCAGCACCAGTTACTCGCTCGCAATCGACAATTAGCGCCGGAACAGGCCCCGCGAATGCTGGTGGAAAGGGAGGGACTCGAACCCTCGACCCCGGCATTATGAGCTTGCTGCTCCGCCAAAGATAATCTTGGAATTCAATAAGTTGCCAAGGTACGCCCCGTTCCGATTGGCACTACGAAGCACGACCGAGCACGACCGATTCCCGCAGATCTCCCGCACCGCACCCGAGTCCTCAGTCAGCCGAATAGCGCACGCCGACCAGAGCGCTCCAACTTCCCTACTCGATCAGGCCAGGAAGCAGCCTCTCCTGATGGACGATGCGCCGCTCGCGATCGAACGTCCGACGCAGCGCCGGATCCCAGGGCGTCGGCCCGGGCGGATAGGGGTCCTGCGGCAGTACTGCGCCTTCGCCATCGGCCGCGGCGAGTGCCGAAAGGTAGTCGGCCGCAGTCATCCGCCAAGGCACCAGGCCGCACCTCATCAGGCTTTCGCAGATAGCTAGTCCCGCAGCATCGAAATCGCCGTGATAAAGCAGCTCGGCCCCCGCCTCACGAAGCTGGGCCAGTAGCAGGAGCACGGTGGAGCTCGGACGGCCATTCGTCGACACCACTGGCGTCGCGGCGCGCATCTGCGCCGCCGCCTCCACGACGCGCGGGTTCTCGACCACGAGGATCCGACTGCCTTGAGGCACGATGGCCGGATATGCCTCGAGCGAGAACCGGCTCACGTGAAGCGGAATTCCTCGATCCGCTGCGGCAGCCGCCAGGCGCGCCAGCCCGCATTCATCGCTCAGCGGAAGCTTCCATGTCAGCGCGGGCGCAGAGGTCAGATCGAAATGCACGCCGGCCTGCGCCCAAAGATCGCGGTGCTCGGTGGGGCCGAGCTCGAACGCGAGCGCACGAGAGAGAGCCGCCTCGAGGCGTGTGCCGTGGTCGAGGGCGTGCGCCGAGCCGAGAAGCCGTGCCGCGAGATCGACTCGGCTGATCGGGATCGGGCGGTCCTGCCCGAGGTAATCGAGAACGATACGAACGCGACGCAGAAGGTCCTTCGCCTGCGCCACGCCCTGGCCGCGCAGGACCCCGGCACGGATCACCTCGTCGATCCACTCTTTCGCCCACGGTTGGGCCCACTCCGCGACGATCGACCGGGCGACTTGGCGCGCCTCTCTTCGCTCGGCGCGCTCCGACCTCCGCCGCGCCGGTTCGCCGGAGACCTCGTGCCCGAGCGCAGCGAGCGCGGCCGCCAGATCATGTCCGATACCGAGCCGGACGAGACCTGCCTCCAGCACGCCGAGGTCGACCGTCCTGCCTGGCGGACGGCCAATGAGCGATTTCAACACCAGTTTCGCCGCAGAAGAGAGCGCCGGCAACGACAGCCGGCCGCGACGGCCGTGGCCTCGAGCTTCGAGACGAGCCCGGGCGCGCACCCACAGCGCATCGAGCTCCAGTGAGCGGAGCGAGGGCGGCACCGTCAACAGAGGCGCCCCTGCATTTCGACTGCATCGGCGTCAGCGTCAGCGCCGGGTACGGGAAGAAATCTGGCCGCGGCCGGTAGCAGCCGCAGCACGGCATGCTGCCCCCGATCCCTGGCCGACGACGCCGCGGCGCTTGCGGTCGTTTCCGGCGAAGCACCGTCCCCCGAAGCCCATTCGGCCAGACGCAGGTCGAGCAGCAGCTCCGTGACCCGGGCAGCGAGCCGTTCAGGCGAGTCGACGAGATCTCCGGCCCATCGGCGGCGATGGGTCTCGGCCAGCTCTTCGATGGCACTCACGATACCCTCGCGATCGAGCGGCCGTGCGGTGTCATCGCGCAGCTTCGCGATCAGCAGCAACGCCGCGTGGCCCAGCGTCCCGCCAGTCGGAAAGCGACATGCGGCAAGGCTCCCGGACGGGTCGATCGAAGCAACCCCTTCCGCGCGCGCCTCGAGCGCGAGCCCGAACATCTCCTCGAGCAGGCGTTCCTCCTCGCCGAGGCGGCGGCGAAGCTCCGACCACTCTGCCTCGCTCAAATCGGTGCGATACAAGACTGGCTCCTCGACCAATCGGCAACGCATCCACTGCCGCGTCGCGCTGCGCCGCTGCCCGCGCGCGAGAAGATCCTCAACGCTCTCAGCGCCTGCCAACGTCGGAAGCGGCAGGAGCGCGATGCGGTCAGGCCGGATCTTGAGGACCGCATCGGCGGTCTGATCGCCCGCGTAGGCCTCCACGCGCTCATACAGCTCGAAGGCGAGTCCGTTCCCGACCATCCACTGCAGCACGCTGACGAGAGCGCGTCGGGTCGTCGGGGAGTCATCCAGCGCTATTGCGGCCTCCACCGCGGCCGATCGCACCCGTTCGACCAGATCCCGGAGGCTGATCACAGCGGGACCCGCGACTGTCGCGCCGAGCACCAGTGCAAGCAGGACGTATTCGAGCGGATGAAACGGCCGGCGCGTCAACGTCAGCAGCGGCCGACGCTCGACGACGAAGCCGTCCTTGAACAAGCGCGCGGTATCGGCGTTCACGTGCAGCCTGTAACCGAGACGTTGCGTGAACCAGCGGTCGAGCTCCGCCTCGTGACGACGGATCAGCCGAAACAGCTCCGGATCGTGCTCCTTGCAGGTCAGCGGGCGCTGGACCAGGTGGCGCGCGCACGTCCGCAACTCGAGCGCCGCTTGCGGGTGATGATCAGATGGCACTGCGCAACTCCTGCGCAGATTGGGGCGCCTCGGCTGGCTGCGTTGGACGGACGGTCACCGTGAGATCGAGCATCGTCAGCGTGCCGCTCGATGCGTGAACGCACGTGTGCCGGCCTGGTGTGCGCTCGACTCGACAGACGAGGCGGCCGTCCTCCCCTTCGGCGGCGGCCGCGCGAGTACCCATCCGGGCGAGCGTCCGCCCGAGGACCTGCTGCAGACGCGCAAGCGCGCCCGGCGACAAGGTCCGGCCGTCGAGTTCCTGCTCATCCAGCAGCTCGTAGTCCACGCGCTCCCGCGCTGTACGTTCTGCCGCGCGGCGTTGCTCCACCAGTGCACGCTCACGTGCCCGATCCGGCATCGGACTGGTCCGCCCGCGCGGTGTCGTATCACCGCGCTCTCTGAGCGACACCGCGACCTCGGCTCGCGGGGCATCCCACCACGATACCGTGGTCGGAAGAGGGTCGTCGGCGTCGGCCGAAAGCGCGCCATAGTGATTCGTCGGCGCGAGTCCGAAGGAAGCCGCGGCAAGTCGCGCGGCGCTCTCCTGCGCCTGATCGAAGAACTGGGCGAGGCGCAGGAAGTCCGCACGGCGCGACGCCGAGCCGACGCCGACCCGCGACAGGCGTGTCAGATTCAACGTCAATGTGCGAACGGCGGCAATCGCTTCCCGGGTGAGCACTTCGATGCGAGACGGTCTCCCGGGCCCGCGCAGGAACCAGGAGCACAGATGCTCCCAGTCCTGAAGGCGCGATCCCGCACGATGCCGCACGGCGACGCTGCCGGAAAGACCGGCGGCGTCGACGCGGCCGGCGAGCCCCCTGTTCGACCGCTCGACCAGCATCGCGAACCGCTCCTGCAGCGAGGCGAGCCGCTGCCCTATCGGTCTCGCCGTGCGCTCGATCTCATCGAGCCGCTCGCCGACATAGCCAACGAGGACCTCGGCGAAGAACCGCAGCTCCTCCGGCGTCAGGTCATAGCGGCTCTGCCACTGGTTGATGGCCGCAAAGAGCTGGGTGATCTCGGCGGTGAATGCCTCGTGGGGATCGAATACGGCGCGGACCGCGTCAGCGAGGATATTTGGGTCCGCGCTGCGCGCATCCACTGCCCCGAGATGATCCAGCGCGTCCACGAGCGCGCGCAGCCGCGCGGTGGAGATATCAGTGACCTCATCAACGCGCGCGAGCACCCCCTCGACGATCTGATGCACTTCCTGTCCCGCACGGGTGATCAGATAGCGATTGCGACGCCTGTAATAGTCCTGAATGCTTTGCGGGTTGCCCACCGATGACGAGACCGTCAGATTCCCCCAGCGGCGCAAGCTCTCGAGCCTCTCGCCGACGAGGTCCGGGTCGAGCGGGTGACCAGCCGTCCCCAGCCGCCCCGCGACATCCTCGGGCGTGAACTCCGAGAAGAACGTATCGGCGAAGATGCCCATGATCGCGCGGTAGTCGCTCCACTCGAGCGCGACCACGTAGCGAAAGAGATCGCGTCCCGCGGCGCGGGCAGCCTCGGGGTCGGTCATTGAGGGCGCATCCGGCGAGCGCCACTCCGATCGAGCCCCCGGCGGTTCGGGGACGGTGCTCGGCCCGTCCTCGGGCTCGCCCTTTCGGGGCCGTCGAGCGCTGATGCGTCTGAGATTGCAGATCGCTCTAGGCGATCTGCCGAGAGCCGGTGCTGCACTTCGTCCGGAACCGCTGCCGGCGATTTCGTCATGACGCGGCCTCTCTGCGGCGCCCGTCCCAACGCGAGTGCTCGAGAACGATCGTCTCGAGGTCCGCATCACGAATGACCTCGGTTATCGCGAGCTGCGGAACGGTATCGTGCGTGCCCCACAGCCGCTCGCTTGTAGCGACGAAATCGAGGTCGAGCTCGACGAGCAGGCCGAAGAGCTTGGCGTGGTTGTCCTCCGACACCTTGGCGAAGGCATCGTCGAGCAGCACGAAGCGCAGCGCGCCCGGCTCGCTCGCAGCCAGGCCATCGCAGGAGGCGGCGACGGCCGCGAAGAGCGGCAAGTACGAGACGATCTTCTTCTCCCCTTCGGAGAGCGCAGTGCGGCGGCCGAGGCGCTCCGCGGGACGGCCCGGCCGGTGCAGCAGAATCGTCATCGCGTGCCACTCGCGGTAATCGAGCACGCGCGCGATCAGCTCCCGGTACGGCGTGCCCGGATCCTCCCGATGCGCATCGTCGATACGCCGGCCGAGGGCCTCGGAGAGCCTGCCATCCTCTTCGGCGGTGCGCAGATCGGGCGGCTTGGCAAGCAGCTCCACCGTCTCCGCGAGCGACGGATCCAGGTCATCCCGCCGTCGCCAGCGAAGTCTCACGCCGATGCCGTGTGAGGTGGTAATCGCCGCGAGGCGCTCGTTCATGCGATCGATCAGTTCGCTCGCCGAGTGCAGCTTCTCCGCGATTTCCCGCGCGACCAGACCCTGCAACAGGTTGCGCAGCGCCTGATGCTGCTTCGTCGAGAGCAGACCCGCCAGGGTTGCGAGCTGCCGCTGGACGATTTGCGCGGCCGCCGGCAGCGGCGTCTGGTGAGCAAGCGGTCCCGTGACCTCGACGTGCAACGGCAGATGCTCGTCCGGCTGGCGATCCTCTGCGTCCCAGCCTGCGCCGAGCGAGTCACGGCGGCGGCGGATCGACACGCGGACGCCTTCGGCGGTGGTCGCTGGCTCCGCGGGCCGAGGGACCTGTGCACGAATCAACTCCACGAGACGGCGGGCGGACGCTGCGGCGTCTTCAGCGCCGAGAGACGCTTCCGCCAGGGCAAGAAGAGGCGCGCCAGCGGGGCCAGCCGGCCGCTCGTCTGCGGCGGTGACACCGTCTGCTTCGGTCTTCGGCGGCTCGATGGCCGCCTCGCGGAGGCCAGGCACCCCCAGAGCCCGCTCGAGCACACCGAGCGCCTGCACGCAGGCGCCATCGGCGCGATCGCGCTCGTCCGCCGCCGATTCGCGGTTCTTTGCGGTGACCGTGACTTCCACGACGGCGCTCTCGAGCGCCTCGTCGGCCTGCTCTGCTGACTCTCTGGCGGCGGTCAACTGCTGGTCTTTGCCGGCGACGGCTGCGACGACCTCCTCGTACGCAACGCCGATAGTCGCGTCGAGCGTCGCAAGACGCTGCTGCGCAGAGACCAGCTCCTGCAGCACCGACGTCAAGTACGCGCCGCTGGTCTCTTCGTCGGCCCGCGCCGCCCGCCAATCCGAGCCCCGCTCTCGCCAACGGCCGACGGTGCGCGAGAGGCGAGCGAGCTCGCCCTGCGCTTCGCGACAGTCCGGGATCATCCGCCCGAGGTCGGCGCGCAACCCGCGCAGCTCCGCTGGCAGGACCGGCAACGACAGGCGGGCCGCGGTGGCCCGTGCGCTCGAGACTGCCTCGGAGTGCTGCTGCTCTGCCGTCTGCAGCTCCGAGCGCCGCAGGTGAAGTAGTGCCTCAGCCTTCTCGAGCGCCCTCTCGGCCTCTGTACGTTGCCACATCGCGGCGTGCAACTCCTGGTCCGAGGGAATCCGATCGCGCATCGACAGCGCCTCGTCGAGCGCGACGCGGGCTGCCTGCAGCTCGCGGGCGATCCGGGCCTGCTCCGCCTTCGCCTGCTCCAGCGCCCGCTCGCTCTCGGCGCGTTGCCGCTCCAGCGCCGCTCGCCGCGCCGTCAGCCCGATATGCTCGGGCTCCGGTTTGAGATACCTGCCGCGCACGGCACCGATTCGGAACTGGCCGTCGATGGTCACGATGGTCTGCGCCTCGGCAGCCCAGTCGGTCGAGATCGCCCGGAGAATGCGCTCCACCGCGTTCCGGGTTTCTCCATTGATGTCGTCGCCGACCGGAATGTCCGGGCGAAGCAGAGCGCTCAGCGGCGCCGGCGCGTCAGTGGCGCCGGGCGCGATCACGAGTTGGCCATCGACTAGCCGCAGCGTGCCGTCGGCGTGGACCTCGGCGGCCAAGAGTCCCGACGCCTCGAGCGCGGCCTCGACAGCGGCGCGCGTAGCGGGAGCGACATGCCCGGCGAAGTCGATGAGCTCCGCGAGACAGGGACGGGCGCGCCGCTGCCATCCCAGCGTCGGGGAATCGGGAAGCTGCTTCGCGGCCAGCTCCGCGGCGCGCGCGGCCAGCTCCTCCACCAGTTTCCCCTGCAGTTTCAGCGACGCTTCGCGCTGGGCGCGGAGGGTTTCATGGTAGCGGACGGCGGGGGTGATCAATGCCTCGAGCACAGGGTCAATCCGATACCCGCTCGCGATGTAGTCAACCGCGGCACCAGCTTCGGCTGGCGCTTGTATTGCGCCGAGCCCGTAGGCGGCGCAGTGGCGCTGAACCCCGCCGATCCAGTCCGAGGCCGCTTCCTGCCAGACGTCAATGACCGATTGAAACCGGATGTGGGCGTCGCCGACGGCCTCTCGGGCTTCATCGCTCGCCGATTGCGCGTCGGCCGCCGCACGCTCGGCGGCGCGCACGGCGCGCTCTGCAGGCTCGATGGCGGCGACCGCCGCCGCAACGGTTCCCACCTCCTCGATCCGCTGACGGGCTGCAGCCGCGAGCCCCGCCAAGGCTCGGTCCGCGGCGGCCGTATCGATCGGCACGGCTGGCGCCAGCTCGAGATCACCAGAGGAGTCGCGATCGAAGTCGATGAAGGGTGCGATCGGGGGCCGCGCGGTCACTTGGCAGGTGGATGCGAAATTTCCAAGTTCCGACAGTCGTCGACGCAGTGCGTCATGATCCGCGGCGACTTCCTGCCGGGCGCCGCGTACCGCATTGGCAGCGCGCTCGGATGCGGCACGCATGCGTTGGAACGCCTCTTCCGCTGCAGCCTTCGTGCGCTCCAGGCTCCCGACGTGTCCGCGCAGATCGTTGAGCTGCGCGCCAGAGGTGTATGCTTCACTGGCCTTGAGCGTCTCGATGGCGCTGCGGAGCTGTTCGACTTCGTTCTGGAGCTCGCGCTTGCGAAGCTCGGCGGCGCGGCGTCGCGCCACCGCCTCATCGTGCGCCCTCTGAGCCTTCTCTTCATCGCGACGGCGCTCGCGCGAGATGCGCGCCGCCTCGAACGTTCCATCGGCCAGGCGGTGCAGCTCCGTGCGCGCGTAGTTGCGATACGTCGCGTCCAGGGCATTGAGTGTGTCCGCCGTTCGCCTGAGGTCCGCGACGTTCCTCCTATGCTCCTCCAGATCCTCGAGCGGTTGAGCGGCATCGTCGAGCGCGGCGTCCGAAAGCTGCGGCAGCGCGTCCTGCAGGTACTGCGGAAGCTCGGCATCGAGGCGATCTCCAACTCTCGGATTGCGAACGATCCGTAACAGATGCAAATGCTGCTCAATATCCGCGCCGCCGAAGAGCCGCCTGCGAAGCTCTGCGCGATAGCCGGCTCGCTGCTCGTGTCCGAATAGGAGATCCGGTGCAATCGCTGCACGCAATGCCTCCCGACTCACCGGCACCCGGCCTTCGACCAGCGACAAGTCGATTCCTGGACGTCGCGACGTGATGAACCACCAGGTCGTGACCTGGTCGGTGGCGCGGCTCGCCCGGATGCCGCACCCGAAGCTGAGATATGACTCCCCCTTTGCGACCTCGAGCCATAGGTAACCTTGCGGCTGCGGCTCCTCCCGACCCGACAGCATCCAGCTCCTCAGCACTCCGGATTGCTCGCCGGCAGCGTCGATGCGCCGGGTATCGGCGTCGAGCAGAAAGGGCAGCAGCATGTTCATCGCCGTCGACTTGCCTGAGCCGTTCACTCCTCGCAGCAGCAAGCGGCCGCCGGCGAAATGCAGGATCTCGTTTCCGTACTGATAAACGTTGACGATACCGGCACGGCTGAGCATCCAGCGCTGGGCGCGCTCGGTCGCGGCCTCCGGCCGGGATCCGACCGCTCGCAAGCCAGGCTGAAGCTTCGTCACCGCTCGTCGTCCCCGATCCTGTGGATATGCAGCGCTGCCCGTCAGAGCGGCGCCGGATAATGGCGGATTCTAAGGCCCCTAAGGCTCCGATCAGGAGCTTGGCGTTTCTCGACGCCTATCCACATTGATTGCGGTTGCGGATTGAATGGGTTCACTCGCAGGCGTGGCTTGCGACAGGGATGCTGGAGAGCGCAACTTAGCAAGCGCAATCGTGGCAATACCGATCCATGAGCGATTACTCGTCTATTATCCATTTAACGATCGATTTCAGGTTACCACTCCTTGACTTGACAGACGATAGCGACCAGAATTCATGATCGATTATTCATGCACTAAACGCATGAAGAGCGATTTAACGAGCATGAAAATCACCCAATCCGCAGCCTTGTCCCCAAGCCTGGCTTCTGAGGCAAAAAAGCTGGGAACAGCGCTCGCACGCCTGCGCATCGCTCGGGCCATGAAGCAAGACCAGGCAGCGCTGCGCGCCGGGCTCTCGCGTAATACGGCATATCGGCTGGAGAAAGGCGATCCCGGAGTCGCAATGGGCCAGGTCCTGCGCTATCTCGATGCCATCGTACCGGGCAAAACACTGCTCGAGCTGCTGGCTGAAACGGATCCCGCTCTTGCCGCACTTGGCGCTCGAGAACAGCGCCGGCGTGCCAGGGATCTCTCCAAGCGTGAATTGGACGAAATCGACTTCTAGCATTGCCGTGAAAGAAGAAAAGCTGTTCGTCTTCGCGTACCTCGACGCCGAGTGGATGCCCTGCGGTCAACTCACTCTGACCGAAGACGGGGTGAGGCTAGTCGCCTCAACGTTCTCCTACGGATTGCGGTACCTGGACCGCCCAGGCGCTCTGGAGGTCGACCCGGTGAGCCTGAGCATTCGCGACAAGAGCGCCGTCCGCGGCAAGGCTCTCTTTCCGCCGAACAATCTCCCCTTCTTCGGCGGGATTCGCGATACCGCACCAGATGCCTGGGGACGGCGGGTAATCGAGTCTCGCCTCAAGGTACCCGCAAACAGCCTCCCGGAATCCGTATATCTAGTCCACGCAGGCAGTCAGCGCGTGGGTGCGCTCGATATTCGTCCTTCGCGAGAATCCGAACCGACGCTGGGCTACAGCAGTTGGGACAATCTGCAGTACTTGATGGACGCCGCGCAACGTATTGACGAGGGGATGCCCATCCCTGCAAATCTGGAGGAAATTCTCGCAGAGGGAAGCCCTCTGGGCGGAGCCCGCCCCAAGGCGACGGTTCGCGACAACGAACAGGTGTTATGGCTGGCCAAGTTCCCGAGTCAACAGGATACGATGAATATTCCTGTCCTCGAAACCGCCACGCTGCGATTGGCAGCGGCCGCAGGCCTCACCGTTCCGCCAGTCAGGCTAATCAGCCTCGGCGCCCGGACTGTGATGCTGATCCGGCGATTCGACCGATACTGGGCCAAACCAGGTCGGGACGCTCAATTGCCTGAAGATCTATTGAGCGCGGCACCTGCGGCGGGACAGGTGGAGAAGCGTTTGGGATTCGTCAGCGGTCTGACGCTCCTCGCGTGTACCGCCATGGAGTCACCCACCAAGTCCTATGGCGAGTTGGCGCAAGCCATCCGACGGTACTGTCACCCCAATATCATCCGTGGAGACAACCGCGAACTCTTCGAGCGCATGGTCTTCAACATCTTCGTCAGCAACGACGACGACCACCTCCGCAATCACGGCTTTGTCTGGGATCCCCGCCTTCCGGGATGGAGACTGAGCCCGGTCTATGACGTCATGCCACGGGCAACCTTGGCATCGGAACGACGACTGCATCTGGGAATTGGGCCAGAGGGCAGGACCGCCACATTGGACAACGCTTTCGCCGGGCGCGAGATGTTTACGTTATCAGCGGATTTGGCCTCCCAGAGCATTGCAAGAATCTGGCAAACCGTGCGCGAGTGGAAGGTCTATTTCGAGCAATACGACGTGCCTGCGGATCAGATTGAGAGGATCGCACCCGCTTTTCGACACATTGACGATATCTCCACCCCGGCGCTGCGCAAGCTCATCCCGTGATCCACAAAACAGATAACCTGTGCGACCGGCGATGAGCCGACGAAAGCATCGGGAATGTCTTTGCGAAGCAATTCGGAGCAACTTTCGTAACGGCTAAGCCGCCTACCTGTCCGCCACAGGGTGGTTTCGCCCGAATTTTCGGCGAAACGCCCTCTAGCTCTTCCGCGCGCGCCGCTGGCAAACTGGTGGAAAGGGAGGGACTCGAACCCTCGACCCCGGCATTATGAGCCGGCTGCTCCGCGCAAGATGGGCTTTAAATTCAAGAACTTGCCAACGGACGCCCTGTTGCGGTTGGCACGACGAAGCACAACAGAGCACAGCCGATTCCCGCAGAATTCCCGCGCCTCTACGACATGGCTGCCAGCGAACCTTAGGGTTGATGGTGCGCCAGAGGAGCGCTATATTCGCTATTCGCGAATCTCGAATCGCGAATAGAGAATGCCTTGAAGCGCCAGACCAACCCGCAGGTAGTCCTTAAGCCACAGGATCTCGTCGTCCTGCTGAAGCTGCTGGTGACAGGTAATCAGCGCCGCAGCTTCGCTGAACTGTCAGCGGAATTGTCTATGTCCGCATCGGAGGTCCATGGCAGCGTTGGCCGGGCGAGGGAGGCCAGACTGCTTCATCTGGCAACCGGTGAACTGCAAGTCGCCAAGGCCGCTCTGAAGGAATTCCTGCTGCATGGCGCGAAGTACGCCTTTCCGGCCACGGTGGGCGCACCGACACGCGGCGTGCCGACGGCCTATGCCGCACCGCCGCTTCGCGATCAGATAGTCCAGCCCGACACTGAATTGCCACCGGTGTGGCCTACCGCGGACGGCGAACGACGCGGAATCGCTTTCTATCCGCTGTACCCTTCGGTTCCCCAGGCGGCTCGTAAAGATCAAGCGCTGTACGAGACCCTGGCTTTATTTGATGCGCTACGCGGGGGCGCGGCCCGCGAACGTAACTTGGCTGCAAAGTTGCTAGAGGAACGCTTTGCATGAGCGTGGCGAACCCGAACCTGCCGCTGTTAGAGTCGGTAGTCGCTGCTTTGGGACCACTCTCTCAGCGATTCGTTTTCGTCGGCGGCTGCGTCACCGGCCTCCTCGTCACCGAGGCAGCAACCCCACCCGTTCGTACCACTCGCGATGTCGACGTCATTGTCGAGGTCGTCTCACTTGGCGAATACCACACGTTGGAGCGGCAACTCGAGCAGGCTGGATTGCGTCATGATCGCAGCCGCGACGCACCAGTATGCCGCTGGCTGGCTGGTACCGCCCTCCTCGACGTGATGCCGACAGATAAGGCGGTCCTGGGATTCGGCAACCGCTGGTATGACGAAGCCGTTCGTACCGCTGTCACCCGCGTTCTACCCAGCGGAACCCCGATTCGACTGATCAGCGCTCCCGTGTTCATCGCGACGAAGCTGGAAGCATTCGCCGACCGCGGTAATGGAGACTTCCTCGCCAGCCACGATCTCGAAGACATCACCACTATCATTGATGGGCGCCCCGAACTCAGAGATGAGGCCGCCGTCGCCTCGGCTGAGATCCGCAAACACCTCAGCGCGCAAGTAAAAGCCTTGCTTCAGAGCTCCGCGTTCCTCAATGCCCTACCAGGACATCTTCCCGGCGATCCAGTAAGTCAGGCTCGCGTACCGCTCATCCTGGAGCGCTTGCGTCAAATATCGCGACTGGCGTGACTGGTGGAAAGGGAGGGACTCGAACCCTCGACCCCGGCATTATGAGCTTGCTGCTCCGCTCAAGATAGCCTTTATGTTCAACAGCTTGCCAAGGGACGCCCCGTTGCGATTGGCACGACGAAGCACAACCGAGCACGACCGATTCCCGCAAATCCCCCGCAATGCATAGATGCATTTGCCACCACGCCCAGCCTAGCGCGACGGCGAGCCATCCTCGCCCTGTGAAATCCTCCCGCCCGAGCACCGGCGCGACCGGCATCTGATCACCAAACAGCTCGGCGAACGCCTGTGCACCTGTCGTTTCCAGCTCCAGGCGCCCGAGGTTTCGGCAAGGCCTGCTTCGGGCCACGCTGGAGACAGGAGCCCTCGGCCAGCCTATCGCCCATGCTGCGATGGATCCGGCGCACATTTTCTGCGGGCGCTCAACTCCGACGCGCAAACCAGACCAGCAAGTTCACGTCTGTAGTTGACGTGACGTTACCTTCATCTTCCGACGCTGGTGTTTACATCGCTTACTCGTTCATAACACATGACCAGAGACTTGCGCGGAGCCACTTTCGAAGTGCACTATGGAGTTTGGTCGAGCACCACACCGAGATCGACAGACGAAGACCGAGCGAAATGAAACTCCGTATCATGTCTGATCTGCATTTGGAATTTTCCGGCTGGCGTCCGCCGCCAGGAGATGAAGACATCGTTGTGCTCGCCGGAGACATCGCTGAAGGCCGTGCGGGCGTGGCGTGGGCGCGCGCGCATTTCCGAGATGTCCCGGTCATTTACGTTCCAGGAAATCACGAGTATTACGGCCACGACATCGATGAATTACGCGAGACTCTGAAAGAGACCGGGCGCGCCCATGAAGTTCGGGTCCTCGATGGCGACGAGGCGATCCTGAATGGAGTGCGAATACTCGGAGCGACACTCTGGACCGACTTTGCGGTGTGCGGCGAAAGCCCGGAAAGCGTGGCGTACGCGATGAAGCAGTGCTCCGCCGGCATGACTGATTATGACGTCATCCGGCGGTGGGGAGGCCCGCTGCAACCTCAGGATACGAGAGAGATTCATCTGGGGCAGCGCGATTGGCTACGGAGAGCCTTGTCGGGCCATTCAGTGGCGGCACGAAACTTTTCCGGCCCCACAGTCGTCGTGACACATCACGCACCGTGCCCGCGCAGCATCGCGAAACAGTATCGCGGATCGATTTTGAATGCTTCGTTCGCAAGCGACTTGAGCGATCTCATGGCGCCA
>JABBNZ010000086.1:14506-14928 GCA_019352035.1 Pseudomonadota bacterium | reverse complement strand
GAATACCTTTCTCACTGAGCGCATTCACGAGACACTCTCCGGCGTCACGGCCCCGGTGGTCGTGACGATCTACGGCCGTCGCCTGGGGGCGCTGAACGGGGATGCACTGCGAGTGGTCGACACGCTGAGAAAGGTCCCGGGCGCCGCTGGCGTACGCATCCAGGCGCCACCCGGCACGCCCGAGCTGTCCATCCGACTCGAGCGGGCGGCGCTGACCCGCTATGGCTTCACACCCGGGCAAGTCTTGGGCGCCATCCAGACGAGCTACAGCGGACGTACCGTGGGCCGTGTGTACACAGCAGGCCGCTCCTTTCCGATCGTCGTGGTGCTGCCGCCCCGGCTGCGTGCCGATCCGGCGGCCATCGGCCAGGTCCCCCTCGTGAGCCGCACTGGCCTGGTCGTACCCCTGTCGGCGCTCGCCC
>JABBNZ010000086.1:0-14496 GCA_019352035.1 Pseudomonadota bacterium | reverse complement strand
ATCGCTTCGGCATCGGTGGACTCCAGGCGAGCGAGCCGGTCAATCGGTCATCCTGCACCGCGGCGCGCAGCGCGTGCAGGTCGTTACCGCCAACGTCACGGGCAGCGCCGGGCAGTTCGTCTCCCTGGCGCGCCGCCGGCTCGAAAGCGTGCCGCTCGCACCCGGCGATTACCTGCGTGTCGGGGGCACCGCGACCGCCTCCAGCAGGGCGCGGCTCGAGCTCATGCTCGATTTTCTGCTCGCCTTAGCTGCGATTCTCGGTCTCGTTGTCATCGCCCTGCGGGATGCGCGCAGCGTCGGTTTGCTCATGGCAAACCTGCCATTTGCTTTCGTAGGCGGCATCGCCGCGATCTGGATCACGGGGCTCACCGTCTCGTTGGGCGCGGCGGTCGGATTCGTCACCGTATTCGGTATCACGCTGCGCAACGGGATCATGCTCCTGTCGCACTACCGTGTCCTGGTGCTCGAGGAGGGCCACGCCTGGAATCGGGAGACCGCCGAACTCGGCGCGATGCACCGCCTGGCGCCGATCCTCGTGACCGCGGCGGTGACGGCGCTCGGATTGCTGCCGTTGGCTGTGCGTCCCCATGTGGCGGGCCAGGAGATCGAGGGTCCGATGGCGATGGTGATCCTCGGAGGTCTCGTCAGCTCGATGGCCCTCACGCTGCTCGTCCTTCCGGCGCTGGCGCTTCGCTTCGCGCGCTTCGAGCCGGCCGAGGAGGTCGGCGATCTGGCCACCCTCCAGAATGCGGTGAGCCGTCCGTGACGACCATTATCAGATCGCAACCTCAAGATGGGGAGCGAGGCTGAGCTTGACCTGTGGGGCTGCTTCTTGAGCTTCGCGCGATCCGAAAGCCGCCCCTAGCACCACCCTATCGAGCAGAGGAAGGCGCCGCCTTATGGCGCAGCGTGATCCAGGTACGCGCCCCTTTGATCTCAATATCCGCTCAGGCGTGACATAAGTCATTGTTCTTACTGGACCTGAAAGGGGAGGGCCGGACGCGAGCCCCGATGCGCCCGGCCGACTGCGATTTACCCTCCATCTTCGGCATCTACCCTTCACAAAGCTGGTACGCCACGATTGAATTTCTGACGCGATCTCTATAGGATGCCGGCCCCTTCTGCCCTCGAGTCCCGGATTTACCAGCGCCAGGTATGGGATCGAGGAGGGCGCTGCTCCCTTCAGCGCAGATCATTTTAGATACATGAGCCGGGCCAGCATGCCTGCCCGGCTGCTAGACAGTGTGAACCGAAACTTCGAAACGGAATCTTGCCATGGCCCGCACAACCGCTCTTTCTGATATCCGCAACATCGGCATCATCGCCCATGTCGATGCCGGCAAAACGACGACGACGGAGCGCATCCTGTATTACACCGGGCGCAAGCACACGATCATCGACATCCATGACACCAAGGATCTGAAGACGTCGACGACGACGGACTACCTCGAGCAGGAGCAGAAGCGCGGCATTACGATTCAGAGCGCCGCGGTCTCCTGCTTCTGGCGCGGGAAAAAGATCAACCTGATCGACACCCCTGGGCACGTCGACTTCACCATCGAGGTGAATCGCTCGCTGCGCGTGCTGGACGGCGCCGTGGTGGTGTTCGACGGTGTTGCTGGTGTAGAGCCACAGTCTGAAACCAACTGGCGTCTTGCGGACAACTATGGTGTGCCGCGAGTTTGCTACGTCAACAAAATGGACCGCAGCGGCGCGAGCTTCACGCGCTGTGTGGACATGATCAGGAAACGCCTTGGCGCGCGGCCGCTGCCGGTGCAGATCCCGATCGGCTCTGAAGACAACTTCAAGGGCATGATCGACCTCGTCGAGATGAAGGCGCTGGTGTGGGAGTCGGACGACAAGGATGCCGAGTGGCAAACGCTCGAGGTGACGCCGGATCTCGCCGACGAGCTCGGCATCCACGTGCCGACGGATCGCAAGATTCTCGCCGATGTGGAGAAGTACCGTACGGAGCTCGTCGACACCTGTCTCGAGATGGACGACGACGCCATGCACAAGTACCTCGAGGACGGTCACGCGCCTTCGGCGGAAGTGCTGCGCAAGTGTCTGCGTAAAGGCACCGTGACCGGTGCGTTCACCCCCGTGCTGTGCGGCTCTTCATACAAGAACAAGGGCGTGCAGCAGGTGCTGGATGCCGTCATCGACTACATGCCGGCGCCCACGGACGTCCCGGCCATCAAGACGCTGGACGAAGATGGCAACGTCACCGGCGAGCGAAGGTGCTCGGATGACGAGCCGTTCAGCGGCCTGGCGTTCAAGGTGGTCAACGATGCGTACGGCGCTCTGACGTTCGTGCGCGTGTACTCGGGCGTGCTCACCAGGGGCGCCTCCGTGCAGAACACCACGCGCGGCAAGCGCGAAAAGATCGGCCGCATGGTCGAGATGTTTGCCAAGGAAGCGAATGCGATCGAAGAGGCGCGCGCCGGCGACATCATCGCGCTCGTCTCCATGCAGGAAACGGAAACCGGCGACACACTCTGCGATTCCGCCAATCCGGTGATCCTCGAGCGCATGCGCTTCCCGGACCCTGTGATCAGCGTGTCCGTGAAACCGAAGGTCAAGGGCGATCAGGAGAAATTCGGCGCCGCGCTCGCGAAGATGGTTCGTGCCGATCCTTCGCTCCATCTGGAGACGGACCGTGAAACTGGCCAGACGATTCTGCGCGGCATGGGCGAGCTGCACCTCGAGGTGACGCTCGATCGCATGCGCACGGAATTCAACGTCGAAGGCATCATGGGCGAGCCGCAGGTCGCCTATCGCGAGACCATTACGCGCAAGATCGACGAGCAGTACGTGCACAAGAAGCAGACTGGCGGCTCCGGTCAATTCGCCGAGGTGTGGATCACGTTCGAGCCGCTCGAGCGCAGCAAGGGTTTCGAGTTCGTCGATGCGACCTCCGGCGGCTCCGTGCCGCGCGAGTACGTGCCGGCGGTGGAGAAGGGGCTCAAGCTGCAGAAGGAAGATGGCGTGCTGGCGCACTTCCCGACCGTGGACTTCCGCGCCACGTTGACGGACGGGAGCTACCATGATGTCGACTCGAACGCGCTGACGTTCGAAATCGCGGCCAAGGCATGCTTCCGCGAAGCCATGCGCAAGGCTGCCCCCATCCTGCTCGAGCCGGTGATGAAGGTCGAGACTGTGACGCCGGGCGACTATCTGGGCGATGTCATCGGCGATCTGAACCGCCGTCGCGGCCTGATTCAGGATCAGCTCGAACGGGGCGCCAACATCGCAGTCGTGGCCGTCGTGCCGCTGTCGGAAATGTTCGGATACATCGGCCAGCTACGCTCGATGACCAGCGGCCGCGCCTCGTACACCATGGAATTCTCGCACTACGAGCCGGTGCCGAAGAATGTGGCGGACGAGGTGATTGCCGCAGTCATCGAGGCGAAGGCTGCCGCGAACGCCTGAAGACGGCGGCTCCGCCCGCGTGACCGCTGGCGGGACGGTCTTGCAACACGGATCGGAACTGTCGTGCCGATCCGTGCAGCTTCGTTGTCTCGACCAGGACAGAATGCCGCTGGAGCACGCAAGTGCGTCGGCTTCGTCCGCACCGACGTTTCATTCATCTGGGCGTACCGCCGCCTGCGAAGTTGGAGCACAAGTGGATGGGCGCTAATCGGCCAGCGTAGTTCCGTCTGACCCGGCATTCCGGGTGGCTCGGCCCGGCGCCAATCCCCGGGATCACCCAAGCATCGCGACCTTATCGTCGTTTGCGCCGGCATGCCGCTCCTATAGAGCGACCGCTGCGGGATGCCTCACCTGCAATATTGAGCAACCCACGCCAAGTCTCGCCGCGATCCGACGCGACCGGTTCGCCAACCCGTGCGCCGATATCCTTGCTGGAATCGTCGTTACATTGGCGCTGATTCCGGAAGCAATCGGCTTTTCCGTGGTTGCCGGGGTCGATCCGCGGGGTCGATCCGCGGGGTCGGTCTCTACGCCTCCTTTTATAATAAGAGTCCCAGGGAACGGCACAGCTCCTGATCGCGAGCCGTTTTGGCAAGCTGCGCTCGCTGCGCAGCGAGTTCTGTGTCGGACGCCGTGGTGCGCTTTTCCTTCCGGAGTGGCGGTGAGGATCCGGACCTGTGACCCGTGCCGGGTGAAGCCACTGCGGCGCAATTTCAGCTATGCCCTGTACGATCTCCTGGGGAAGGAACGGTACTGGTTACTATTCACAACTTGGACAGTGCGCCGGCCGCTTGTCGGACCGCCAGCGGCGCGCGAGCTGGACAGCGTGGAGCTTCGGCAGCAGTACGGTGCTACGCTTCCTTGCAAAAGCGCCGCTCGCGGGTGGGCAGGGCAGCGGCCGCCCAAGGGCGCTGGAATTCATTTGCCAGAAAGGCAGCCAGGTAGCTGCTCTCGGCTCTGCGCTTCACCCGCACATGACGGGCCAGCCCCCGCGAGCCAGTACTCGGCCGCGGCCTGGAAGGTGTTCTTCCGGATCGCCTTTTTTTCTCCTTCCGATCGGCGCTCGGGTCGGAGCCGTCGACAAGCGATTGATTGGCTGAATCTTGCCCGGGAGAGGCATCGAGCCTGGCCGGAAAGGCAAATAGAAACAGATAGTTGGGTAGTGATACTTGACCGGTTACCCTCAAGGTTACCCAGCAGCCCAGCAGACGATGTCCCGCTTCCCTTGACGAGTCGCAATTAGTTGCGTAAGTTACGTAACATGAGTAATTTGAGTATAGATCATATGACTGCGGTGACCGCTACTGAATTTGCAAAGGGCTTTGGCCGGTACAAAGAGGAAGCTCAGCGCGAGCCCATCGCGATTACCAGCTATGGACGGGTCAGTGGCTATTTCATCTCAGCTCATGAGTTCGAGGAGTTGCAGCGTCTTAGGGCACTCGAGCGTCGCGTGTACACGGTCGAAGAGCTGCCGCTGGAAGTCGCTGAGGCAATCGGGAAGTCGAAGATGGATCCATCTCACAGTCATCTCGACGCGCTTTTGGACGATAAGTAAAGAAGACAGGGCGGTGAGAGGTCATGGCGGGGCTTCCTGAACCGGAGGTCGGTCTCGTCATCTCGTATTCGTACCTCTGGAAGGACGAGGGAGAGCTGGGGCAAACCGAAGGGAGTAAGGATCGACCTTGCGCCATCATTCTTGCCGTCGATCATCCAAACCCGCAGGCGGTCGGACGCAAACAGGTAGCAGTCGCGCCGATCACGCATACTCCGCCGCATGATCGTGCCATCGCGGTCGAGATCCCGCCTCGGATCAAGGAGCATTTGGGCCTGGATAGCGAGCGCTCCTGGGTCATCCTCAGTGAGTTCAATTTATTTACGTGGCCCGGATTCGACTTGCGGCCGATCAGACGCGACGAAAGTCGCGTCGATTACGGGTTGTTGCCGCCGAAGTTCTTTGAGCAGCTGATAGCGAAGTTCAAAGAGTTGCGAAGTCAGCGAAAGATTGCCGGAACGTCGCGCGACAAGCCGTAAGCTGTGCCCTGCACCAGGAACGAGACATGAACGACGACTCGAAGCACGTCACGTGCGGGGAGCATGGCGCCGCGAGTACCACGTATGTCTGCTCGCATATCGGCGATGACCCCTTGCAGCGCTGGCATTCGAGTCGCGCGTCCGCGGATAACCCCTGGCCTGACGCATGGTGCGATCGGTGCAATGCCAAATTCCTCCGCGACGGGGAGTGGAACGAGAGTGATTCCGATGGTGTCGACCTACGGATACCGTGCCATCACTGCTATGAGCGCGCTCTCGGCAAAAGCGTCACCCGGCTCGAAGGGGCGCAGCTCGAAGTCTGGCGGAGTTTTGTCGAACGTTGCGGTGAGGAATTGCGAGTCAAGCAGGAGACACTCGAAGGCGAGTATGGCCTAACTCGTCACAAACGGTGGGATTGGGACCAAGTGCGCGCAGAGATCGTATTCTCGAATGACGGAGTTCCTGCAGTCACTGCGGCGGTCCAGTTTGTCGGCTCAGTGTCGACAAGGAGCAATACATGGCTTTGGTCATGGGCCAATCCAACCACGGCGGAGCCAGTCCGTTCCCGCATCGTTGCCGTGTATGATTTCGGAGAGGATCGGGATTTCCCACACCTGGTTGTACCTAAATGGCCCGCTGAGGAGGTCGATGGGTGGGAGATGTCCTCAGTAGCGGCGCACGTTCTCGGTGCCGCTGGAGTTTATCGGACGCCTAGCGACAGCGGATTTACGTTTCTTCTGCTGTGGGATGTTAAGGACTGCGCAGGGATGTGAATCGAGTTCGAAGAAGGAGACCCTTTCGGCTTGCTTGCGGGTGCCGACGTCCTGCTGCCGGCACGCGGAAGGCGAACGAGGCGAGTGCCTCCGATTTGAATTTCCCCGCACCGCCCCGATCAAGCCCTGCTAGGATGTCGCGGCGGTCCGATGAAGAATAAAAGCAATGACCCGGCCGCAGTCATCCTCCGAAGCGCCATCCAGCACCTCGGAAGACAATCGCAATTAGGAACTAATGTATTGAAATTAAAAGAATTCTTTGGTGCTCGGGAGGGGCATCGAACTGGGGTAAGCGATCCATGATCAGCCCCGTTGCTGCGGCCGGTGGGCCGTAGGTCAGTCGGCGGGCGAGGTTTGCGACCGGTGACGCTCGATGGAAGCGACCAGGCTGCGGTCGATGTTCCAGGGCAGCAGGGCCTCGAAGTGCTCGACCGAGGTGGCCTTGGGCAAGGCGGCGAACAGGAGTCGAAGGTAGCTGTAGGGCTCGATGCCCGCGGCTTTGGCGGTCTCGATGATGCTGTAGAGCGCGGCGCTGGCATGCGCACCGGCGGGAGTATCGGCGAAGAGCCAAGCTTTGCGCCCGATGACGAACGGGCGGATGGAGTTCTCCAAGCGGTTGTTGTCTATCGGCAGCCGGCCGTCCTCGCAGTAGCGAATTAACTTCGGCCAGTACTTGTGCAGGTACTGCAGCGCCTCCCCGAGCACGCCCTTGGGAGCGATGTGCATCAACGCCTCATCGAGCCAGGCGCGGAACTTCTCTAGCAGCGGAACGCTCTCGCTTTGGCGCACGCGATAGCGCGTCTCGGGATCGGCATCAGCGATGCCGCGCTCGATCTGATAGAGCTTGCGGAAGTAATCGATGGCGATGTCGGCGCGACCGGTGGTGCCGCGCGGCTGAGCCCGCTGAGCATCTCGAAAGCGTCGGCGAGCATGCACCATACAACACAGGTGCTTGATGCCGTCCTCGGCCGAGAGGCCGTTGTAGCCCTCGTAGCCGTCAGTCATCAGATACCCTTTATACCCAGCAAGCAGCTGCTTGGGGATCTGCCCTGAACGGCTCGGGTGATAATCAAACAGAACGACGGGCCGCTCGGGAGGGCCAGCCGCCAGTGCCCACATGTACGAGAGCGAGGTCGGCGGTTTGCCCGCTTCCTTCAGCACCTGCACCGTCGTCTCATCGCAGTGGATCACCGGGTTCGACAGCAGCTCGTCCCATAGCAGATTCACCAGGGGCTGCCCTAGCATTGCCGCTCGGATCATCCACCGCGCCAGCGTCTGTCGTGGCAGATCGATGCCGCTACGGGCGAGGATGGCTTCCTGCCGGTGCAGCGGCAGCCCATCCTGGTACTTCGCCACTGCGATGTGCGCGAGAAGACCTGCACTCGCATTGCTCTTGGGAATCGGCTGCGAAGGTAGAGGCGCGAGCACCGGAGGAGCCTCGCAGCGCGGGCAGGCATAGCGCTCGCGGATATGGTGCAGTACCTGGATGCGCGCCGGGATGACGTCCAGCTGCTCGCTCTCTTCCTCACCGATTACGGCGAGCTCGCATCCACAGCTGCAGCGCCGCTCGCTCTCGGGCAAGACATGGCGGATCGGCACGCGCGGCAGCTCCGGCGGCAGGGGCTTGCGAGCCCCCCGTGAGCGAGGCGCCTGCGAGGCAGCAGTACTCTCCTCAGCGCAATCATCCTCGGTGGCTGCGATGCTGAGGTACTCGGCTTCGTTGAAGAACTCTCCCTGGCCGGGCGCCTTCTCGGAGGAGGCCCCGAACTGGCGATGACGGGCGAGGCGAAATTGCTCGAGCAGATGCTCGATACGGCGCTGCTGAGTGCTGATCTGCTCGCGCTGCGCAAGAATGATGTCCTTCAGGGCCTGGACATCATCAGGGAGCGCGGCAGCGGTACTGGGCATGCGCCATTATACCGCATGCCGCGCAGGAAGAGGCGAAGCTGATGTTGTTTTACCGTCAACTCATGACACTGCGCGGTAGCGCAGATACTGATGCGGCTGTCGCCACAGATCAAACCCATCCAACAGCCAGTTCAGCTCCTCCACGGTGAGCGTCACGGTGGCTCCCGGCGGGTGCCGCGGCCAGACAAAGTGGTCCTTCTCAAGGCGCTTGTACCAGAGGCAGAACCCGTTGCGCTCCCAATACAGCAGCTTCACCCGGTTACGCTCTTTGTTCGTGAACACATACAGCGCGTGCGCGAAGGGATCGAGCCCCAAGGCTTGTTCGACCAGTACCGCCAGCCCTGAGATCGACTTGCGAAAGTCGACCGGTTGGCAACACAGGTACACCGTCCCGGCGTCGGCCCCAGGACGCATCAGCGCTGCTCCTGCAAACGCTGCGACAGCTCGGCCAGCCATCGCGGGTCCGGCCAGCTCGGGCAGCGCACGTGCACTTGAGCGCCGATGTAGACGGTAACCCCGCCGCAGCTGCAGACCTCGGCCGTTGCCACCCGCACGGCCGCAAAGCTCACCGGCACCGCCTCCGCGCTCGCGGCAATCGAAATCCCCTGCCGCTTGAACAGCGCCCGCCAGCGATACAGCGCATCGCTGTCCAGCTGCGCCACCCGGGCGTACTCGGCCAGCTTCAGCCCCTGGGCGCTGGCCGCGCGAAGGTGATCGAGCCAGTAGCGCTGGCGCTCCTTCAGCTCCTCGGAAATCCCCTGTTCCATCGTTGCTCTCGGATAAGCGTGCCCATTGCACGCCACGAGAGCCTCGGCCGGATCAGACGGCCCTTACCAGATGGGGTTCGTGGATCGCGTACGTTCGAGCGACGCTGGGCCCGATTTTCAAAGCCGATCAATTCCTCCTGGCGGGTGGACGAGACTTCAGTTCCCGTTCAAGGGCGATGGAATTACCTCTATCGAGCCGTCGATCGCTACGGGAAGTCCGTGCATTCGTTCCTGTCGCAGGACAGGACCATAGGCTCGGCCCAGGAGTTCTTCCGCCAGACGGTGGGCGTTGCGGGCTCATGGCCAGAGAAGGTCAACCTCGATGGCAACATTGCCTCCCATCCCGGTCTTCGACTGCTCGGCGAAGAGGATTCCCGGTGGCAACCGGTCACGATCCGGGCAAGACGGTACCTGAACAACATCATCGAGCAGGACCACCGAGCGATCAAGAGAAAGTGCGCATCCATGTTGAGCCTGAAGTCCTTTCGGACCGCGGCGGTCACGTTCTCGGGCATTGAGCTCGCCCACAGGATTCATAAGCGCCAGTTCGCGATCGCCTATGAGCGCGAAGGTCGGCCTCTCTCCCTGAAGGCAATCTGGGACTAAGCGCTCTCGGGTGCAAGTCTCCCCGACACCGAGGAGAACACCCCTCCCGCCCTTCCTCCGCTAATGCACCAGAATTTCGATTCGACGACCGCGACCATCTCCTCTCCCTGGGCTGCTATCCGGACGTGCCGCTGGAGAGCGCCTGGGCACGACATCAGGCGGCCCGACAACTCCTTGTCCTTGGCATGAATCCAGCGAAACGGAGGAAGGCGCTACGTCAAATTTCCGCAGTTCGCATCCACCAAGCGCGCACAGCGAAGTGAAACTCGCTGAAAGGTATTGATGGTGGAGCGGAAGACCCTCACATATTCACCATATCCTATTGATTTAGCGACAGTTCAGGCCGTGTGCTGAGGCGGATGCCCCCAGAAAGGCCCCCTCTCCCTCTCCCCGCGGATGCGTGCACCGCACCTCTAACCATCCCGGCCAGGTCAGCATCAGGGCCTGGGGACAATCGCGCGCCCCTAGCCTAGTAAGGAGGTCTTTGTACTCGACCCCGCTTTTTCATCAAGTGGTAAGCAGCTGCGAGCATCGAGGAAGCTCTACCGCCAGGATGGCTTTCTTCGGTCCCCGTCGTGCCCGCAAACCCTGGAACTGCACCTGGAAGTAGGAGCCATGGACCCGCACAGCGGACCAGGCGGTCGTGATGGGATCTAAAAGCGCGCATGCGGTCGAGCTGCCAAGCGGACCGAGAGCCCCTTCGACCGAGAGGTCAAGCTTTGCCACGACTCTAGGTCAAGAGCTTTCGCACGGCGGCGCGGACTCCAACAGCGAACTGATCTTGTTCGCATCTGCCGCCGTTGCGGGGTTGTAGACGACCATGCTGAGGTCCGGCCGGCCGTCGACGGCGAAGGCCGAATACTCGAAGGCGACTCGACCGAGAAGCGGGTGCCGTAACTGCTTGACGCCCTCGCCATGGATGCGGATATCGTTGTCGCGCCACATGGCTTTGAACTCGGCGCTGAGTCGGCATAACTCATCGACCAGGGGCACCACTTCGGCCTCTGCTCCCGCGCGCGCGGCATCCACCCTGAAAGCGCCCACGACGAACCGGGCCACGCTCTCCCAGTCGTACTGCGCTGCGCGGGCGCGTGGATCAAGGAACATGATGCGCAGGATGTTGCGCTGATCTGGTGGTAACGATCCGTAATCACCCAACAGCAAAGTCGCCGCGCGGTTCCAGGCGACGACATTCCAGATTGCCGTCCTAATGAGGGCCGGACTCGGCAACAACCTGTCGAGCACGCGTTGCAATCGGGGTGCGACCCCGTCGCTCTTGCGATAGCGCGCGTCCGGAGGGCGGCCCAGGCCGAGGAAGAAGACGTGCTCGCGCTCGACATCAGTCAGCATAAGTGCGTCCGAGATTCGCTCGAGCACATCGGCCGAGGGAGCGCCCCCGCGACCCTGCTCGAGCCATGTGTACCACGTCGGACTGATGTGGGCGCGTTGCGCGACCTCCTCCCGCCGCAGGCCGGGGGTGCGTCTGCGCGCGCCCGGAAAGCCGAGGGCCACCGGATCGAGCTTGGCGCGGCGGTCCTTGAGGTAAGTCCCCAGTGCGTTCGGGCGCGGCATTTTCACGGCGAACCGGGTATTCATTTTAAGAGGATAACGCCACTACTTTACCAGGCTAATTTTCTAGCAGAGAGTGCCCTGCAACGCAACCACGATGCTTGCCTCGTGAGTAAGCAGAAACGGAGATCTGACATGCCTTCGCTCTCCCCTCTTCGGATCGCCATCCTCGGAGCTGGGAAAATTGGTAGCACTTTCGCGTTCCAACTGGCACGCGCCGGCAACCATGACGTCACGGTCATCGCACGGCCGGGCTCTGTTCGGCTGCAACAGCTGCAGCGCGACAAAAGGATCGTCAATATCAAAGGGGAACGGGCCGATGTGCACGTGGCCGGTACTCTGGACGAGCAGACGCCTTACGACCTCGTAATTGTCACTGTGCTCGCTCACCAAGTCGACGCTGTGCTGCCGGCTTTGCAGCGAAGCGCCGCCAAGTGCATTCAGTTTATGTTCGTCACCTTTCAACCGGAGCGCCTGCGAGACGCGGTAGGCGCCGAGCGCTGCTCCTTCGGCATGCCGGCCGTGCAGGCCATGTTTGGTCGTGACGGCACTCTCAAAGCCACCATCGGCGCCGGCGGGCAAAAGACCATCATGAGCCAGCAGCGCTGGGTGGAGGTGTTCAACGCCGCCGGACTGCCGGCGGCGGTCGAGCCTGACATGCCCCTCTGGCTGCGCTGCCACGTGCCGCTTTGTGTGGCCTTTGAGAGTGCGTCCGTGGCGGGTCAGCGCCGTGGAGGCGGCGCTTCGTGGGGTGAAGCGATCGTCCTGGCGCAAGGAATGCGCGAGAGCTTCGCGCTGATCAAGAGCCTGGGGCATCAGGTATATCCGAAGTCGAAGGCCAGGATGGAGGGCTTACCCACCTGGATGGTCGCCGCGATGCTCTGCCTGATCTCGCGGATGAAATCGATGCGCGAGCTGTTGGCTACGGGGGAGAACGAATGTCGTGCGCTGGTGGACGTAATGCTGTCCGCTGCACCGTTAGCGAAAACGCCTGTTCAATTGCCCAAGATTCTGGCAATGAAGCCTTAAGGAGACGTGACTCATGCACGTATTTGTCACGGGTGCCACCGGTTGGGTCGGCTCGGTCGTCGTCAAAGAGCTGCTTGCCGCCGGCCATCGGGTCCTCGGTCTGGCTCGCTCGGAGAAAGGGGAGGAAGCGCTGATTGCCGCGGGCGCCAAGCCCCATCGCGGGTCCGTTGAGGACCTGGCAAGCCTCAAAAGCGGTGCAGCTCAGACGGACGCTGTGATCCACACAGCCTTCAGTCACGATTTCTCCAAATTTGCTGAAAATTGCGGGGCGGACCGGCGGGCCATCGAGGTCCTGGGCAGTGCGCTCGCAGGCTCCAATCGGCCCCTGCTGGTGACCTCAGGGCTCGGTTTTGCCCCGGGTCGGACCGCAACCGAGAGCGATCCGCCCCTTCCTACGACCGATGCCTATCCCCGAGCCTCGGAAGCGACGGCGATCGCCGTGGCGGCACGCGGCGTGCGCGCCTCGACGGTCCGCCTTCCGCCATCCGTGCACGGCCACGGCGACCATGGCTTCGTGCCGACTTTGATCCGCATGGCCCGTGAGAAAGGCGTCTCAGCTTACATCGGCGATGGGCTCAATCGCTGGCCGGCCGTGCATCGGCAGGACGCCGCTCAAGTCTATCGTCTGGCACTGGAGCGCGGCGCCCAAGGCGGTCCCTTCCATGCGGTTGCGGAAGAAGGAGTGCCCTTAAGGAAGATCGCCGAAGTGATCGGCCGCCGCCTGAACATTCCGGTTGTCTCGAAAACGCCCGAGGAGGCAGCCACTCACTTTGGCTGGTTCGCCCCGTTCGCGGCATTCGACGTCCCGACGTCGAGCGAGCGGACGCGGTCGCTACTTGGCTGGAAGCCGGAACAACCCGGGCTCATCGCCGATCTCGACGACACGGCTTACTTCGCTCAGTAGCGATGGGCAACAGGGGAGATGACCATCGCAGCCGCCTACGCAGCCGCGTCGGACGGGCCGGCGCCTCAGGTGGCGATATTGAAGTTCTTGCCATCGGACTGGAGGTCGAAGCTGCCGTCCATGACAGCCTGCAGCCATCTCGCCGCCGCCAGTGCGCCTCCCAGGGTGTACAGGTGCGGTTGGACGAGCCGCGAGCCGGGATACATCGCGCGCCCCTTGACCAGACCGAGCAACATCTCGTCGGGGCCGCTTGGCGCATGAATCAGACGGGCCATGGCGTTTTTGTGCTTGACCAGGGTGTGCATGGAGCTGCCAATGCCGCACTGGATGGCAAACTTCATGAGCTTGCCGAGTGCGGTAGGACCGGCAATCCCGACGTGCACCGGCAGTCGGATGCCCTCCGTCTCGAGGTGCTGATCCCAAGCGAACACCGCTTCGGGATTGAAGCCGAACTGAGTGACGATGTGTAGGGCGATGCCGGCTCGCTCGGCAAACTGCTGCTTGCGGCGGAGCGCGGCAAGCTGGGTCTCCGGCCGGATCACCGGATGCCCCTCGGGGTGCCCCGCCACCCCGAGGCGCCGAAAATCAGCCTCCTGCACCAACCCCGTGTCGATCACATCTATCGTGCTGGTAAAGGGACCGGCGGGTGGATCGAGATCGCCCGCCACAAGCAGCGCCTGCTCCACCCGGCTATCCCGCAGAGTCCGTAGCGCACTCTTTAGCGCCCGCTCGCTCGGCAGTCGGCGCGCGACGATGTGCGGTGAAGCGGTGAAACCCATCGCCTGGAGCTTCGAGGCGACTCGCACGACATCCTCGAGCGAAGATCGCGGCGTGTGTGCGACATACACTGTCATACCGGGCCGCAAGTGCTCGGCGAGCTCGGGTAGCAGCTTCTCGTCGTGCGGTGAGATCTCCGTCGAAGCACCAAGCGCAAATTCCACTACCGCGCGCGTGACCTCCCGCAGGTCCATCGGCGCATCCGGACCCGACGCCACGAGTGCATCCCTCCTGATGGACTGGTCTCGACTGGACACGTCAGAACTCATAATCGGCACGTATGCCGATCGTGCGCCGCAGCGGCAACCCGGCCTCGATGATGTTCAAGGAGCCCACCGCGGCTGGGGCAACAGGCGGAAATGCCGCGCTGACGCACGGCGGGCACGGAGCGGCCGGGTTGGCCGTGAGGTATCCATTCTGATCCTGTGCCGCTTCGACCAGGGTACCGTTGTCGAACAGATTGTTCACGTAGGCCTCGATGCTAAGACCATCCCCGCCATGGACACCGAGCTTCAGATTGACGGTATTGCTGGCGCCGATCCAGGCTACATTGGTCGGATCCACGAAGATTCTTTCTCTAGGCTCTATTGAAATCTGAATGGGTAATGCGGCGACAAGTGGCACGGTTTTCCCCGTAGTCCACAGGCCGCAGCCGGCCGACGGCCCGGCGTCTTTCGCAGCCGGGCCAAGCGGCCGGGCG
>JABBNZ010000085.1 GCA_019352035.1 Pseudomonadota bacterium | reverse complement strand
TATCTGCGCGAGCTCCCCGTGGACCGCACGCCCGTCGAGCGGGTGCGCGACTGGAAGGAGTTCCACCATCACATGGACGAGAAGCGCCTGATGCATCAGGCCGCCCGCTGCATGGACTGCGGCGTGCCGTTCTGCCACACGGGAACCCTGATCTCCGGCATGGCCTCGGGCTGTCCGGTGCACAACCTCATTCCGGAGTGGAATGATCTCGTGTACCGCGGGCTCTGGCGCGAGGCGCTGGAGCGGCTGCACAAGACCAACAACTTTCCGGAGTTCACCGGCAAGGTGTGCCCGGCCCCTTGCGAGGGCTCGTGCGTGCTCGGCATCAGCGCGCCGCCGGTGACCATCAAGACTCTCGAGAACGCCATCGTCGAGAAGGGCTGGGAGCAGGGCTGGATCGCGCCCGAGCCGCCCGCGGCGCGCACCGGCAAGCGCGTGGCGGTGATCGGCTCCGGCCCGGCGGGCCTCGCGGCGGCCGCGCAGCTCAACCGCGCGGGCCACCTGGTGACCGTGCTCGAGCGCGACGACCGGCCCGGAGGTCTGCTCATGTACGGCATCCCGAACATGAAGCTCGACAAGAAGGAAATCGTGCTGCGGCGTATCGAGATGCTGCAACAGGAAGGCGTCAAGTTCGTCTGCAATGCCAACGTCGGCGAGAACGTCGAGCCGATGCTGCTCCTCAAGGATTTCGACGCCGTCGTCGTGTGCACCGGAGCCACGCGGGCGCGGGATCTGACTGTCGAGAACCGCAAGCTCCGGGGCGTGCACTTCGCCATGGAGTACCTGACGGCCAGCACCAAGGCGCTGCTCAACGGCGGCCCGGATCACAGCCCCATCCATGCCAGGGACAGACACGTCGTGGTCGTGGGCGGCGGCGATACCGGCACCGACTGCGTCGCCACCGCCATGCGCCAGGGCTGCAAGAGCCTGACGCAGATCGAGATCATGCCCCGGCCCCCGATGGATCGCGCGGCGGACAACCCGTGGCCGGAGTGGCCGAAGGTGTACAAGCTGGACTACGGGCAGGAGGAAGCCGCGGCGAAGTTCGGCGCGGACCCGCGGGTGTACGTCACGACGGTGAAGCGCCTGAACGGCGACGCCGAAGGACACGTACGCTCGATCAGCACGGTCGAGGTGGGTTGGCAGAAGGATGGCGGCGGGAGGCACGTGCCGATGGACGTGCCCGGCAGCGAGCGCGAGATTCCGGCGGATCTGGTGCTGCTGGCGATGGGATTCACCGGTCCGGAGCAGCCGCTGCTCACCGAGCTCGGCGTGCGCACCGACGCCCGCTCCAACATCGAGGCCGAGCACGGCGTATTCGCGACCAACGTGAAGGGCGTCTTCGCGGCGGGCGACTGCCGGCGCGGCCAGAGCCTCGTCGTCTGGGCCATCAACGAGGGACGGGGCGCCGCCCGGGAATGCGACCGATACTTGATGGGCGCCACTGACCTTCCTTGAGGTCATGAACGCCATGCCGTCCCAAGAGGAGCTGCCCCTCGGACCCGCGCCCGAGCGGGAACGGGAGCCGTCGGCGCGGCTGCGCGAGATTCCCTACAACTACACGTCCTTCTCCGACCGCGAGATCGTGATCCGGCTGCTCGGAGCGCGGTGCTGGGCGTTGATCGAGGACCTGCGGCACGAGCGGCGCACCGGGCGCTCGGCGCGCATGCTGTACGAGGTCCTGGGCGACATCTGGGTGGTGCGCCGCAATCCCTACCTGCAGGACGACCTGATCGAGAACAAGCGCCGGCGGCGCCTCCTGATCGAGGCGCTGCACCACCGGCTGACCGAAGTCGACCGCCGGCGCAATGCGGGCGACACTCAGCGCTACGACCGCGTCGGTGAGCTGCTGACGGCAGCACGCGAGGCGGTGCATGCCTTCGAGGCCGACTTCGATGCCTGGGCCGCGCTGCGCCGCAAGGCGGCGCGCGTGCTCGGCCGCCGCACGCGCAGCGACAACATCCGATTCGATGCCTACGCGCGCGTTTCGCATGTCACCGATGCGACCGACTGGCGGGTGGAGTATCCCTTCGTCGTGCTGATGCCGGACACGGAGGCCGAGATCCCCGACCTGGTGCGCGGCTGCATCGAGCTCGGGCTCACCATCATTCCTCGCGGCGGCGGCACGGGCTACACGGGCGGGGCCATTCCGCTGACCCCTCTCTCGGCCGTCATCAACACGGAGAAGCTCGAGCGGCTCGGCGACATCGAGACCGTCGCGCTGCCCGGCGTCGCCGATCCCGTGCCGACGATCTTCTCCGAGGCGGGCGTCGTGACACGCCGCGTCGCCACCGCGGCGGACAAGGGCGGACTGGTGTTCGCCGTGGACCCCACTTCCGCGGATGCCTCCTGCATCGGCGGCAACATCGCGATGAACGCGGGCGGCAAGAAAGCCGTGCTCTGGGGCACCGCCGTCGACAACCTCGCCTGGTGGCGCATGGTGGACTGCGAGGGCCACTGGCTGGAGGTCACCCGCCTCGCCCACAATCGCGGCAAGATCCACGACGTCGAGTCGGCCGATTTCGAGCTGCTCTGGAAGGACGGCCGTCAGCCGCCCGAGAGTGCCGCCGTCCTGCGCACGCAGACGCTGCGCATTCCGGGCTCAAAGTTCCGCAAGGTGGGACTCGGCAAGGACGTCACCGATAAGTTCCTCGGCGGCCTGCCGGGCGTGCAGAAGGAAGGCTGCGACGGCATCATCACCTCGGCGCGCTGGGTCCTGCACCGCAGCCCCGCGCATACCCGCACGGTGTGTCTGGAGTTCTTCGGCCAGGCACGCGATGCGGTGCCGGCGATCGTCGAGATCAAGGATTACCTCGACGGCCTGGCGGCGCGCGGCACGGTGCGGCTCGCGGGTCTCGAGCATCTGGATGAGCGCTACCTGCGCGCAGTGGGCTACACCACGAAGTCCAAGCGCGGCTCGCTGCCCAAGATGGCCCTCTTCGGCGACATCGTGGGCGAGGAGGAGGCCGCCGTCGCGGCCGCCACCTCGGATGTGGTCCGCATCGCCAACGCCCGCAGCGGAGAAGGCTTCATCGCGGTGAGCGCGGAAGCGCGGCGCAAGTTCTGGCTGGACCGCGCCCGCACTGCCGCCATCGCCCGCCATACCAACGCCTTCAAGATCAACGAGGACGTGGTGCTGCCGCTCGCGCGCATGGGTGAGTACACGGATGAGATCGAGCGGATCAACATCGAGCTCTCGGTCGCCAACAAGCTCGCACTGATCGGCGCGCTGGAGCAGGTGTTCGCGGCGCCGCTGGCGCTGGCACGCGCCGAGGACAGCGAGATGGGCCACCTGCCGGATGAAGAGGTCATCGGCGAGCGCAGATCGCAGACGCGGCAGCTGCTCGCCGGCGTGCGCTCCCGGTGGGAGTGGCTCGCGGCACACCTGGATACCGGGCTCGAAGCGGCGCTGCCACAGCTTCAGGCGCTGGGCTACGAGGCGCTGATCCCGCACCTGCGGGCGCGCCTGGCCGCCGCGCCCGGCTTGCGGGTGTTCGATGTGGTGCAGGACCGAACGATCCGCATGTCATGGAAGCGCGAGCTGCGGGACCCTCTGCGGCAGATCTTCGGGGGTAGAGTATTCGCCCCGATACCGGCGGCATGCGAGGCGGCGCATCAGCGCGTCCTGCGAGGCCGTGTGTGGGTCGCACTGCACATGCACGCGGGCGACGGCAATGTGCACACCAACATCCCGGTCAACTCCGACGATTACGAGATGCTGCGGACGGCGAGCGCGGCGGTCGCCCGAATCATGGGCATTGCGCGGCGGCTGGACGGCGTCATCTCCGGAGAGCACGGCATTGGGATCACGAAGCTGGAATTCCTCGAGGAGACCGAGGTCGCGGAATTCCGGGCGTACAAGCAGACAATCGATCCGGGCGGCCGGTTCAACCGCGGGAAACTGCTGCCAGGCGGGGATCTCGCCAACGCCTACACGCCGAGCTTCAACCTGCTCGGTCACGAGTCGCTCATCATGCAACAGTCGGATATCGGCACGATCTCCGACTCCATCAAGGACTGCCTGCGCTGCGGCAAGTGCAAGCCGGTGTGCGCCACCCACGTACCGCGCGCCAATCTGCTCTACAGCCCGCGCAACAAGATCCTCGCCACCTCGCTTCTCATCGAGGCGTTCCTCTACGAGGAGCAGACGCGCCGCGGCGTCAGCATCCGCCACTGGGACGAGTTCGCCGACGTCGGCGATCACTGCACCGTCTGCCACAAGTGCGCGAACCCCTGTCCGGTGGACATCGACTTCGGCGACGTGTCGATGGCCATGCGCGACCTGCTGCGGCGCATGGGCAAGAAGCGCTTCAACGCGGGCACGGCGGCCTCCATGTTCTTCCTCAACGCCACCCGGCCGCAGACCATCCGCCTGACCCGCAAGCTCATGATCGAGTGGGGCTACAAGGCGCAGCGGGCGGCTCACGGGCTGTTGAAGGGCGTCGCCCGGGCGCAGACGCGCCGGCCGCCGGCCACCACGGGCAAGCCCCCGGTGCGCGAGCAGGTGGTGCACTTCGTCAACAAGCGGATGCCGGGAGGCCTGCCCAAGAAGACGGCGCGGGCGCTGCTCGACATCGAGAACCCGGACTACGTGCCGATCATCCGCAATCCGGCCGCGACCAGCAGCGACACCGAGGCGGTGTTCTACTTCCCGGGCTGCGGATCCGAGCGTCTCTTCTCCCAGGTGGGCATCGCCACCCAGGCGATGCTCTGGCACGTCGGCGTACAGACCGTGCTGCCGCCGGGATACCTCTGCTGCGGCTACCCGCAGCGCGGCGCGGGCCAGTTCGACCGTGCGGACAAGATCACGACGGACAACCGCGTGCTCTTCCACCGTGTCGCGAACACACTGAACTACCTCGACATCCGCACCGTGGTGGTCAGCTGCGGGACCTGCTACGACCAGCTTCAGGGTTACAAGTTCGAGGAGATCTTCCCCGGCTCGCGCATCATCGACATCCACGAGTATCTGATGGAGAAGGGCGTGCGCCTGGAGGGAGTGACCGGCGCGCGGTACATGTACCACGATCCCTGCCACTCGCCGATGAAGAGCTACGATCCGCTGAAGGTGGTCAACTCTCTGATGAACGAGTCGCGCAACGGCCGCATCGAGAAGAACGACCGCTGCTGCGGGGAGTCGGGGACGCTCGCCATCACCCGCCCCGACGTGTCGACACAGGTACGCTTTCGCAAGGAGGAGGAGGTCCGCGCCGGTGCCGACAAGCTGCGCGCGGGAGGCACCGCGCAGGTGAAGATCCTGACCTCGTGCCCGTCCTGCCTCCAGGGCCTGAAGCGCTACAACGACGACGCCGACCTCGAGGCCGACTACATCGTCGTCGAGATCGCCCGCCACGTGCTCGGCGAGAACTGGATGGCCGACTACGTGGCGCGTGCCAACAGCGGCGGCATCGAGCGGGTGCTCGTCTAGCGGATCCGGCCCGGATACGCCCCGCCGATACTCCCGGGAAACCCGCCGTGAGAGCGGCGGCGGTCGCGCGCCGCACGTTCCAGCGATCGAGGCTCCCTTGCGCTTTCATCGCATTCCAGCCCATCAGGAGGTTCCGCAGGCCCGAGGCCGCCGCCACGGCCCGCATCCGCTCGTGTTGCCGGGCTGGGCAGCTGGCCGCCCGGCTTCGGGCTCCGAGGAGCGGCAGGCCGCATCATCGCGATCCTCGAGCAGGCGGTGGCACAGATCCGGAACAAGAGCGACCCCGAAGGGGGATGCCGAGGATCGAGCAATTTTCGTATACACTCGAGCGCAAATCACGCGAGGGAAGATTGCTCATGAGGCCGAGAAACAGACACATGCTCCGCAGCTCGTGCTGGCTGCTCGGGATGGTGCCGGCAATTTGCCTCTCGGCAAATGTTGCGACTCAGCAGTATCTCGTTCCGTCACCGATCAAGGTCACGGCGGCCAACCGCTCCCATTACACCGGCATACTTCCGACCTGGCGGCATGTGACCCCGGTGGGAACCATCATCAGTACGCCGAATTTTCCCACAGGCGTACTGAGCGTCGCCGGGCACGTGCTGGTGTTGGCCAATGGGTCGACCCCGTTCCAGACCGTGACCTCGTACAGCCTCGCGTTGCAGCGCCAGGCGCGGCTCGCGGCCTTCACCAAGGCGGCGCCGGCCAAAGCCGTTGTTTTCGCCGCACCCGCCGGCAGCAGCGGACAGGCGCTGGATCCGCGCCATACGGGCGCCGCCGGCGCGGTCTACTCCACCAATCAGTCGGGAGCGCAGCGCGCGGCGGAGGCTGCGGCGACCGAGCGCGCCGAGGAGAATCCACGGGCGATTCCGACGAGCGTCAAATCCCACACCGACCTGTTCCAGGGGCTGGCGGCCGCGGGCGACGGCACCGTCTATGCGACCGGAGGGAACTCCGACAAGGTGCTGGCACTCGCAATCGCGAATGACCAGGTGCGGGTCGTGCGCCAGTATCCCCTGCAATGGCAGGCATTTCCCAGCGATCAATACCCGTATACGTACCAGGGAGCTCATGCGCTGCCGTATCATTTCTACCCCGACTCGGTGGTCGTGGGTCCGAGGAGCCGCCACCTGTACGTCACGGGGATGTTGGCCAACAGTCTGGCGCGCATCGACATCCGCAGCGGTCACGCCGATTACGTCAACGTCGGCCCCTATCCCTTCGCGGTGATTCTGGCCGACGGCGGGCGGCGCCTCGCGGTAAGCGATTGGGCGGGACGAGGCGTCACCATTCTGGACCGCCGCACTCTGAAAGTGCTCGGCACGGTCGCCACGGGACCGGCGCTCGGCCCGTACACGATCGCGGCCGGCGTCCATCCCACCGCCATGACGGCAGCGGCGGGACCGGACATCTGGGTGGCCGATGCCAACAGTGATGCGCTGGTGGAAGTCGATACCCGGGCGCTCAAAGCCGTGCGCGTCATTGCGGACAGCCCCTATCCCGCCGCGCCCCCCGGCAGCTACCCCGACGCGCTGACCGTCGCAGGCGGCAAGCTATTCGTCGCCAACGCCGGCAACGACGACGTGGCGGTCTATGATCCCGCCACAGGCAAACCTCTCGGCCTGATCCCGACGGGCTGGTACCCGAGTGCGCTCACGGTCGCACGGCAGCACCTCTACGTGGTTGCGGCCAAGGGCCTCGGGACGGGCCCCAACCTGCAATGGCAATACATCGGGAACATGATGCACGGGATGTTGCAGAGCGTGTCATTGCGGCATCTGGCGCGGAAACTTCCGGCGTGGACCCGGTCCGCGCTGCAGGATGATGGTTTTCTCCGGGCGCAGCGCGGCACTCTGGCCGCGCAGAACGAGCGCACGACCGCCTTTCTGCGCCAGCACATCCACTACGTGATCTTCATCCTGCGCGAGAACAAGACCTTCGATGAGGACTTCGGCGACTACCCGCGCGCGGGCAAATGGGCCGATCCGCATTTCGACCTGTATGGCCCGCAGGAGCTGCCGAATCTCTACCGCCTGGCGGCGCACGAGGCGCTGTTCGCCAATTTCATGGCCGACGGCGAGGTCACCGCCCAGGGACACCAGTGGACGGACGGCGCGTCGGACTCCGATGTGGTGCAACGGCTGTGGCCCGAGTATTACTCCGATCGGGGTCTCATCTGGAATGCGGGGCCCGGCGGCACCGGCGCTCTGAACCCGGCGTGGCGGGAAGGTCACGATCCGTTCGAGTACGCCCGCCGGCGCCTGGGCAATTACTCCAATCCCTGGATGAGCTACCCCGAGCGCCTTTACCTCTTCAACGATCTGCTTGCCCATGGAGTGTCGTTCGAGGACTTTGGCGAGAACTTGACGCGCGCCCGTGACGGCGTCATCCACAGCGCCATGTTGGCCCACGTCGATCAGACCTATCCAGGGTGGGATCGGATGACTCTCGATCATAGCCGGGTGGCCACGGCCATCGCCTGGCTGAAGGCGCACCCGCGCCGGACGTTCCCACATTTTGTGTTCATCTGGATCCCCGATGATCACACCGCGGGCCTGAGTCCCTGTTATTTCAGCCCGCGCTACTACGTGGCCGATAACGACCACGCCACGGCCACCCTGCTCCATTACCTTTCCGGCACGCCCGAATGGCGCCACATGGCGGTCTTCCTGGATGAGGACGATGCCCAGAGCGGAGCCGATCACATCAACGCGCATCGCACGCTGGGCCTGGCGATGGGGCCCTGGGTCAAATCAGGCGACCTCGATACACAGCCGCTGTCGCAGGTGAACATCGTGCGTACCATCGAAGCCGCTCTCGGTTTGCCGCCGATGTCGCAATGGGATGCCAACACGCGGGTGATCTCCGGCATCTGGCGCGATACGCCGCGAACGGACTCCGTGCCGGTGCTGCCGATGCGGGTACCGGCGCAGCTCAATCCAGCCAAGTGCGAGAACCCGGCACTGCTGCGACGCGAGGCGCAGGCGGTGGCGCACAAGCCGACCCCGCAGTGGCTGCGCAGTCACACCGACCTCGACGGCGCCGGGACCGCGCCCGTCACCGCGGGCGAGCGCTACACCCCAACCTCGATCCTGAAGGTACCGGGCCCCGAGCAGATGCGTCAGGAGTGGATCGCAACCAAGGGCGCGCGCAGCTATGACAGCTTCGAGCGCTACTTGCGCGCCTATGCCGCCGCGCACGGGAACACGGTGGCCTCCTACGAAGCCAACGAGGGCCGATTGAAGTAGGCGCGCGGGTGAGCCGCCGGGCGGCGGGAAGCGGCACACGCTCGCCTGGTCCATCCGGCCCCCGGGGCGCCGGGCCGAGCAGGTTGACGCCTACGGCAACATCACGCATCTGCTGACGCTGGAGGAGCGCATCGGGACATCTCCATCGCCGTCACCGGCATGGTCGAGATCACCCGAGCGCGCGACATCCTGCGGGAGCAGGACACGCTCTCCCCTCTCGCATCGCCGTACAGCGCTCGACATGCCCGCGAAAATCGCGAGTCGCCGCTAGAGAAAATCTCTAGGCGGATCGAAAGTCGTGTCGCGGACGGTACACACCGAGCGCGCAGCGCCGAAGCCGATGGAACCCTCGGCTCCGCCGCGCAATAATTCATCTCCCGCCAGAATCGCCAGTGCTCAATGAGACAACAGCAACGTCTTGCCCGCTACGCGATGGCTCTCACGCTGCTCGGCAGTGCAGCCCTGTGGACCGGCCCGGCCCGCGCAACCGAGACGCCACCGCTGAAGGACATCGTGATCACCGCGACGCGGGTGGCGATGCCGGCGTTCGACGTCCCGGCAGCGATCAGCGACGTTCCGGCGGCGCAGCTGCGCCGCGACTCCCTGGGAATCAACCTCGCGGATGACATCGGCTCCGTGCCGGGCCTGCTCGCACGCAACCGCAACAATTACGCCCAGGACCAGCAGATCTCGATTCGCGGCATCGGCGCGAGCTCGACCTTCGGCGTCCGCGGCGTGCGCATCTACCAGGACGGCATTCCGCAGACGGGACCCGACGGTCAGGGGCAGGTGTCCCAGTTCAACCTGGACTCCGCGCAGCGGATCGAAGTGCTCCGCGGGCCCTTCTCGGCGCTCTATGGCAACTCCTCGGGAGGCGTAATCCAGATATTCACCGCCGACGGCAAATCGCCCGCAGAGGTGCGGACCGACGTCGGCTATGGAAGCTTCGATACGTTCCGTGCCGGAGTCGACGCCAGCGATGCCGTGGGACCTCTTGCATACAATGTGGATTTCACGCACTTCTCCTTCGGCGGCTACCGGCCGCACCAGAGCGCGCGCAGCGAGTCCTTCAACGGCAAGGTCGATTACACGTTCAGCTCCCGCACCAAGCTGACATTCATCGCAAACATCCTGTCGCGGCCCAATGCCAACGATCCGCAGGGCCTCACCGCGGCGGCACTCGCCGCCAATCCCGACCAGACCGATCCGGCCTCGCTCCTCTTCAACACGCGCAAGAGCCTGCAGCAGCAGGAGGCCGGTCTCGTCCTGCACTTGGGCCTCACCCGCCGGCAGTCGATCCGGCTCATGGGCTATTTCGGACATCGGGCGGTGCGGCAGTTCCTCTCGATCCCGGTCGGCCCGCAGCTGGCGCCGACGAGCTCGGGCGGGGTGATCGATCTGGACCGTCAGTTCGGCGGCACCGATGCGCGCTGGACCTGGCAGGGCCCGCTCGCGGGCCGGCCGCTCTCCTGGGTCGTGGGCGCGAGCTACGATACGCAGAACGAGCTGCGCCGAGGGTACAACAACTTCGTCGGCGGCACGCTGGGCGTGCTCGGCGCCCTGCGCCGCAACGAGAACGACATCGCCCGCAACATCGACGAGTACACGCAGGCGAGCTGGGAATTCGTGCCGCGGTGGACGCTCACGGCCGGCATTCGCCACAGCGAGGTGCGCTTCCTCTCGCAGGATCACTTCATCACCGCCGTCAGCGGGAATGACAGCGGCGCAATGACGTACACCGCCAGCTCACCCGTGGCGGGTCTGCTGTTCGCCGCGCGCCCCTGGCTGCATCTTTACGCCTCTTACGGCCAGGGCTTCCAGACACCCATCGCCGCGGAGCTCGCCTACCGGCCGAACGGCACGGCGGGTCTGAATTTCGGGCTGCGTCCGGCGCGCAGCGTCAACAGCGAGATCGGCGCGAAATTCCTGATGAGCGCGCATCTTCGAGCCGGGATCGCCGCCTTCCAGACCCTGACCCGCAACGAGATCGTCCTGGCGACCAACGTGGGCGGTCGCTCGACGTATGAGAATGCCGGCCGCACCCGGCGCAGCGGTGCGGAAGCCTCGCTCGATTATCGCTTCGCCGGCAGCTGGCACGCCCAGCTCGCCTATACCTACATCGACGCGATCTACGTCGATGCCTACATGACCTGCGCCGGCGTCCCGTGCCGGACTGCGAATCGGCTCATCGCCTCGGGCAACCGCCTGCCCGGGGTGCCGCACAACGACGGATACGCCAGGCTCCAATGGGGCCGCTCGCTCGGGTGGCGCGCGAGCCTCACGGGGCAATACATCAGCGCGATCATGGTGAACGATGCGAACACGGAGTTCGCGGCCGCCTACCCCGTCTTCAACGCCGCCGGCGGTTATGCGAGGAACTTCGGCGCGACGCGCCTCAGCGTCTTCCTGCGCCTCAATAATCTCCTCAACCGGCGCTATGTCGGATCGGTCATCGTCGATGACGGCAACGGCCGTTACTTCGAGCCCGCGCCGGGGCTCAACGTGCTCGCCGGCTTCACGGCGGCATTCCGCTAGGCGCCGGCGCGCCGGCATCGCCGGTCCTGCGAGTTCAGCGCCTCAGCCTGGCCTCGAACAGCGCGAGCATCGTCTGCCAGTGCCGCTCCGCGGCGGCGGCGTCGTAGACCGGGAAGTCGCAGAAGACCCAGCCGTGCCTGGCGGGATAGGTCTCGAGCTCGTGATCGACGCCGGCGTCGGTAAGCGCCTTCTCGAGGCGGACCTTCATGTCATCCGGGAAGGACTGATCCTCGGTCGCGCCTCCGATGTACACGCGCGCCTTGATCTTGGGCGCGAGCAGGTGGGGGCTGTCGGGAGCATCGTTCGCGAGATTGCCGCCGTGATACGAGGCGGCAGCCACGATGGAGTCGGGGTAAGTCCCGGCTGCGATCAGCGACAGGCGGCCGCCCATGCAGTAGCCCGTCGTTCCGATCCCACCGGGCTGCACATCCGGCTGCGCAGCGAGAAAGTCGAGAAATGCCCGCGTGTCGGACATGATGTTGGCCGATGTCGCGACGGCGAAGTACTTCTCCATCAGAACCTTGCGCTTCTGCGGATCGGAGAACACCGCCTTCGGGTCCATTGGCTCGTAGGGACCCGCCCGATAGAACAGGTCCGGCAGCAACACGAAGTATCCGTGGGTCGCCAGGCGCTCGCCGAGCTGCAGCATGGCCGGTCGGATGGCGAGCCCGTCCATGTAGACGAGCACCGCGGGCCAGGGGCCCGCGCCTGCGGGGCGATAGACATAGCTGGGGCATGACCCGTCGCGGGTCTCGAGCTGGATCTTGGTCATTGTGTCTGTGTAGCACAGACGCGCGGCGCGGGCCATTCCGTGCGATGCCGCCGGGCGCGATGCCGAGCTGAGGGAACGCGAGGCTGGGCCGGGCAGTTATCGAAGGATGACCGCCCAGAGAGACTGCGCCTTCCAGCCGCTGTTCGGCGCGAGCGCGCTCGCGCAGTGGATCCGCCTCGGCGGCAGGCCCGTCCGCGCCCCGCTCGGCTACGGCTTGCGACTGCGGTGGCACGCCCGCTTGTTCGAGCTCAACTGGCGCATGCAGATCGAGCGCTTGCCGCGCGGCGAGCCCGCGGCGGATCCCGTGTTCATCGTGGGACTGTGGCGCTCCGGAACGACGCTGCTGCACGAGCTGGTGAACGCGTGCGGCGGCTGGGTCACACCGCATACCTGGCAGTGCTTCAATCCATCGACCTGCTTCATGACGGGGGCGCCCGCAAGCGCCGCCGCCGTGAAGCGTCCGATGGATCAAGGTGTCATCGCCGCCGAGGGACCGCAGGAGGATGAGTTCGCCATCCTGCTCCTCGGTGAGCCCTCGATATACCGAGGGCTGATCGATCCTCGGCGGCTGCTCGAATGCGCCGCCGCGTCGTGGCAGAGTGACGGCGCCGATCTCGATCTGCGCCGCTGGCAGGCGTTCGTGCGGGGTGTCGCCGCCGGCGGCGCCGGACGGCCGCTGTTGAAATCGCCAGGACACACCTTCCGCATCCCCACATTGCGCGCACTCTTTCCGGGCGCCCGCTTCATCTGGATCGGGCGTCATCCCGGGGAAATCGTGGCCTCGAACGTCAGAATGTGGACCGCGATGATGCGCGTGTACGCCTTATGGGAGTGCACGGACGATGTGCTGCGGGAGTTTCTCCGGGAGGCGGTATGGGCCTGCAGCCGCGTGCTCGAGCGTTGCCTCGCGGAGATGACCCCGGAGCAGATGCTGTGGGTCGACTTCGAGGCGCTGCAGACGGATCCGGGGCGGGTCCTGCGGCAAATCCTGCAATTCGTCGGCGATCGGCCGAGCCACGGCAACCGCTCGCTCGATGCGGATATCGAAGCGGCGCTCTCCTCGGTCCCGATCCACCGCGGCGAGCGCGCAGCGATGCCCGAGGAGGAAGGCGTGCACCGGCTCGATCTGATGATGCATGCGGCCAGGTGCCGCTTCGGTGAAGCAGAAGCCTGATGGGTATGGCCCTTGCTCGGGTGCCCTCCATGAAGCGCATGACCCTCATCGGTATGTTTGCCGTCGTCGCCGTACTCACGTGCATGCCCATGAAAGCGGCATATGCGTACATCGATCCGAACTCGGCGGGCGCGCTCTACCAGTTCCTCTTCCCGCTGCTGATCGCGATCGGCTCGGCCTTTGCCTTTCTGCGGCGCACCATCGCGAGCGCATTCACGAGGCTCACCCATGCGGTGGCCTCGGCGGTGCGGGGCGATCGCGGCAAGCGGGTCCAGGATACCGAGCGCCCGGGCGGACCGGTGGGGCCGGGCGAACCGGGCGGCCCAGGCGGACCGGTGGAATGAGCCGGCCTCCGACGGCGGGCGGGATGACACCCGGCGTACCCTAGCGCCGCGCCGGCGCCGCGGCGGACCGCATCGAGGGGAGTCAAGGCGCCATGCGACTGCTCTACATCGACATCGACACCCTGCGTGCCGACCACCTGGGCTGCTACGGCTATCATCGCGCGACCAGCCCGAACATCGACGCCATCGCAGCCGGTGCGATCGTGTTCGAAGGCGTGTACGCGTCCGACGTTCCCTGCCTGCCGAGCCGCACGGCCCTGCTCACGGGCCGCTTCGGAATCCACAATGGCGTGGTCAACCACGGCGGCACCGATGCGGATCCCGCGATCGACGGCCCGGAGAGAGGATTCTTCTCCCGCCTGCATCTGGACTCATTCCCGAACCACCTGAAGCAGGCGGGGCTGCGGACCGTGACCGTCAGCTCCTTCGCGCACCGCCACTCGGCATTCCACTGGCACGCCGGCTTCGATGAGACCTACAACGTCGGCAAATGGGGAATGGAGACGGCGGAGGAGGTCTATGACGTTGCCGCCGACTGGCTACGGAGGCGCGGCCGGGAGGATGGCTGGTTCCTCCACGTCCATCTGTGGGACCCTCATGCGCCGTATCGCGCGGCGGCCTCCTACGGGGAGCCTTTCCGGGACGCGCCGCCTCCCGGGTGGCTGACGGAGGAAGTGCGCGCGCGCCACTGGCAGGGCTGCGGACCCCACGGCGCGCGGGAGGGCCGCGGGTTCCGGCCGAACGAGTACGATCGGGCCCATTACCCGCGGCAGCCGCAGGAGATGGTCGACATGGCCGCGGTGCGCGCGATGTTCGACGGCTACGACGTCGGAGTGCTCGCCGCCGATCGCTGCGTGGGGAGGCTCCGGCAGCTCCTCGAGGAGCTCGGAGTCGAAGGCGATACCGCGATCATGATCTCCGCCGATCACGGCGAGACCCTGGGTGAGCTCAACATCTACTGCGATCACCAGACCGCGGACGAGCATACGACCCATGTCCCGCTGATCCTCAGGTGGCCCGGGCTCGGCGCAGGCCGGCGCCGCGCGCTGCACTACCAGTTCGATGTCACCGCAACCTTGCTCGAGCTGCTCGGCCGGAACGTGCCGGAAAGCTGGGACGGGGAATCCTTCGCCGCGAGCCTGCGGACTGGCGCGGATGCCGGCCGGGACCACCTGGTCGTCTCCCAGGGCGCCTGGACCTGTCAGCGGGGCGTCCGGTTCGAGGACTGGATGCTGATCAGCACCCTTCATGGCGGCTACCATCTCTTCGACGACATCATGCTGTTCGATCTGAAGGGCGATCCCTCCGAGCAGCGAAACCTCGCCGCCGAGCGGCCCGACATCGTCGGCCGCGGCGCGACACTGCTCTCGCTGTGGCGCGCCGCGATGATCCGCCATGCGGCGCGCGGCCGCGATCCGCTGGAGAACGTCGTGCAGGAGGGCGGCCCCTTCCACGTGCGCGGGGAGTTGCCCGCATACCTCGAGCGGCTGCGGGCGACCGGAAGAGGCGAGCTGGCGCAAAAGCTGGCGGCGAGGTATCGCTGACCGCCGCGGCAGACCTTCGCGCCGCCGCGAGCTGCGAAGCGGCACGAGCGAGTACGCCAGGCACAGGGACGTGCCCCGCCGCCGCAGGTGGCGAGGCCTCGGGCAAAATACCGCGCTTTTTGCCC
>JABBNZ010000084.1 GCA_019352035.1 Pseudomonadota bacterium | reverse complement strand
ACCGTGAACTGCACCGTGAGCACCTGTCCCTGCTTGCCGCTCGGGTAATCGCCTGGCGCACGATGAACCGCCGTCACGGCGCTGTCCGGAAAGGTCCGGGCATAGAACCGGGCAGCTTCTTCCGCTGCGCCGTCATACCAAAGACAAATCACGTTCCTGGCCACGGCTCTCTCCCAAGGCTCTCGATTCGGATGAATCCATCACCTGGCCGAACGGCCGCCGGCCCGATCGACAGGGACGCGGTCATTACGGGCTGATACTGCCCCCCGTCCTGGCCTCACCGGTGAGGCGCTCGCCAGCGGCGAGCACCCGGACGAGGTCCGTCTGGTGGCGGGTATGCGTCTTGTGTGTCCCGGCGCAACGCTGTCGCCAGGCTTGTCGGATGCGGCAATGCCGTCGTTGTAGAGCGCGCCCTCCGACGCTTTGGAATAGAAGCTGGGACCTGTGGCGCCACGGCCGCATCCATCGGGCCCTCCTCATCGGCGGCGTGGCGCTCATCGGGGTACATGGCTGCGATCAGCATCAGGTTGCCATAGGCGTCATTCAAAAACCAGGACGGGCCGATGACTCGCCTGAAGAAGGGTGAGCACGTTCGCTGGTACCTGATCACGATCGGCGACTTCTTCAATGAGCACACGCCTCATTGGCACGGCAACACGGTACTGGTGCGAGGTCATCGAACGGACGTGGTCTCGCTTCTGCCGGCACAGATGGTGACCGCCGACATGCGGCCCGACGATCCCGGCATCTGGCTCGTCCACTGCCACTTCAGCGATCACTCGGAAGCAGGCATGGCGGCGCTGTATCAAGTGCTGCCGTAAGATCGGCACTCGTTGATCCCGCCCTTTCGGACTTGTAGAGGCAGCGCGCTCATTCTCGCGCCGGGACCCAACATTATGTACTTGCTCGGCCGTAGCCTGGTTCATGGACGCCGGGCGGCCATCCTCTTCGCCGTCGGGTTCAAATTGCAGATTGTATGAGCGGCCCGGTCCGGGTACCGATGACATCCGGGAACATGGATGCTTCGGTCGTGCCCCGTCAGCCGCGCGCCTGCCGCCGCGTCGCAGCCTTTCGAGGAAACTCCAGGCAAAAAGCGGCGCGAATCGGATCGCGTTGCGACGGCCGCACCCCCGCCTCATCGGCGTATTCCGGCCAACGCACCGCCGCCGCGCGCACCTCATCGAGGATCGCTTCGGCTCGGCCGCGCTTGAGACCTGCCATGACGGCGCAGGCGTGGAAGTCATCGAGAGTGAATCCGTCCTGCTTGCCGGCGATCGTCATCTGGTGAGACTTGGTCCAGCGGCCTTCCGGGTTGTGCGCATAGGTGAGGTCGAAGGCAGGCGCGAGCGACCACTCGCCCTCTTGATTCATCAGGAAGGCGATGTTCTTGACGTGGTCGTCCTGGTTGCGGGCGACTACGTTGAAGACCATCCGCCGGAACTGCTGCTCTACGGCACCCATCGGGAGCCTCAGCCGCCGCATGACGTCGAAGGCTTGCTCGTACGAATGCGCGCCGGCGGCGTTGAAGTCCAGATGTGCGAGCGCTGCCAGCGACTGCATGTGGATCTTCCCGCCAGCACTCGTGCGATCGAAGCGGCGGGTCATGAAGTGCCGCAGGCCTCCTTCCTCGAGGAGCCGGCACTCGGTCATGTCGATACCGGCGCTGCGGGCCATGAGCGAGTAGGCGTACTCGATGACCGTATAGCCTTTCGGATCTTCCAGCTCCTTGTCACGGTTCCCACTCACTCCGTCGAATTTGAGCAGCCAGTAGCCGAAGCCCTCCGGAGCCGTCACCTGGCCCGAGCGGACTTCATTCGTGTCGGGATTCCACGCGATGATCGCCTTCGCGCGTGCCCCGCCGGCTGACGTGCCGACGCACAGGATGTCGCGGAGGGCGCCATTACGATGGTCTGGTTTGAAGGAGCCGCGGAGGGCGTGGCGGTGGGTGAGGACGTCGGATGCGAGCGCAACGAGGGCGTCCACGCCGATCGTCGTCGATCGCCGAGGCCGCGGGCCAGTGGCGGGCGCGAACTCGAGAGCGCCCATGCCGCGCGATCCGGTATAGCAGAGCCGCTCGACGGGATTGAAGCTCGCGGGGGTTCGGCCCTCTGTAGCGAGCCAGGCGTCAATGAGCGCGTTGCCGAACTTGTCCGGCAGCGAGTCGGCGACCAATCCCGGCAGGCCGTGGAAGGAGACTTTCGATAACGATGGGAAGGTGTAGATCCGCGGCGAAAGCGGCATGACGAGCGGCGATACCTCGATGCCGCTGCGCGCGAATTCAGGGTCATACTGGAATGCCGCCGTGTCGGTCGGCTCGTCCAGGGACACGGCTGCGATACGGCGGCCCCAGAGCCTCACCTCGGCAATCGTGGCCATGACTCATCTCTTCCCTTTGGTGGAGCGTGCGCCCTTTGCGGGAGATGGGCTGGCAGCGGGCGGTACGCCCCAGGTCCACGGTTTGATCGGTGCGCCTTCCCTGACGTCGCCTGCACGCTCGGTCGCTTCGCGCCGACCGCGAGGGTGCGCGACCCGCTGGCGCTGCTTGCCTCGAAGCTCGAGCCGCTCGATTGGGCTGGCGGGCAACTCGGGAAGCAAACGATCGAAGCCGTCGAGTGCGTTGAGCGCTCTCAGTACACGGATGAGCGTGACGAGCTCGGCGCCGCGGCCGGCCTCGATGCGCTCGAGGGTGCGCTTGCCAATGCCGGCCTGCTCGGAGAGCTCGGCCTGCGTCAGGCCTGCTTCGATGCGGTATCGCTCGATTCTTTCGCCGAGGATCCGGGTTATGGCTGCGTCGGTCGTGTCTGGAATAATACGCATTACTCGACTTTAATGACGACTATAGCGCCAATAACGCTAGAACTCGTCAATTAAGACGAATCATATCATGCAGATTAGTGTGACGCTACTCGTCATATATGGCGCATAAATAGGATATTTGGCCTGTTATCGACTTATATGGCGATTAATTCTCGTCCACAAGCTCGTGCAAGCCGATGTCCATGTGACTGGGGTGCTCTTCATCGCTCTGGGCTGCGCGTTGTCGTCGAGAAGATCTGAGTACCCGCTTCCCGGTGCCCACGGGCCTGATCGCGTCCGATGTCCATTCCGTGGCGTCAGCCGCAATGTTGTAGAGCTGGAGTCGCATCTGAAGGCGACACTGCTCATCCGGTCCACTAAGGGTCTCGAGGTGACGTGCGGCATGAGGTGATCTCGTTCGAGAACGTGGTCTTACCGACCACGTGGGCTTTCGAGTCCGGCGGCAGCGAGAGAAGGGTGACGTTCCGCTCGCGCCTGAGCGTCGACGCCATCGATGCGGCGATCGACGCCGGGCTCGCCTGCGCGAGCGGCTGGGGCGCGCCGCCATCTGACGCTGTAGGCGCGCTGTGGGCAGTCCCAACGCTCGCTTTGCAGCGCCGCCGTCAGCCGTTGCGCCACTGCGCCAGCCAGGCCTCCGCCCACGCGTTCAGGCCGCCAGCATCCAGACGCCAAATTCCGCGGTGCCGAGCAGGGCGCGGAAGCCCTCTGGCATCCCTTCGTGAAGCATGGATTTCAGCAGGCCGTGAACGCCGAGGGAGCCGAGCTCCCGCCACATCTGCGGCGTAAGCGGTGTGGCGGCGGCCTGCATGACGAGGGCGATCAGGTAGAGCACGACCAGATGATTGTGCGCCGTCGTCAGATCGAAGGGGTAGGAGTACACCTTGCAGAAGAGGGTGTTGCGCAGAACTTGGGCCAGGATCGCAGGCTCCAGCACTTCGCGATTGCAGAGATCCGGCGGGATCTCGGGCGGCAGGCGGCGCAGCGCCGCGCGGTCCCAGCCGACGATCCTCGCGAGCATGCCGCGGATGGCTTCGCGCAGCTCCGCGGCGATCACGGGAAGGGGCTCCGCGATCCAGGTGTCGAGCTCGATCGGCTGCTGCCCTTTCAGGGCGCCGAGCAGCCGCGCCGCGACATGGAGCCGCCGCCGCATCGGGGTGTCGCTGGCCGCGAGGCAGTCGCACAACGCCTTCTCGATGTCCCGAAAGCGCTCCCAGGGAATCTCGATGCCGGGTGCCAGGCGATAGGCCTCCGCGGATCGCGGCTCGGCGTGGACCAGCCGCTCGCGCAGGTCCTCCTCCCGCTCCTGGAAGCCAACGCCCAGCCCCGCGCGCACGCTGCCGCAAATGGGACTGGCGCCGACCGCGATGCTCTCGGGGGTACGGGCAAACGAGAATGGAAACACACAACAGGCGCCAAAGGGCTGTCGTCCGAGCGTCTGATGAACGAGGCAGAGGCCCCGGCGGTCGAGAAATCGGCACGTCTCATCCAGGCGTTTCAGCTGCAGCTTGCCGTCGGGCCGCTGCGGCAGCCGCGTGCCGGCCAACGCGGGGTCGATCTCGCGCCATGGCATGGCATCGATGAGCAGCTGTGCCTCCGGCGGCAGCGTGATCTCGTAGTCGTGCCTGCAACACGCCGCGCTCATCTGGCAGCTGAAGCGGGCATCTGGCAGTGAGCTGAACCGGACCTGGGGGCGCCAGTAGCGGCGGTAGTAGCCCGCATCGAGCAAGGCACGAGCCTGCGCGGGCTCGCTCTTGCGCATCCACGGATAGTCGGCGAGCGCCTGCCGCAGGCCCTCCTGGAAGGACCAGGGCTCCACTCGGTCGGCCATGGTGCACCAGACGATTCGCGGCACACCGCTGCTCATGCGTGTGCCGAGCGCCACCACCAGACTGCGCCCTTCGCCGCTCTCATGCACTTCGAACCAACAGACGGACTCCGAGGCCTCCGAGCGCTCGGGCGTCTGCAGAAGGGAAGGCCCCGCGAACCGGGGGAGCCGTTGCGCTCCCTCAATACTGATGTCCCGGTGAGTGCGGGAGAATTCGGCGCAATCGATCGCGCCCGCCCGCCCGATGCCTTGCGCATGGCGCACGGGCGCATCGGCGGCGTGCAGTCGATGGAACGCGGCGCCGCCCTCCGCATCGCCCAGCGCGGCGAGATACTCCCGGAACAGCTGCTCCTGCGGGAGGGCGCTCATTTCGATGGCGGCAGCTTGTCGGCGGTCTTGGTCTCGAAGTCACTCGCGTCGTGGCGCTCGTGCAGTTGGCCGGAGAGCTCGCCGGTCGTGCGATTCACCATGCGTCCGCGCTGCACGGCCGGCCGCTCGAGGAGCCTATCCGCCCACCGCTGAACGTGCTTGTAGTCCTGCACGCTGAGAAATTCCGCCGCCGTTCCGTAGAGCCAGCCCTTCACCAGACCGCCGTACCACGGGAAGATCGCGATATCCGCGATGGTGTAGGCGTCGCCCGCGATGTACGGGTGCTCCGCCAGGCGCCGATCGAGGACATCGAGCTGCCGCTTCACCTCCATCGCGAACCGGTCGATGGCGTATTCGATCTTGGTGGGGGCGTAGGCGTAAAAGTGCCCGAACCCGCCCCCGAGATAGGGCCCCGCGCCCATCTGCCAGAAGAGCCACGACAGACACTCCGCGCGGGCCGACGGCTCCTGCGGCAACAGGGCGCCGAACTTCTCCGCCAGGTAGACCAGGATGGAGCCCGACTCGAACACGCGGATCGGCCGCGGGCCGCTGCGGTCGACCAGCGCCGGGATCTTGGAATTGGGATTGGCCGCCACGAATCCGCTGCCGAACTGATCGCCTTCGTTGATGCGGATCAGCCACGCATCGTACTCGGCGCTCTGGCGGCCGAGCGCCAGCAGCTCCTCCAGCAGGATCGTGACCTTCACCCCATTCGGCGTCGCCAGCGAATAGAGCTGCAACGGGTGGCGGCCGACCGGCAGCTCCTTCTCGTGCGTGGCTCCCGAGACGGGACGGTTGATGCTGGCAAAGGTCCCGCCGCTCGGCTTGCTCCAGGTCCAGACCTTCGGTGGAACGTATTCGGGCGTCTCGGCCATTCGCGGTACTCCTGCCATGTCGCGGTCATCGGGAGAGATCCCCGGCTGCATTCTACAGTGACCGGCGGACTCGACGCTCAGGTAGGCAGCTGCCCGATCCTGACGGGAGCGGCGCGCTCGGCAAGGCGCGCGGCTGCCGACGGCGAGATCAATGGATGAAGTCCTTCAGCACATTGCGCAGCTTGTTCTCGATCTCGCCCTTGTGCTTCTGCAGTTGTTGCCGCGCCAGCGATTTTACGAGCGCCTGCGTGTCGGGACGCACGGCCGGATTCGTCATCGTACCGCTGACCAGGAGTGGGATATTGGCGAGAGCCGCTCCTCCCGACGCTCCCTTCCGGAGCGCCGCATTCAGGCGATAATCGACCGCTCCGGTGACGAGGTTGGTCGTGCCCTGTCCCGTGACGTGCAGGTCGCCGGAAGCGATGTCCAGGTCCTTGGTCGATGCCACGCCGTTGGTGATGTCGGCGGAGGCCCTGAAGGTGTCGAAGCGGGTGCTCTTGCCCACTCCTCCCGACGGTACGGTGTGCTTCTGCAGCAGCGTGACCGCGCTGTTGACGGCGGACCAGAGATCCAGGCCGTTGATGGCGCCGTTGGCGAGATTGGCCGCGGCGTGGCCGCCCAGAGACGCCAGCATCGCCGAGGTGGTGTTCCCGCGTGCCGTGACATCGAGTGTCACGTTGCCCCGTCCGGAAACGCGATTCGTCTTCGCGAAACCCTCGAGCAGCGGCTGCACGTCAATCCCTGAAAGGCTTTCGGCCAGATGCAGTACCGGGACGGTGCCGTGAGCGTCCAACGTCACGTTTCCCGTCGATGTCCCGCCATAAAGCGTCGCCGTTACGGGATTGATGTGCAACACCCCGCCGTCAGCGGCCAGGCCGACCTGGACCTGTGACAGCTTCATGCCGTAGACCGTCGCGCTGCCGATCGCCAGCTTCCCGTTCAACTGCAGGCTCTTCAGTGCGCTGGTGGGCAGCTCCGCCGGCTGCTGGCGCTGCGCCGCGGGCGCGGCGGCCGTCTTCGATGACTTGGAGGCCGGCAGATATCGGTCGAGATCGATGTGGTCGATCGACAGGTCGAAGCTCATCGCGCCGGTGCTCAAGCGGGTCACGGCGACGTTGCCGCGCAGTGTCGAGTCATCGATGCGCGCATCGAGGCCCGAGAGGTGAGCCGCGTTGGCGCCGTATTCGAGGGTGGCGTTCCCCGACAGCGGAATCGGCCGGGCGCCGGAACCCGTGGTGAGGTCGAGATTCCACTTCACGGGGGCCGGCACGCCGCTCGCCACGTGCCCGATGGTCACGTTTAGATGATCGAAGACCATGTCCTGGTAGCTCACGCGGCTGTTCTTGATCACGACGCCGGCGACTCCTGCCAGCGTCATCTGACCGCCCGAGGCCTGCGTTGCGGGCGCCGTCGTCTTCCCGGCCGCCATCGACCAATTGCCCTGGCCCTGCGCGTTCTTGAGAAGCCGCAGATCGAGACCGTCGATCTCCACGCTGCCCACGACGAGCTGCCGGTGCAGCAGGGGGAGGAGTTTTACGCGAAGCGATGCCCGTTGGATCCAGGCAAACGGCTGGGCTGAGCTGAACCCCGGTGGATTGCCGAGCGTCGCCGGCCCGAATCGCACCGCGAGCGCCGGAAAGATCTCGAGATGGATGTTGCCGGGCAGCTCGAGCTCGCGGCCGGTGGAGCTCTTGACGGCCGCCTGGATGCGGTCCTTGTAGTCGTTCGGATGGATGAGCAGCTGCAGCGCGATCACCGCCGCGATGAGCACCACGACGATGCAGCCGACCACGATGCCGATGATTCGCAACGCTCGCATGACGCGCGCCTCGCCGAGGGGGGGGCGATTGTAGCTCATGCCGCAAGTGCCTGGATCCGGCCCCGGATGGCTGTAACTTTTGGCGGCCGGCGGTGTTCTTGGGGCGTAACAGGAGGAGAAGACATCATGAGCACCATCCAGAAAGCCGCCTTCGCCGCCAGCGCCCTTGCCATCACGCTCGCCGGCGCCCTCTCCGTCACCGCCCCCATGACGTTCGCCCGCCCCCAGCCGGTCATGACGCGCGATGCCTGCTCGGTTCCGAGCATGCAGCTCGCGCTCTCCGGTCACGTCCGGTGCGTCGAAGTCAGCCGTGGCGCGGGACTGCTCGGGTTCGACCGCGGGTAATGGGGGCTGCGCGATGGGCGTTGAGCCGCACTTGTCTCGGGAGCGGCGGGCCGGCCTCTCTGCCACCCGGCCGTTGCAGGTCCAGTCACCGCTCCCGGCCTTCGTCCCTTTCGGGCGCGCCGACATTGGAGTCGAGCCGCTGAGCGCAGTGCGCCGCGTGACTCCGCAAGCTTGATACCGCGTCTCCTCTCGCCGGTATCCCTCCGTCGGCCCTTCGGGGCCGACTTTTTTCCCCGACTTACAGCAGTCGTTGGCCGGCCGAAGCGGCCGCCTTCAGCTTGGTCTCGCCGCTTCTCGCCTGACCCTCCAGCCGATGGCAGGCTGCAGCCATGTTGGCATCCGGCATCCCGTAGTCGAGGCCGATATTCGACTGCAGGTAGGCGAGGAAGCTGCGCAGCCGCATCTGGTGCATCACATCGCCCTCGCTCGAGCGGACTTTCAGCTGCACCACGCCGTCGATCGCTGCGCTCAGCGCGCTGAGCGCCGGAGCCGCACGAGACCCGTCGACCTTGTGCGCGCCCACCGCTTGCGTGAGGCGCTGTCGCACCCTGATCGCGGAATTGATATCCCGGTCGAGCATGTCGATGGTGCGGTGCAGCTCGAGCTGCAGCGCCAGATGCTCACGGAGCGCCGCTGGCGTCGTGTGCAACCGCGGGTCGAGCGCGACCTGGAATGTCTCTCTGGAGGAGCGCCCGCCGTAGTGCAGGACGACCGTGTAGCGCCCTGGATTGACGAGCGGGCCCCGGGCATCGGCGGTCAGTCCATCGGTGTCCTCCGGCGGCTCGAATCCGATCACCTCGGTCGCATCCGGATAGCGCATATCCCACCGGAAGCGGTTCACTCCGGCAGATACGGCGGTCAACTTTTCCCCGGAGATCCGCTTCTCCTGGTTCGGCAGCAGATTGTCGTGAACCGTCGCCGGCATCTTCGCGTGCTTCCTGCGCAGGTGCAGCGCGTAATGGCGCACCAGGTGACCCTGGCTGTCCAGGAAATCCAGGCTCGCCGGTGTCTTGCCGTCGTATCCGGCGGGCAGGCGGAAGAACACCGTGGCCCCCGACGGATGATTGAGTCCGATCGGATGGCGATACTTCGCGTGCGCGCTCTGCCCGTAGGCATTCGTGAGCCACGCGGTCTGCGGCGCGTAGAGCTGTGGCGTCCCCGCGGCCGGATGTGGCTCCTGCGACAACTGCTCCAGCAGCCCGAGATTGTCCAGGATCCAGAAGGAGCGGCCGTGCGTCGCGGCGACCACCTCGCCCTCGCGCGTATCGATCGCGATGTCGCGCACTTCGGCGTGCGGCAGGTTCAAGCCGAGCGACCGCCAGTGCGCTCCGCCGTCGAAGCTGACGTCGACCGTGTTGGCCGTTCCGAGGAAGAGGAGTGAAGGGTCCTTCGGGTCCTGCCTCACGACGAAAGCCGACTCGTCATCCGGCAGTCCGGTGGTCAGAACCGACCAGTGCTGCCCGAAGTCCTTGCTCTCGAAGACGTACGGACGATAGTCGTCCCACATGTAACGCGAGGCCGTCAGGTATACGGTACCCGCGGAGACATGCGACGGCTCGATCGAGGTGATCTCGGCCCATTGCGTCAGTTGCGGCGGGGTGATGGCCTTCCAGTGCCGGCCGGCATCGCGCGTGACGTGGACCAGGCCGTCCTGGGAGCCCGCCCAGATGATCTTCCGGTCGACCGGCGAGACCGCAAGGGCGGAGATGTCCGGGAACACCTCCGCGCCGGTCTGGTCCAGGTCGACCGGGCCGCCGCTCGGCTTCTCGGTCGCAGGATCGTTGCGCGTCAGGTCCGGGCTGATGATTTTCCACGTGCGGCCGCCGTCCTCGCTGGTCATCACGTACTGCGAAGCGAGGAACAGCTTCTTCGGATCGTTGGGCGAGAAGAAGATGGGATGGGTCCAGCCGAAACGGTACTCCATCTCCGCCGACGATACGCCATCGAGGTATACGGGCGAGGGGCTCACGGATCGTCGCGCACCGGTGACCCGATTGTAGCGCTGCATCAGCGTGTAATAGTCGCTGCCGTACGTGACGTCGGGGTCGTTGGGCTTCGGCGCGATGAAGGCGCTTTCACCGAGGGCAACCTCATGCCAGGCGCCGTTTGGTATGGAGCCTCCCGGCATCGCGCTCGGGCCTTCGAACGAGCCTTCGTCCTGCTGAGCGCCGTACACGTTGAACGGGAACTGGTCATCGATCGCGACGTGGTAGAACTGGCCGGTCGGCTGATTGTGCTCGGTGCTCCAGGTCTTGCCGCCATCGGTCGACACGGTCGCGCCGCCGTCGTTCCCGACCAGGAGGACCTTGGGATCCTTGGGATTGATCCAGACGGTGTGATTGTCGCCGTGGCGCATGTGCAGCAGCGAGAACGCCTTGCCGCCATTGCGGGAGACCCACACGCCATCCACGTTAGGGACGTAGAGAACCTGCGGGTTGGTCGGATCGACATAGACGGTCATGTAGTAGAACGCGCGCTGGCGCAGGCTCCAGTTGTCGTTGACGCGCCGCCACGTGGAGCCGCCGTCGGCCGACCGGAAGAGACCGCCGCCCTTCGACTGGATGATGGCGAAGACGATGTTCGGATCGCTCGCGGATACGTCGACGCCGATCCGTCCGAGCACGCCGCGCGGCAGGCCCGGGTTGCGCGAGATGTTGGTCCAGTGCGCGCCGCCGTCGGTGGTCTTGTACAGGCCGCTTCCGGGCCCGCCGTCATCGAGCGCCCAGGGCTTGCGCTGCGCCTGCCACATCGCCGCGTACAGGACGGAGGGATCGCGCGGGTCCATCACCAGATCGATGGCGCCGGTCCCGTCGTTGACGAAAAGGATCTTGTGCCAGGTCTTGCCGCCGTCGGTGGATTTGAATACGCCGCGATCGGCATTGGGGGCGAACACATGCCCCATCGAGGCCGCGTAGACGATGTCCGGATCGTGCGGATCGACCGCGATGATGCTGATCGTGCGCGTATTGCGCAGCCCGTCGTACTTCCAGGTCTTGCCGCCATCGACGGATTTGAAGATGCCGTCGCCGGTGACCATGTCGTTGCGGATGTCCGTCTCGCCGGTCCCGACGTAAATCACCTTCGCATTCGAGGGCGCCACGGTAATGGCGCCGATGCTATCGCTCGACGAGGTCCATTTGCCGTCGGTGAGGTTGTGCCAGGCGACGCCGTAATCCGTGCTCTTCCACACGCCGCCGTCGACGGCGCCCATGTAGAACAGGTTGCGCTCGCCTGGAACGCCCGCGACCGCAATGACGCGGCCGCCGATGTTCGGCCCGATGCTGCGCCAGGACAGCTTGCCATCGAGGAAGCGGTGCGCAGTCGTGGCGTGAGCGGCCACCGCGACTGTAACGGCGAGGACTGCCGCAAAGGCAGCAAGGGGAAATCTGCCGCGGGCAAGCGGCGTCTTGGAAACTGCGGTCACGCGCGCTCCCTTTCTGATTGACGGAGGACGGAACCCGGGTGGGTGTTGTGAAACGAGCTTAGCGGACTCGCATACCGGCTGCAATTTGCCGTGTCTACCGCCATGCGCGACGAACGGATCGAAAATCGAGACGGGGCGCGCAGCCGCTCCTCTACGAGCCGATGGCGAGCTCGTCCATCCAGTGGCAGAGGGCGCTCAGCGCCTCTTCCCGCACCTCGGCATCCTTTCGGCCGCTTCGCGCCGGCACGTGAAACGCGTGGTCGGCATTGTCCAGCAGATGCAGTCTCGCGCGGGAGCCGAGGCTGTCCACGACCGGCTGAAGCAGAGCGCGCTGCGCCAGCCCATCGCGCGTGCCCTGGATGAAGAGCATCGGGATGCCGATCTCCCGCAGATGCGCGGCGCGATCGGTGCCGGGCTTCCCGGCGGGATGCAATGGGAAGGCGAGGAAGGCGAGTCCCCGGACTCCCGGCAGCGCCAGGAGCGATTGGGCCTGCGAGGTCATCCGGCCGCCGAACGATCGGCCTCCCGCGAAGAGCGGCAGATCCGGCGCGAGCCGCGCCGCCGCCGCCGCTGCGGCCCGAACGGTCGCGTGACACAGCGCCGGCGGGTCCGGCCGCCGGCTCCCTCGCGCCATGTAGGGAAACTGATAGCGCAGGGCCGCGATGCGGCGCTCGGTGAGCCCGTCGGCGATGAACTGCATCGACGGATGCTCCATCCCGGCGCCGGCGCCGTGCGCCAGGACGAGCAGCGCTCGCGCCGAGTCCGGAAAGTCGAGGACAGCGGACACGCGATGGTTTGCGCCGACACCGATCGTCAGCCGCTCGTTCCGCGGAGCCGTCATTGCGATACCTGCAAGCGAGCCGGAGGGACATCGGGGACGAACGAAGGGTACCCTAAGCGGCTTGAGCCCATGAGCGTCATGAGGTGGCGGCGTGTCGACCGAACGAGCAGACCCCCCCTATGCGGGGCTTCGAGTGCTGGAGCTGGCGCGGGTCCTGGCAGGTCCCTGGATCGGCCAGGCATTGGCGGATCTGGGCGCCGAGGTGATCAAGATCGAATCGGCCGAGGGCGACGAGACGCGCCGCTGGGGGCCCCCCTTCCTGGAGAACGCCGACGGCTCGGCGGCGGATGCCGCCTACTTTCATTCGTGCAACCGGGGCAAGCAGTCGCTCGTGCTGGATTTGCGCGACGCCGGGGATCGCCGGCGCGCGGTGCGGCTCGCCTGCGAGGCGGACGTTCTCATCGAGAATTTCAAGGTCGGAGGGCTCGAGAAGTACGGTCTCGACTACGCGAGTCTCGCCGCGCTCAATCCGGCCCTGGTGTACTGCTCGATCAGCGGCTTTGGCCAGAGCGGACGCTACGCGGATCGGCCCGGCTACGATTTCGTGGCGCAGGCGATGAGCGGTCTGATGGACGTGACGGGGGAGCCCGGGCGGCCGCCGCAGAAGGTCGGCGTCGCAATCTCTGACATCGTCACCGGCCTTTACGGGCTCATCGGCGTCCAGGCCGCTTTGGCCGAGCGTGCGCGCTCGGGACGCGGGCAGCGCGTCGATGTCGCGCTGCTCGATTCCACCATCGGCATTCTCGCCAACCAGGCGATGAACTGTTTGATCGGTAATTTGACGCCGACGCGCATGGGTAACGCGCATCCAAACATCGCTCCTTATCAGGAGTTCCGCGCCGCGGATGGATTCATCGTCGTCGCGGTGGGCAACGACGAGCAGTTTCGCCGATTGTGCGAGGCATTGGGGTGTGCGCCGTTGGCAAGCGATCCGCGATTCTCGAGCAACGGCGCCCGGGTCCGCCACCGCTGCGACCTGGAGCAGGCGCTCGCGCCCGCATTCGCCGCACTCCGGCGTGAGGAAGCGCTGGCGCGGCTCGAGGCCGCCCGGGTGCCCTGCGGCCCCATCAACACCGTGGCGGAGGCTCTCGCCGACTCCAACACGCTGGAGCGGGGCATGGTGCTCTCCTCGCCGGCCGAAGGCTACCGCCGTCAGACAGTTCCGGGGCTCGCGCTGCCGATTCGCTTCTCACGCTCGATGAGCGTGCCGGCGAGAGCCGCGCCTCGATTGGGCAGTGCTAGCTCGGCTGATCCGCGCGAAGCCCCAGCCAGCGGGCAGCCGTCCGCAGCGTCGGCGCCTGGATGGCCACCGAGATGATGACCACGACGAACACGATCTCGAACAGACGCCGTCCGCCGCGGACCCCCTCTAGCATGGGGATGATCGTCAGGTAGATCGGGACGGCGCCGCGCAGGCCCGCCCACGAGATGAACGCCACCTCCTGCGGGCTCCAGCCGAATGGCACGAGGCACAACATCACGCCGAGCGGCCGCGCCAGGAGCACGAGGACTGCCGAGATGAAGGCCGCGGGTCCGAGCAACCCGGGCAGGTGATCGGGAGTGACGAGAAGTCCCAGCATCAGAAACAGGGAATTCTGGGCGAGCCATCCCAGCGTGGCGAAGAACCGGGTGACGGGCTTCGCTGCCGGATGGTCGTAATTGCCGACGACCACGCCGGTCAGATAGGTGGCGAGGAATCCGCTCGCACCGGCCATCTGCGCGCCCCCGAAGACCGTGAGCGCGCAACCGAGTCCGAGCAGCGGCAGTGCGGAGCGCACGATCCGCAGCCGTCTGAAGACTCGCAGCAGCGCGTAGCCGCAGGCGAGGCCGAACGCCGCGCCGGCACCCATTTCCCGCAGGAAGGACAGGACCTCGCTGCCCATATGGAAAGCCCCCTGCCGCCGCATGACACCGACCAGCGCGAGGGTGAGGAACACGCTCATCGGATCGTTGAAGCCCGACTCGAGCTCCAGTGCGCCGACGACCCTGGCGGGAATGCTTGCCTGCGAGACCCGCAGCTGTACCGAAACGGCGGCGGCATCGGTCGGCGCCACCGTGGCACCCAGGAGCAGTCCTTCCGCCCACGAGAGGCCGAGTACCAGTCGGGCCGCCGACCAGCGCGGTGGCGGCGACGCCGACCGTGGCCAGAGTCACGGCCGGCCACAGCGCGCTCTTGAGCATCCAGCGCTCCGTGCCGATGCCGCCCTGAAAGAGAATGACCGCGAGCGATATGCTGCCGATCAGATATCCGGTGCGCAAGTCATTGAAATGGATGCCGCCCGGGCCATCCTCGCCCGCGAGCATGCCAACCGCGATGAGTCCCAACAGCAAAGGTGCGCCGAGGCGCACCGAGGCCACGCCGGCCAAAACGGCGAGCAAGCTGAGCGCGCCCGCTACGAGGATGATCTGGTCGATGCTACCCATCGGGAGCGCGGACCCTGCAACCCCCGAGCCCGCGCTGCTCGCGCCCCTCCCGCGGCCGCCTCTTCAACTCAGCCCCCGAACGGACAGCGCCCGCAGACTTCCGAGGCAACGGCCGCACAGCGAGCGGAACGGCTCACTGAGCCGCGAATCGCCCGCGAGCAGCGCCCAGTACTGCTCCGCCAGGGACCGCGCCTGTTCCCAGGCGGAAAGCGACGCAGCGCCCGGCGGTGCCGGCTCGTAGGGCCGGTCGACGAGCTGCTCGTGCTGCGGCGCGAGGAGCATGGGCAGCATGTCTTGACGTCCTCCCTGGCCTGAAGGCCGGAGATTCCTACGGCGCTGCATGATGAGGGGTCTCATGTAGATTCGCTTCGGGGGTTCCCGGGCCGACGCCTCCACGAGAGCCTCGGCCGGATCAGACGGCCCTTACCAGATGGGGTTCGTGGATCG
>JABBNZ010000083.1 GCA_019352035.1 Pseudomonadota bacterium | reverse complement strand
TTCAGTGCCCTCTTGGGTTGCAGATGTCACAATTGCCATCCGGAACCCCTCGGCGGTGCGAGCGCAGCGTGAGCGGAAGCATGCCTGAAGCAAGATATGTCACGGTGCAGTTCTGCGACGATATTCGGCAGGAAGTCGGGAATAAGTATTCGCTAGTGGGTTGCTATGGTCCATCAATGCTTCTGTCAGCGATGCCAGTGGCTCTACCGAAACTCTGCGCATTTGTCAGGATCTACACACCAGTCAATAGACCATTTGCGAAGTTATCGATACGTGTTCTACGCGGCGACCAACTGCTGACGGAGATGGAAATCCCGCAGGACGTCCTTGCAAGTATCCGCGCTGCAGAGCATTTAGGGGGGGGGGATGTCGTAATAGTTGGCAGTGGCGTCGCGATATCCCCTCTTGCTATAGAAGAACCTTGTACGCTGCGCATCGAGGTCGAGACGGACGAAGGTCCCCTCGAAGGGGATAGTCTCCGTATCGAAAGAGCCGCAACGCCATAAGCATCCCCCTCTTTGAAGGTCTGTCGCGGAGTGGCTACCAGGCGCCGCATTAACATCTTTCCGCGACCGCGGTACGATAGGTAAAGAGCCATCGGAGCCGCATAACGACAACGACATATCGGACTAGAATGAAACGCGCCTTTCCGGGGTACAACCTTGGAAAGTGACTGACAGTGATGGATGCTCTTGGACTCTCCGTTCCGGTTGATACCGCGTGAACGCTCCTGATGCCGCCTGATATTTCTTGAGCACTACCCAACCGGATACCCTCGAAATGTCGACGATGGACGGCGTTGGATGCCCTTCGTGCGCGGTATGCGCGTGTGGATGGCAACAATGGCGAGATCGAGTTCGTTATAGACGGCATCGAGGGCGGCGAGTCCTCTCCGCAGCACGAATTCCTCCTCGAAGGCGACCTCGAGTGCATCGAGCGATCGATGAGAGACCCGGATCAGCGTGATCGCGTCGGCGAACCTGCCGAGCAATCCATCCAGATCCGGCTCAGCAATCCGCATAGACCGTCTGCGGAAAGCCGAGGACATCCGAGAAGAGCGTGATCGCGACGGGCGAGTAGAATCTCGCCGTGTAGCAGTACCCATGATCGCGTCCAAACCAGGCTGATTGTGGTAGGTCCTCGCTGGTGTGACTAGCACCGGCGGGGACCGCCTCGGATGGCGGCGACAGGCTCAGCCGAAAGCGGGGTAAGCTGAAGAATAGAGCCGGATCAATCCCTGCAATATCAGAAGCTTACACAGCTATTGTGAGTCCGGCCCCGGGCATTCTGGAGAGGTTTCCCTCTCCTTCCCAACCCGTCCTACAACATCACAACATTGCGCGGAAACCCAGGAAATCGCAGTGTTTCCAGACCGACGCGCAGAAAGATGATGCAGGCTTGGGCGAACTATCTTGATGGGCTGCGCGCCGGCCCGGGCGAATCGAGGGTCACGGATGAAGCGGTTCAACGCGCGGAGGGAACCACGCAATCCGAGAGCCAGGCACAAACCTCGAGTAATTGCCGAAAACCCTCAAAAAGCCGGGCTACCGCCGCTTCTCAACTGGAGCTATTTTGCGTCTCCAGTGGTGAGTGAAGGCTGTATCCGGCGACCAGAGGGCCGACTGAGGACGCTATGTGCGTTTCAAATCGCGTTGTCATTGATTCCGCAATCTATTACGGAAGGCCAGTGATACGGGGCACGCGATTGCCGGTCACCATCGTCGTTGGCAGCCTCGCTGGCGGGATGTTATTTGCGGAGATCGAGCGCGAGTACGACATCACTGCTGACGATATTCGTGCCGCGTTGAGGTTTGTTATGGAGCTAGTGCAACAGGGGTCGTTTCATCCGCTTCCCGCAGCATAGGCATTCCTAAAGCGACGTGACAATGCGAACCGTATATCTTGATCTCTGCTGCCTCAATCGGCCGTTTGACGACCAGCACCAGGCTCGCGTGGCCGAGGCTGTCCTCTCGTTAATTGAACTCGTGAGGCATGGCGAACTGAAGTGGATCGGGAGTGACATTCTCGACTTGGAATCGAGTCGCCATCGGAACACCGACCAGCGCGGCATAGCTCGCCGCTCCTCCGCAGAAGTCATCCCGCCGGCATCTCCAGTTCTTGGAGCGTTGCTATCAGTACGCCAAAGGCGTATAGTGACGAATCTGTGATTTTCCTCGAGGCGCCTGCGTTCGAGCGAATTCGCGAGCGCTACCTCGATGACGATCAGTATCAGCTGCTGCAGGCGGCGCTAATGGCAAACGCGGAGGCCGGTTCCTTGATTCCCGGCTCCGGCGGCCTTCGTAAAGTGCGCTGGGCGGTAGACGGCAAGGGCAAGAGTGGCGGGCTGCGGGTGATCTACTACCGGGTGACCCGTGACAGTCATATTCTTTTCCTGACGCTCTACCACAAGTCCGAAATGGCGGATTTGGTGCAGAAGGACATTAAAGCGCTCGCTAAGCTCGTAAAGGGCCTGAAATGACCACCGCAAAGAAGCGCAACCTCTTCGAAGAAATCCGCGAGGGACTCGAGGCGTACCGTGATCGCCGCGACACCCTCCCGCGGCGGAAGCTCTCCGCGCCTGACGTGAAGGCGATCCGGGAGCAGTTCGGCATGTCGCAGTCCGACATGGCGACGTTTCTGAATGTGAGCAAGCGAACTCTCGAGAACTGGGAACAAGGCCGACGTGGTCCGACCGGCCCCGCGCAGACGCTCCTGCGTATCATGGAGCGCGAGCCGAACGCAGTACGACGCGCACTGCGCGATGATCGAAGCCCCGCGAGGGCATGAGTCGTTCTGGCCGAAGACTGCGCTACCCGCCACCGACGGTGCCGTCAAAGTCCCGATTGGTCGTCAGGCCAATCGGACCATCATAGCTGTACTCGTCTGAGCGGCGCACCGCCAGCTGTCGAGCAATCGTCATTTTGCCGGTTCCCGGCAACCCACCCAGGACGAGGAGCAGGGTCAAGCCGACTGCCGAGAGGTCAGTGCGGGATCGTTCATATCCGCCAGGGGAATCGAAGGAGAGGCATCAACGTCCAGCATCACCAGGTTGCCTTTGTTGCCTTTGCGGAAACTGCGGAACCGTCACCCAATGCACCCGTCCAACCGAGAGTTGGGCTCATCCGGGTACCTCACCAGCAATGACCGGTTGGCGTCGTCGACGAGGCAAGCCGAAGGTGCCGAGACCTGCGATCGAGCACATCGCCGTACAATCGATCACGCCACCGAACCCGGCAAAGCGTGTATCACGGGCCGCCGTCGACTGGCAGGCCGCGATTCAACACGAGGTGCGGACCGAGGCGGCGCACGCCGACGCCCGCGCCGCCGAGGAGCGCGCAGGGCTCCCTGCCGTAATACGAGACGCTCAGCGCCGCGCGGATCGCCCCTGCTCCTCTGCCAGCGCCTCGTTGATTCCGGCCTGGGCAAGAGGCGCCATGACGGCGTATCCGGTGGCTGACGGATGCACCCCGTCGGGACTCAGGGCGTGCTTGAGTGCGCCGCTGGCAGTCTTCATGGCGGCGTAGTAGTTCACGTACACGTAATGGTGCCTCGCGGCGTAGGTCCGGAGCCATCGGTTGAGCGCGGCAATGCGGGGGGCGGGATTGGGTACCTGCGGATGCCACCAGTAATGCACGGTGGGCAGCAGGGAGCACAGGACCACGCCGATGCCGTTGGCTCGCCCCAACTGGGCCATCGACTCGAGGTTGCCTTCGACCTGGGGCAGCCTCACCGGGCCGGTGTTCCCGGCGAGGTCGTTGGTGCCAGCCAGGATCACGACCACCTTGGGGTCAAGGTCGATCACGTCCTGGCGGAAGCGGAGCAGGATCTGCGATGTGGTCTGTCCGCTGATGCCGCGGTTGATGTACGGCTTACCCGGAAAGGACTTCTGCAGCTTCCACCCTTCCGTGATGGAATCGCCGAGGAAGACCACCCGGTCGGCGCCTGCGGCCGGCGGCGCCAATTTCAGATCCGCCGCATGGAAGTGCCCGAGATCGGCGAAATCCACTATCAGGTGATGGTCGAAGTCGGTCCAGTAGGCGCCGGACTGCCATGCGGGAGCGGTCAGTTCCGCCGGCGCGGCCTTCTTCTGCGGCTTGGTGGGGAGCTTCATGGCCATGGCCGCGAGAGGGATGCCCAGCGCCGTGAGTGCCGCCAGTGCCAAGGTCAGCCGTCGCTTGCGCATCGCCATCGCCCCTTCGAGGAAATTGGTAGCGCTAGCATACGATGTTTCGCGGTACCGCGATCGTCGGCTCGGCGCGGGGGGGCGCGCTGCCCTGCTCCCGGCCTTGATTCCCCGCGCGCCGCCGTCACATGATGAGCTCATCCGTACGCGGGAGGAGACCCGCCATGATCCGAGTGCTCAAGCTCTGGCGGCTGATCGCCGGCGACCTTCGCTTGCTGTGGTTCGCGCTCCGGCACCAGCACCGGCCGATATGGCTCTGGCCGGTGGCGGTGGTCCTCGGCCTCTATGCCCTAGATCCGGTGAATTTCGCGCTGCCTTTCGCCGGCATTGTCGATGATCTCATCCTCATTCCTCTCCTCGTGCATCTCGTGGTGACGCTCCTGCCCGGCCGGATCAAAGCAGGCTATGCGCTGCGCGCCCGGAATTGACCCCTGACCCGCGATCTCTTCGAGGAATCCGCCGCGGACCGCGCCCGTAGCCTCGGCCTCTGCTATCTGCCGGGGTTCGCCTTGCCCTTCGCCCCGTTGCTGCTCGCCGTCCTCGGTGAGATTGCGGCGGTAGCCCCCTTCCGCAACATGCTGACGCCCGGCGGACAGCGCATGTCGGTCGCGATGACCAACTGCGGTGCGGTGGGCTGGGTCACCGATCGCAAAGGCTATCGCTACGAGCGTCTCGATCCCGAGACCGGGCGTCCCTGGCCGCCGCTGCCGGACGGTCTCATCGAGCTTGCGCAACGCGCGGCGGTGGAGGCAGGGTTTCCCGCGTTCCGGCCGGATGTCTGCCTCATCAACCGCTACGAGCCCGGCGCGCGCATGTCTCTGCACCAGGACCGGGACGAGCGCGATCTCTCGGCGCCGATCGTCTCGGTGTCGTTGGGACTCGGTGCAACGTTCCTCTTTGGCGGCCTTAAGCGCTCGGACAGACCGTATCGCCTGCCACTTTCGCATGGGGATGTTCTCGTCTGGGGCGGCGAGAAGCGGCTCGCCTATCACGGCGTCGCACCTGTCGCCGACGGATGCCACGAGAGCGTCGGTCGAATGAGAATCAATCTGACGCTGCGCCACGCCCTATAGTCTCGGACCAGCGCGGCGGGACTTAGACAAATAAATCACGAACATCTCGTAACCACATGATATTGCAAGATCATGTCTCATCATTCGATTGGGCTGCCATCGGCGCCCAGCTCGATTCCCACGGGTGCGCGGTGTTGCCAGGCCTGCTGGCCCCCGCCGCCTGCTGCGCGCTGGCGGACCTCTACGCCGGCGACAACCACTTCCGCAGCCGCGTGGTGATGAGCCGCCACGGCTTCGGTCGAGGCGAGTACAAGTACTTTGCCTATCCGCTTGCGCCGCTCGTGGCCGACCTGCGCAGCGCGCTCTACCCGCGGCTGGCTCCGATCGCCAACGGCTGGAGCGGGAGGCTGCAAGAAGGGGGCCGCTATCCTTCGAGCCTCGATGAGTTCCTGAAGCTCTGCCACGCCGCGGGGCAGGTGAAGCCCACTCCGCTGCTCCTGCAGTATGGGCCCGATGATTACAACTGCCTGCATCAGGACCTCTATGGCGAGTGGGTATTCCCGCTGCAGCTGACCGTGCTCCTCTCGCACCCGGGGAGCGAGTTCACGGGGGGTGAGTTCGTCCTCACCGAGCAGCGCCCGCGCATGCAGTCGCGCGCCGAGGTGGTGCCGCTCGGACGAGGCGATGGCGTCGTGTTCGCTGTCCATCACCGGCCGGTGCGCGGAACGCGCGGCGATTACCGCGTCAACCTGCGCCACGGTGTCAGCCGGGTGCGCTCGGGCCGGCGGCAGACGCTGGGGATCATCTTCCACGACGCGGCCTGATCCGCCGCCGCCCCCAGCGCCCCAGCCCTCGCTCCGGCCGCGGGAACCCGGCGTGCTCCTTCGCCGTTGATCAAGCTAGGAGCATTTACTATTGCGGAAACTACTGGCGCCGTGTTTGCTCGCGGTCATGCTTGCCTGCGCGGCGCACCTCGCCCATGCCCAGACGCCCTCCCCGATCCAGGAGTGGCAGTACTCCGGCGGCATCGCGCTCGAAAACCTGTTCGCGCCCAAGATTCCGAAGTGGCAAGTCATCCTCGGCGTCGGCGCCTCGACCGAGCCTGCCTACAGCGGGGCCAGCCAGTATCGGGCGGCGGGCGGTCCCGTCATCAACATCCGCTACCGTAACCGGTATTTCTTCTCGACCGGTCAGGGGCTCGGAGTCAACTTCTTCCAGGGGAGGAAGTATCGTGTCTCGCTCGCCGTGGGTTTCGACCTCGGCCGCGAGATGTCGTGGCATTACGGCACGCTCCACGGCCTCGGAGACATTCCACGGGCACCCTTCTTCAAGCTGTCCGGCACCTATGTGATCTCCAAGCGCCTGCCGATCCTTTTGCGCGCCGACATCCGCAAGATCGCCGGCGGCGCTGCGGGGCTGGTGGGAGATCTCGAGGTCTACTCGCCCCTTCCCGGCAGTTCCCACAAGTTGGTCATGTTTGCAGGCCCGTCGGTGACGCTGGCCGACCGCACCCACCTGCAAACCGTTTACGGCATCAATTCGTATCAGGCCCGCCGCTCCGGCTATCCGGACTACCTGGCTCATGGGGGCCTCGAGGCGGCCGGTTTGGGCTTCAGCGCGACGCGCTTCGTGACGCCGCACCTGATGGTGAACGCCAATCTGGCGGTCAGCTGGCTCCTGGGCAGCGCCGCCCGCAGTCCGATCGTCGAGCGCAAGACGCAGGGCAGCTTCAGCATGTCCGCGGCCTACCGCTTCTAAGCCTCTTCAGCGATATCCCGAGGCACCGCCGCCCACGAGCGCCTCGCGCAGATTGGCGGCGTGCCGGTTCGTGACGGCGATCGAACCGCTCCACCGCCCTGTCGGTCATGAGCACCATGGGGATGGGACCGGCCTCATCGCCGACCTGCAGCCCGAGGCTCGCGCCACCCTGCGAATAGAGCGCCGGCTGGCTCCAGGCCTGTGCGCGGGCCTGCCGATTCCGCAGGGCCAATGCCGGCCAGGGGGCGGCGGTTCCGTTCTTTTCGGGCCGAATTGCGCGAGACCTCGGGCCCGGCCGCGTCCGGCGTCGCAACTCGCCAACAGCGTCTCCCTTTGCCGACTCCGGAATCATCACAACATGACACTCGCAACACAACTCGTTCATCGCGCGTTCAGTCAACGAGCTCCGGCGGACCCGGAACGTTTCGTGCGAGGCAACAAACGGGCTTGGATCATGCGAGGAGGTTTCGTGGAGAAATTCAGGACCCTCGAGCATCTGAAGGCGCAAGTGACCGTCGTCCGCTGGCATCTGCATGCCGCGGAGTTGGATAACGGCGAGAAGATGCGCCGGCACCTCGACAGCGCGAGTCTCACCTATCAGGGCGCGTTGGAGCTGCTCGCGCAGCTCGCCCTGCCCGACGGCGAGAATGCCGCGATCGCCGGACAACTCGCGGAGCTCAGGGAGCGCCTGCGGGCCGCGGGGCAGCCGGTGTAGCGATGTTGGCGCGCGCGCCGTCATTGAAAAGAAGCGGCTCCTGCAAGACGATGCCGATGTTGCGCCGGATCGAGCGTTCTTTGAGCGCGCCCGGGCCGCCTCCGTCGAGGCGGATCGTTCCCTCGGGCGGATCGTAGAAGCACATCAGGAGCGCCGTCGGGGCCGTCTTGCCCGAGCCGCTCGGCCCGACAATGGCGAGCCTCTCACCGGGCCGCGCCGTGAAGTCGATGCCGTCGAAAATGATCTTGAGCACCAGCGGCTCGGCGGCGTTGGCGGTTGTGATGAGGAGCCTGAGCCGGACCATCAGCAGCGCCGCGCGCCGCTCCGGCGGCTCGAAGCGGATGGCGGTAGGCTGTGAAAGAGCCTGACCCTCTTTGCCATAGCCCGACCGGCCGGGGTCAATGCGCCGGGGCCCCGGGGCCTTGCCGCCGCCTGTTGCGGCGAGGCACAGGCTGGAACGGAATTTGCGGTAGATTCCCACACTGCCAGGAGCCTGACCATGCTGTATTACGCCATCGTCTTCCTCATCATCGCACTCGTCGCGGGGATCCTGGGCTTCTGGGGTTTGGCTGCGACAGCCGCCTGGATCGCCAAGATCATCTTCGTCGTCTTCCTGGTGCTCGCGCTGGTCTCCTTCCTGCGCCGAGCCTGACGAGGCGAGTCAGCGCGGCCGGGCTCCGGGTGAATCGGAGCCCGGCCTGACCTCGCCGTGCTCGCCCGGCTGCCCGCTCTCACCCTCGCCCGCGGCGGTGAGGCCGAAGAGGCGCTGCATGCGGCTAGCCGGCACGTCCCAGTACTCCGCTTGCTCCACCGTGACCTCGAGAAGCCCGAGGTCCGGATCGTCGAGGCCGGAGGGAAACCACGGCTTCAGCCGCTGCGTCCAAAGTTCCCGGGCTTTGTCCGGATCGCGCAGCATCCTCACGCGGCCGCAAACCGAGACGAAGGACTGCCGCCCTACATCGGCATAGCTCAGGTTGACCTTTCGGTGCTGATCCATTTCGCCGACCTTGCGCGTGGAGAGTTCCGTGAAAAACCACAGGCGCCCTCCCTCGTCCATCTGCAGGGTCATGAGGGGACGGCTCCGCAGCGTACCGTCGGCGTCCTCGGTTGTGAGCATCGCGACTTCAGCCTGACCGATGAGCTCGGCCAGTCGCGAGAGGCCGGGATCGGATTGTTTGCGCGTTTGCATGCGAGCCGGCGCCAGCAGGCTTCATTCCCTGGGCAGGGGTCTGCGGCGGCAAGGCAAAGGTCAGGAGCGAGCGGCCGACCACGACCGACACGAACTGCCGACCCGAGACCGCAAAGCTGATCGGGGCGGCGTAGGTCGTTCCCGCCGTCCCAACGCTCCAGAGGGTCTTGCCCGAGCGCGCATCCAACGCAAAGAACTGATTGTCCGCGGCCGCGAATACGAGGCCTCCGCGCGTGCTCAGCATGCCCGAGACGGCGAGGTCCCTCGTCCGCCGCGGCTCGCGGTGTTCCCAGACGACCTTGCCGCTATAGGCGTCCACCGCCCGCACCGCCGTACGGAAGGACAACTCGGGGCTCGGCAGCGAATAGTGCGTCGGAAAGAAAGTCATGCCCTGCACCAGCACCGGAATGAAGGTGAGCTTGAGGTCCGGATCGTAGCTCGGAGGCCACCAGTTGGTTGCGCCAATGGCGCTCGGATACACGACCTGACCTTGCACGCCGCGATTCGCGGGCATGAGGATCGGCCGGCCGCGGGCGGTCAGACCGCTCGCCCAGCTCTCGTGCACAAAGGAAACGCCGCGGAGGAAGGCGCCGGTGCCGCGATCGAGCACGTAATAGAAGCCGTTGCGGTTCGCCCAGAGAAGTCGCTGCTCCTCATGTCCGTCGACGGTGCGATCGGCGATCAACGGCACCTGCACCGCGTCCCAGTCGTGAGTGTCACCGGGCGTCGATTGGAAATACCAGAGCAGTTGCCCCGTGCTGCCGCGCAGCGCCACGAGCGAGTCTGAATAGAGATCGTCGCCCTTGCGTGAGGAGGCGTCGAAATCCGGCCGCGCGCCGCCGACCCCCCAGTAGAGCACATCGCTCGCCGGGTCATAGGAGCCCGTCATCCAGGGGCCCGCACCGCCCACCCGCCAGGAGTCACCGGCCCAGGTGTCATGGCCCGGCTCTCCAGGTCCTGGAATCGTCATGAAGCGCCAGCGCAGCTTCCCTGTCCTGACATCGTACGCGGCGATATATCCGCGTCCCTCACCCGGTGGCGTCGTGACCCCGACGACCACGAGATTCCGAAAGGCGAGCGGCGCCGCACTGATCCACGTACCCGGATAGGGGCCCACGCGCCGCTCCCAGAGCACCTTGCCCGTGGCCGCGGACAGCGCCGTGAGGGTGGAATCCCAAGTGGCGGCGAACACCCGATTCCCGAGCAGGGCCACTCCGCGATTCTGCCCGATCGGCCCTTCTCCGCCGCCCATGCGCTTGAAGGGATGATCATGCTGCCAAAGCTTCTCGCCCGTCAGCGCATCGAGCGCCATCACCTGCCCGCCAGGGCCGGTCACGTACATGATGCCGTCGCGAACGAGCGGCGAGCACTCGATCCTCCAGCGCTCGCCCGGGAAGGGATACAGCCACCGCAGGGCGAGAGTTGCGACGTTCCGGGTGTCGATCTGACTCAAAGTACTGAAGCGGTTGGAAGCATACGAGCCGCCATACGTCAGCCAGTCATCACCCGCATATGCGGTCCGAGCCAGCTCTTCGTAGGGCACATCGACCGCGTCGAGCTTCGCCGCCACTTGCGCCGGCATCCGCGGTGCTACCGCCAGGGCGCGCTGGGAACGCACGTAACTCACGAGCTCCCAAAGCGCTTGACGTGTAAGCGGATGGGGCGGCATTGCCGTTCCGCGCACTCCGTAGCGGATCGTCCGGTAGAGGGCCCACGGCGTCTCTCCGTGGCTGAGCGTTCGCCTCACCAGCGCCGGCGCGCTGGGGCTTCCGATTCCGTTGGGACCATGGCAGCCGGCGCACTGATCGGCGAAAAGTCTGACGCCCGCGGCTTTCTGGGCGGCGCTGAGCGGCGGCACGACGATCACCACGTAGGGGTTTCGGGTGCCAGGCAGGCTCGCGAGGTCAGTCTGGCCGGAACCGGGCATCATGAAGCTGAGAAGGTCCCCCATGCCGATATCCGGAAGCTGCCCGTCGAGCTTAAGCTCGACCGCACGGGCTCTCCAGCCAAGCTTGGGGAGGAGCAACACACCGCCGCAGACGAGCACAATCACCCCGATCAGGGTTCCGGCCAGTCTCCCGCGGCGCCTGCCCTGCGTCGGTCTCGGCGTCAGGGTGACCGATACGCGCCGAGGGTCCGCAGTGATCGCGGGGGCGCGCACCCGCTCCACGGTGTCTCGCGATTTTGGTTCCGTACTCATCGCACTTGACCCACCGAAACACTCTTTTCGAGAGCCTTACCGTAGCAGAATGCCCCGGGGTCGCCACGGCGCAATAGGTGCTTACACCTAAGGAACGAGTCACCGTAATCGTCATTCGGCGGATCGCTCACCTGCGCATTGAATGCGGCGTTCCCGGTGAGGACATAGAGATCGCCCGCACCCTCCACCGCCGCCGCCGCTGCGCGCATCCAGACTCCGCCCTTGCTCGGATCGGATGCGACTTTGAACGTGGACGTGCGCTTGATCGATGAGCCGTCGTGTCGATATCCCGGTATCCGGCCGTAGGACGGCGTGGCGTCCTCATGGGAGCCGCACCAGACATGCACGGTGTCATGCGCCAACGCGAGGCCGGCGCGGTGGTTCTCGGTGCGCGGATCGAAGCGCGCTACTCTCACGCCGTTCTCGCCCGTAACGGTGGCGTGGAGCGTGATAGGGGACCCGGACTTCCTTGCGTCGCAGCCGCGGATCCCGGTGGATCGCAGATCGCGTGGCCGTGATCGTGTACACACCTGGCTGGCGAGACCGACCTCCCCTCGATTCTTCCCGTTCTTCTACCGTCCACCGTTCACGCTCGCACCGCCCCCGCGTCTCGATCCGGCGACAGCCAAGCACGAAACATACCTGTGCCGCAGGCGCTGCCGAAGGAGCGCGGATTGCGGCCCGCGGTGTGTGCTGATGAAGATCCCCCGGATATCGCAGGCGCTCTTTCGCTCGCCCTCGCTGCGCACCGCCGCCGTGATGGGCCTCGGCGGCGTCGGTTTCAGTGTCGGGAGCCTGCTGCTCGCGCGCGTGTTGCCCACCCGCGAATACGGGCTCGTGGCGCTCGTGCTCGGGATCATCGCCGTCGCGGGCCTCACCGCGCCACTCGGGCTCGATCAGGTTGCCGCCCGGCGCGGCTTCCGGCTCGATGCCGGCTGGCGGCGCGCGGCCTTGATTGCCTGCGGGTTGACGGCGTTGGGCGCGGCGGCTGTCGCCGCGCTCGTCTATCACCTGTCGATCTCCCTCGCCGTCAGCGTGGGGCTGATCACGCTCACCGTCGGTGTTGCGCAGTCGGCGGGCGGCCATTTCCAGGGGCGGCAGCGGCTGCGCACCGCGGTCTGGGTCGTGCAGCTCTTCAACGGCTCCCTGACGCTCGCCGCCCTCATCGCGCTGGCGCTCGGGCTCACCACGGCGAGCGCAGTCTGCGCGCTCATCGCCGCCATTGGCCTTCTCGCCGCGGCGGCCCTCTGGCAGCTCGTCCGCCGCAGCCAGGGCGCAGGCGAGCGCCAGCCGACCGCCTGGGACTTGCGCCGGGAGGCGATGCCGCTGCTGGCGGTACAGACGGGCAACGCGGCGTTCCTGCAGCTCGAGCGGCTGCTCATCGGGCCCATCGTGGGGCTGCACGATCTGGCGGTCTACAGTGTGCTCGCGGCGTTCGTGAGCTCTCCGTTTCGCCTGCTGCAGTCCGCGGTGCAATTCACGCTCATCCCGACTTTGCGCCGGGAGGGAGATGCCCGTGCCCGGCGCGCGAAGCTCGCGCGCGAGGCCGGCCTCGTGCTCATCATCGTGACCGCGGGGTCCGTGGCGATCTGGCTGCTCGCCCCGCCGCTCGCACGCTGGCTGGTCGCGGGCCGCTACCGGCTCTCGCATGAGCTCATGGCCGCGACCCTGATCTGCGGCTTCCTCAAGGTGGTGAGCGGCTTTCTGACGGCGGTGGTCGTCTCCTGCGGTGAGGAGCGGCGCCTGCGCCTCCTCAGCCTCATCTGCTGGGGCTCGATCGGTGTCAGTGTCGCCGGGGCGTTCGCCGGAGGAGCATGGGGTCTCGTCGGGGTGTTGTATGGGATCGCCGCCGGATGGCTCCTGCGCTGCCTGTTGGCCGCATGGCTGGCGCTGCCTCACCTCAGGGCGCGAGAGCGCCCGCGGGGCCTCGCGGACGAGGTCAGCCTGCGGCCGAGCCCGCGATGACCGCGCGAGCTCGCCGACCATTTCCTCCACCATCATCCAGCGGGGACCGGCGAGGTTGAACGCCGTGGCCGCGCACGAGCAGGCACCGCCGCCCGCTCACCGGGCCGAGCAGGCGCATCAGCAGCTCGACCTTCTGCCGTTTCTCAACGACTTCGCGTACACATGCCGCTGCCAGGGCATATCCCTTTTCTGCGGGGCCGGCGGCGCGGTTGGAGAGTTTGCGGCCAAAGGGCTCGTGCTCGTTACGTCCCACTCCTCGATTCAGGCTGCGGCGGGCTCGAGGTCCCACACCATGGGCCCGCGAAAGGCGGCGAGCTGCCGGGCGACCTCATCCACCTGGGCGCCGGTCTCCTTGGTGCTCCAGCGCAGCTCCCGCGCGAGCGTCGCGGCACAGGCGGTGAGCGCCGCGCGGTCGAGCGACCGGCTGAGATAGAGCGGCGTTCGGCGCAGGACCACATCCGAGAGGCGAACGGCCATCTCCGACCGCGCCGCATAAGCGATCTGGGCGAGCACGACGGGCAGGTCTGCGACCACTCGGGCGGCGAGCGCCGGCTCGCTGGTCACGAGAGCGATGACGTGCCGGTGCGCCGCGCCATGACACTGCTCGAGATGCGAAAGCACGGCAGGCTCGACAGTCGCCGCGCCTGGTGGGCTTTCGTAGAAAGTGCTCGCCATGGGGGCGAGCTTGCGGGGCCGGCGCATGATTTCCTCCCCGACGCCGAGCTGGCGGCAGGCGATCCTCACGGCCTGGGAGGCGACGGCGGGGGCGATGGTCCATTTGACCCCGACGACGGAGAGGAGGCCCGCGAGGCCGGCCGGCTCGTGATCGATCAGTTGCGGGTCGCGCTCGAGCGCGACCTCGGTGCCCGAGCGGCCGTCCTCCTCCGGCAGCAGACCCGCGAATACTCCCTGAACGTCGGCGCCCGTCAGCCGGTGCTGACCCAGAACCGTGTTGAGATCGCGCACGAAGGCGAGCACCTCATCGCGCATGACATCGGACGCGCGAGTGGACGGATCGCACCGCAGGTGCCGTGTGCCGATCAGCGAGTAACCGTTCCACGGCAGTATGAAATACGTGCTGCCGCTGCCGCCGTGCACGCGCACGGTGAGCCCGACACCGTCGGCGAACGGAAGCGGCCGGGTCAACAGGTTGAACGCCCGGGAGGCACGGAACATCGGCGCCTGCGGCCGCCCTGCCCCCGCCGGCAGCCAGTCCTCCACCCAGGGTCCGGCGGCATTGATGACGAACTGCGCCCGCAATTCCATCTCGCGGCCCGAGAGCTCATCGCGAGCATGGACGCCGCGGATGCGGGACCGATCCGACAGGAGACCGGTTGCGCGTACGTAGTTGGCGGTGTGTACTCCTGCATCCGCGGCTGCTGTGATGACCGAGAGCAACAGCCGCTCGGTATCGAGGCAGACCGCATCGTACCAGGCGGCGGCGCCGTTACAGCCTCGCAGCTCGATGCCGGGCAGCGCCGCCCGCGCCGCGCTCTGGCTGAGCAGAGCGCCGCGGGGCAGGCGGCGATCGGCGCGGATACCGCGATTGCGATCGGCGCTCACGAGGTCATTGATCGCGAGCGCCGCGCGCATGGCGAGCGGCCCGCGCACACCCTGACCCTGGGTGGGCAGGATGAAGCGCAACGGCCGGGTGAGATGCGGCGCCAGGCGCAGCCACTCCCGCCGCTCGCGGATGGACTCGCGCATGCGCGCGAAATCGAGTCGCTGCAGGTGGCGCAGTCCACCGTGCAGGGTGCGCAGGCTATTACCCGAGGTGGCACCGCCGAAATCGCCCGCCTCGATCAACGCGACTCTCAAGCCCCTGAGCGCTCCCTCCCAGGCCGCGCAGGCGCCGTAGATGCCGCCGCCGACGACGAGGAGGTCGTACGAAGTGCTCGAGAGCCCGGTGATGTTACGCAGCATGGACGTGGACTCCCGGCAGCTCGATGCCTGCCTCGAACCGGTCGCGCGAGAGCTGAAAGACCATCGCATCACACATGGCACCGACCAGCCCGCGCGGCGGTGTGCTTCCGCGCGTGGCCACTCCGGCGATGCCGCACATGACGGCCCGCTCAGACCCGCAGCCGCTTGCGCAGCTGCATGCCGATCTGATTGCGCACGAAGCGCAGGGGCGGCGGCCGTCGATGCACAAGTTCGTGGCGTTCTGCCTCGGCGTGCTGTTGCTGGGGATCGTCTTGCGCAGCGCCGTGTGGGTGCACGACGCGGCACACGATACGTCAAGGAACTGGTTTGTCGAAGATA
>JABBNZ010000082.1:2825-15422 GCA_019352035.1 Pseudomonadota bacterium | reverse complement strand
GTAGATCGAGTTCATCACCAGCACCACGTCCGGGCGCAGCGAGCGCAGCGCATCGGGGGAGACGATTTCCAACCCGCTGCCGGCGAGGAATTTGCCGTGCTTGTGGGGGTTGATGTCCACGACCGCCAGCTCCGGTCCCTGATTCAGGGAGAGGCCCAGCGAACTCACGAGCGAGACGCACTTGCTGCCCGAGCCCCAGATGGCGAGGCGATGGCCGCGAGCGCGATGTTGCGCGAGCGCTTCCGACAGCGACTGCAGGCGGTCCCGGACCTGGCGCTCGAAGCGGCCCACGAGCGAGGCGATCACCGCCAGATCGTCCTCCTGCGGCAGCAGGGCGTCGGTGGGGCCGCCGGCGGGCTGGGCCTCCAGCATCAGGTACTGATCGTCGTACGCCTTGTAGAGCCGGTGGACGTCGAAGCCCGCCGAGCGGAAGAGGCGCGCGAGCGAGCCGCGCGTGAAATAGGTGCAATGCTCGTAGTAGATGTCCCAGAACGCTCCCTGCTCGAGGACCCGCTCCATGTCCGGCAGCTCGAAGAAGACATTCACGTGGCGCCGCTCGCCGAGGGTCTCCCGCACCAGGCGCACGAAGTCATGCACCGGCGCGATGTGCTCGAGGGTGTGGCGGCAGCAGAGGTAGTCCGCCTGCAGGTGAGAGTACTTCGGGCCATAGAGGTCGCGGATGAAGGTCATGCGCTGCGCCGCGGTGCTGCGCGTGCGCTCCGGCCGATACGCCGGATCGACCCCGATCCCGGCGCAACCGCTGCGCTCGCAGAGCCCCACCAGGAACTCTCCCTTGCCGCAGCCGATCTCGAGCGCCGTCATTCCCGGTCCCAGCTCGAATCTGTCGATCTGATCGTCCCAGACCTCATCGAGAAAGCGCATGAACCGCGGCGAGTAGGCCTGCGTCTCCTCGTAAGCCGCCGAGTACCGGTTCAAACCCGGATCGAACCTGACATTGCCGATGAATCCGCATCCCCGGCAAAACCCCAGCTCGATGTCGCCCTGGGGAAACGCGAGCGCCTCCTCCCGCGATGCGAGCATCAGGCAGCTGTGCGCCGGCACGCCCTCGATGCGATAGAAGATCTGAACATCGACGCTCCCGCAGGCCTTGCACGCGGGCGGCCGCGCGCCCGGCAGCGGGCTGCCCGAGGCTCGTGGAGAGGTCGGCACAGAGGCTCCATGGAGATGCATGTCGGAAACTCCCGGTTAAACGATGGCCGGTGCCGGTACAGGAACGATGAAGCGTCCGCCGCGGCGCTCGAACTGCGCCTGCTGCTCCATGATCTCCTCCTTGAAGTTCCACGGCAGAATCAGCAGGTAATCGGGCTGCTCCTCGAGGATCCGCTCCGGCGCGACGATCGGCAGCCGCACCCCCGGAATGTACCGCCCTTGCTTGTGCACGTTCCGGTCCGCCACGAATTCCAACACCTCGCGCCCGACCCCGGCGAAGTTGAGCAGGATCGTCCCCTTCGCCGCCGCGCCGTAACCGGCGATCCGCGCCCCCTCGCCCTTCAGCCTTGCGAGCAGCGCCACGAGATCGCGGCGCAGCCGGCCGACCCGGTCCGAGAATCCCGCGTAATAGTCCAGGCGATCCACCCCCGCGCGCCGCTCCGCCCGCAGATGGTCCGCCACCGACCGGTCGGGCCGTTCCCGCTTGCCCACGAAGAGGCGCAGCGATCCGCCGTGAATCTCGAGCGGCTCCACGCGGTTAAGAGACAGGCCGTGACGCCCGAAGAGGCGCGTCAGCGCCGTCACCGAGAAGTAGCAGAGATGCTCGTGATAGATGGTGTCGAACTCGCCGCGGTCGATCAGCTCCTTCACGTAGGGGACCTCGATGACCGCCACCCCATCCTCTTTGAGAAGCGTGCCGATCCCCGCCACGAACCCATTGGTGTCCGCGACGTGGGCCAGCACGTTGTTGGCGTGGATGACATCGGCGAGGCGGCCTTCGGCGGCGAGCTTCGCCGCCAGATCGCGGCCGAAGAACGCCTGCAGCGTCTCGATGCCGCGCTCGCGCGCCGCCGCCACCGGCCCCGGCGCGGGATCGATGCCGAGCACCGGAACACCCCGCGCACGGTAGTACTGGAGGAGGTAGCCGTCGTTGCTTGCGAGCTCCACCACGAGCGAGCGGTCATCGAGCCGCAGCTGCTCGATGCGCGCAGCGACGTTCGCCTGGGAGTGCTTGAGCAGCGCGTCGGTGAACGAGGAGAAATAGGGATAGTCCGCGCCGAAGAGCTGCTCCGGCGGCACCGTCTCCAGGATCTGCGCCAGCGTGCAATCCGGGCAGAAGGCGACATCCAGGGGATGGCGCGGCTCCTCCCGCGCCAGATCTTCCCGTGTCAGCAGTCCGTCCGACAGCGGCATGTCCCCCAGCGACAGGAAGACTTTCAGGTCCTGCCCCCCGCAGCTTCGGCAGCGGGTCGTGCCGGCCGCGCCGGTCATGCCGCGGTGTATTGCGGCGCGGCGGCCGGCAGGGCCGGGATTCGCCACCGCAGCATGTCATCGAGGGCGCCGGCGGTCTGCAGCTCCCGGATGCGCTTCAGGCGGATGAACTGGGAGCTCAGGAATTCCTCCGAGCTGGTGCCGTGATGGCGGAACGCCTCAAACACCTGCTCGATGCCCTTGCGCACGGTCCATTGGGGCTGAAAGGCGGGCAGCCGCGAGCGGATCTTGTCGCAGGTCACCCGATAGTTGCGGGCGTCGGGACTGGCATCGCCAGCGAAAGTGACCTTGGAGCCCGGCACCGTCCGGGCAACCATCTCGGCCACTTCGCGGACACGGTAGTTCTCGGAGGTGAGTCCGACATTGAACGCTTCGTTGTGCACGAGCTCCCGCGGCGCTTCCAGGACCGCGACGAACGCCCGGGCGATGTCCTCGATGTGCACGAGCGGCCGCCAGGGCATGCCGTCGCTCTTGATGAGCACATCGCCGGTCGTGACGGCGTAGCCCACCAGGTTGTTGACCACCAGGTCGCCCCGCAGGCGCGAGGAGACCCCGAAAGCCGTGGCGCTGCGCAGGAAGGTCGGGCTGAACGAGTCGTCCGCGAGCTGCGCGACGTCCCGCTCGACCCACACTTTGCTCTGCGCATAGGGCGTCACCGGGTTGAACGCCGCGGTCTCGTTGAGGAAGTCATTCCCCGCCGCGCCGTAGTTGCTGCAGGAGGAGGAGAAGACGTAGCGGGACACGCCCGCCTCCTTCGCGAGTCTCGCGAGGCGCACGGACGCCTCGTGGTTGATCGCGTAAGTGGCGGCGGGCTGCAGATCGCCCAGCGGGTCGTTGGAGATGCCGGCCAGATGCAGCACGGCATCGAGCCCGCGCAGATCCTCGAGCCGCACCTCGCGGATGTCCTTGCGCAGTACGGCGCTCGGGGAAGCCTCTTCGGCGGCGAATCCGCAGTCCTCGTAGAGGAAGCTGTCGAGACCGGTCACGTGGTGGCCGTGCTCGAGCAGCATCGGTAGCAGCACGTGGCCGATGTAGCCGTCGTGACCTGTAAGGAGTACTCGCATGTGTTTCATATGGGGCTGTCTCGTGGTCCGGAGCGTCTCGCTCATTTCCAGATCTTCCATGGCGCATCGTCGGTCGCCCAAAGGCTCTCGAGGCGGACTTTGTCGCGCATGGTGTCCATGCATTGCCAGAAGCCGTTGTGCTGGTAGGCCATGAGCTGCTCGTCGCGCGCCAGGTTCTCGAGCGGCTCGCGCTCGAACAGGGTGTCATCGCCTTCGATGTAGTCGAAGACACGGGGCTCGAGCACGAAGAACGCGCCGTTGATCCAGGCCTCGCCGGCGAGCGGCTTCTCGTCGAAGCGCGCCACGCGCTCGCCATCGAGCTCCAGGCGGCCGAAGCGCGCCGGGGGCCGCACGGCGCTCACGGTGGCGATACGGCCGTGGTTGCGATGGAACTTCAGGAGCTCGGCCAAGTTGATGTTCGAGACTCCGTCCCCCCACGTCAGCATGAAGGTGCCGTCCCCGAGATGAGGCGCAAGCCGCTTGATGCGTCCGCCGGTGTTGGTCTTCTGCCCGGTGTCGATGAGGTCGACGACCCAGTCGTCGGGGCCGTGGTCGCCGTTGCCGTTGCCGCGCCGCTCCACCCTGCCGGTCTTCAGCGACACCCGCAGGTCGGGCGCGAGCGAGCAGTAGTCGGCCATGTAGCGCTTGATGTGCTCGCCCTTGTAGCCGAGCGCGACCACGAACTCGTTAAATCCATAGGTCGCGTAATGCATCATGATGTGCCAGAGGATCGGACGGCCGCCCACCTCGACCATGGGCTTCGGCCGCACGACGGTCTCCTCCGCCAGCCGCGAGCCCATACCGCCTGCGAGGATGCCTACTTTCATGCCATGCTACCCGTGGTGATCAATGAGAATTCGATTGCTCTACTGGATCGACGGCGGCGGCGGTGCTCGCGCATCGCGGATGCTCTGTCTCGGCTGAAGCTCGCAATAAGCGTTCCCGGAACATGAGCCGCTTGCGCGCGCTGGCGGCGAACATGGCCGCCGTCGTCACCGGCAAGGCGGCCACGGCCGTGGTGGGCCTGCTGACGGTTGTGGCGCTGACGCGTCACCTGGGACCGACCGAGTACGGCTATTACCGGACGGTGCTCACCTACTCGGCTTTTGCAGCCGTACTCGCCGACTCCGGGCTCTACATGGTGACGCTGAGGTCGATGTCGCAGCCTGGTGTCGATGCGGGCCGGGTGCTCGGCAACGCGCTGCCCTTGCGGGTGCTGAGCACCGGCATCGTTCTGCTCGCGGCGGCGGCCGTTGCGTGGCTCACTCCCTACAGCACGCCCGTCAAATGGGGCACGCTGATCGGGGCGGGGATCTACACGTGTCTGCAGGCCAGCGACCTGCTCATGGCCCCCTTCCAGAGCGTCCTCAAACAGGCGCGCAATGCCGTTGCCGAGGTCACGGGAGCCGCCGTCACGCTGGCCGGGGTCTCGGCATTGGCGCTCACCCATGTTGGGGCGCTGCCGATGCTCGGCGCGGCGCTGTTGGGCGCCGCGGTGGCGGTGGCGGTCTCGATCAAGCTGGTGCGGCGCCTGGTGACGTTCCGGGTGAGCTTCGATCTTCCGCTGTGGCGGCAATACCTGATCACGGGGCTGCCGCTCGCGGGCTCACAGATCCTCGGCATGGCGATGCTGCGGGGCGATTCGCTGCTGTTGTCGCTCATGCAACCGGCGGCCGCGGTGGGTCTCTACGGCGTGCCGTCGAAGCTCTTCGAGATCACGACGTCAATTCCCTACATCCTGGCGGGGCTGATGATGCCGGCGCTCACGGCGAGCGCGGAAAGGGATCGGGAAGAGTTCTCGCGGCAGCTCGGGAGGACACTCGATGCGGTGGCCATCTACGGGGTGGGCATCGTCATTGCGTTCGCGCCGTTCGCCGGACGGCTGCTGACGCTCATCTCCGGTGAGCGGTTTGCGGCGGGCGCGCCGGCACTCGTCGTGATCTCGTTCGCCATCGCGCTGGCGGGCCTCACGCACGTCCTGCGCTTCACCCTGGTGGCCTGCGGGAAGCCGCGCCTGGTACTGATCGGAGACGCCGTCGCGTGTGTCTGCGCGTTCGCGGCCTATTTCGCACTCATTCCCAGGTTCTCGATCCTCGGCGCCGCCGCCGGAACCGTCATCGCCGAGGCCGGCGCGCTGGTGGCAATGAGCGTGGCGTTGCGGCGCGCCGGACGACGCCTCCCGTCGCTGCTGAATCCCGCGAAGGCGGTGCTCGCGGGGGCGCTGGCGGCGCTCGCCATGAAGTACCTGGCTGGCGTCGGCACTCCATGGCCATTGGCGCTCACCGTGGGCGGTGTCCTCTATCTCGCGCTCGTGGCGCTGATGCGGGCGATTCCACGGGAGCTGCTTGCTGTAGTATTCGGGGCACGCAAGACGGGAGTGGGACATGGGTAGATCGAGAAGGCTGCGCCGGACCGCTCTCGCAACGGCTCTGGCAACGGCTCTGGCCGGACTCGCCGGCTGCGCGGGCTACATGTTCGGTCGCCCGGCTGCGGTTCCCGGCAATGGGCCCCACGGTATGCCGCAGCCGACGGCCACCCAGATCGCGGTGGGCGCCAATCCCAACCCGCGCGGGCCGCAGGTGGATCCGTTCGTCGCGCAGTTGCGGCCGCGGCGCGCGGCCGTCGCCGAGAATCCCTACGGCTGGCTGCAGGACGTACGCTCGAGCAAGACCCGCCATTGGCTTCTGGTGGAGTCCCGGGTAACCCGCAAGGCGCTCGATGCCATTGCGCAGCGCGCATGGATCATGCGCCGGCTCGAGCAGCTGCAGCGCGGCGGGCTTCGAGGAGCTTCCAACGACGTCGTCGTGAGTCACGTCCTCTATCTCACTCCCGATGGCGTGCGGCTGCCGATGGAGGTTTTGCATCGGCGCGGTCTGGCGCTCGACGGCAACCAACCGACACTCCTCAGCGTCTATCACTCCACCGGCAAGCCCGCTGCGAGGCTTCTGCAGCCCTTCGTGTTGGTATGGCTGGAGATGGGCGGCGTCTACGCCCGCGCCGAGGTGCGCAATGGGCTCGCGAAGGTGGCGGCGCCGAAGGGCGCGGGCAAGGCGCCGGACCGATCCATCGCGCTCGGCGATCTGTTCTCCGCCGCGCAGTCCCTGATCGATGATCACTACACCCGGCGGGCGCGGCTCGGCCTCTATGGCCGCGGCTTCGGCGGGCTGATGGCGGGGGCCGCCATCACGCAGCGGCCGGAGTTCTTCGGTGCCGCGCTGCCCACGGGCACCTGGGCGGAATATCGACAGATCGCCTCCGGCAGCTGCTTCCCCCCCACGCTCATCGTCGCGGCCGGGCACGATGGGGACTTCCGGCCCTGGCGCGGCTACGAGCTCGCCGCGGCCCTGCAGGCGCAGCAGCTCTGCGGGCATCCGATCCTGCTCCGGGTCGCGAGCGATGAAGGGGCGGGAGAGCCGGTCAGGGAAGCCCGGGAGCGCACGGCGGACGAGCTGGCGTTCGCGGCGAAATGGCTCGGAGCGCGCGTCCCGGGAAGCTCTCCTTAGCTTCGGCGGGAGCGCAGCTCCGTCCAGAGGGGCAGAGTCAGCAGGTGCTGCTGAGTTACGAGGGCCTGCGGGGTGGCTCGTCCGGCGGCCCCTCGCTCCCCTGGACGGTCTCATCGGCGGCTGGCTCCCCGGGGATGGCGTGCTTCTCCGTCAGCCAGGCGCCGAGGTCGATGAGCCGGCAGCGCTCGCTGCAGAAGGGCCGGAAGGGGGACTGAGACCAGTCGATCTCACGCTGGCAGGTGGGGCACTTGACGCGCTCGACGGGCATCAGCTGCAGCAGGTGAGCAGAAATTTCACGTCCGAATCGGCCTGGGTGGGCCGCTCCGCGACACCCTTCCACAGCAGGAACCGCACATTGCAGCGGTGGTGGCTGCCGCTCACCTCCGGGTAGAGGCCCGTGGAGGCGGGCACGGAGATGCGCAGGAGCTGCAGGGGATTCTCGCGGTCGAAGGTAATGGTGAAGCTGCCGCCCTGGGCGGTCTCCTGCCGCGTCCGGCCATTCTGGCGGGTCAGCCAGAGGAGCTCCGAGACGGTATCGCAGAGCGGACGCAGGATCGCCAGCCACTGGTTGAAGGCCCTGGCCCGGGCCTCATCGGGCTGCGACAGCCAGTAGAGGTAATCCGGGAGGTCGAACTCGCAGGTGCCCCCGGGAATGCTGCTGCGATGCTTCACGGCATTGAGGAAATCCGAGTCCTTGAGCGGCTGCAGGGCCGCGATGCCGACGTTCAGCAGCTCCGAGCGTAGCCGGGTCAGGTTGCCGATCAGCGTCTTCAGCCGATTGGTGTCGACGCCGGGCTTGGACTGGAACTCCCCGAGCATCGTGAGGTGGCGCTCCAGCTCCTTCAGCGCATCCGAGCGCACGTCGCCGCGGCTGATGATGGCCAGGATGTCCATCAGGCTGGTCACCGCCGAGCGGGTGCCCCACTGGCTCGCCGTCTCGTTGTGGTACAGCGCCTGGTTGTAGAGGAAATCCAGCCGCAGGAAGGTGCGCATCCGCTCGTTGAGCGGCTGCTCGAAGACCAGGGTGCGGCCGTTCTCGACGGCTTCGGGCGGAGTCTGCGCAGGCGCGGCGGCCTCGGGGGCTTCGGTCGTCATATGACCTATTGTGCGCGACATCCGCGCCGCGCGTAAACGGGCGAAGGACCCTGAGGGCCGCCGAAGTTGTCAGCCGTGTCTTGCCTTCGCGGACTTGGCGGTGAGCGCGGCGCCACCGGCTCCCGACTTGCCGGCGAGCTCGAGGTAGCGCGTATGCAGCTGCGAGACCTGGTCCCGCACGGCGCTCAGATCGCCTTCGTTCTGAATGACATCGTGGGCCACCTTGAGGCGCGCGGCGCGCGAGGTCTGAGCCGCCAGGATCGCGCGGGCCTGCTCCACCGTGGAGCCGTCCCGCGCCTGCAGCCGGCGGATCTGCAGCTCCTCGTCGCAGTCGACCACCAGCACCCGGTCGACCTGCGAGGCCAGGTTCTTCTCCACCAGCAGCGGAACGATGAGGACCTGATACGGACCGCCGGCGGCGGCTGACCAGGCCTCCACGGCTGAACCGATCGCCGGATGCGTCAGCGCCTCGAGGTCGGTGCGCGCCATGGGATCGGAGAAGACGATCTCCCGCAGCTTCGGCCGGTCGAGGTGTCCGTCCGGGGTCAGGATGCCGCGGCCGAACCGCTCCACCAGCCGCTCGAGCGGCGGCTGGCCTGGCTCCACCACCTCGCGAGCCACCTGATCGGTGTCGATGATGGGCACGCCGAGGGCGCCAAAGAATTTCGCCACGGTGGATTTGCCACTGGCGATGCCTCCGGTGAACCCCACCCTGAATACGCGCTTCGCGCGGACTTCTCCGGGGTTCACGGAGCCTGACTAAATCGCCAGGAGCGATTTGCAACGTCAAGCGCATCAGCGCTTGACGGCCCCGAAGGGGCGAGGCCCAGGACGGGCCGAGTAACCCTATCCGAGTAGCGGCGCGCGGACGCGCGGGGAAGAACCGACATGCTCATCTCCCAAAGAGCCCCAGGTAGCCTGTCACCAGCTCGTGGCCAAACATCAGCATCAGCCACCCCGCGGCGGCGAGGAATGGCCCGAAGGCGATGGGGGTCGATCGATTCTGTCCCCGCAGGGACAGCAGCGCTATGCCCACGACGGCCCCGACGGCAGCGGCAACCAGGACGAGCGGCAGCAGCATCTGCCAGCCGAGCCAGGCGCCGAGCGCCGCCAGAAGCTTGAAATCACCGAACCCCATTCCTTCCTTGGCGGTGAGCAGACGGAAGAGATGATAGACGCTCCAGAGGCTGAGGTAACCAGCAATCGCCCCGATGATGCTGGAACGCATGTCCACCGGTACCGGGGCCCCGCCCGGAGCGGGGGCGAGGAGGCTGAGCAGAAGCCCCAGCCAGAGCAGCGGCAGCGTGAGGCTGTCCGGCAGAAACTGCGTGTCGATGTCGATGAACGCGAGCGCCACCAGGAACCAGGTGAGCACCAGGCCAGCCGCCGCCGGCCAGGCGAACCCGAGCTTCCAGGCCACCGCCCCGGAGAGGATGCCGGTGAGCGCCTCCACGAGGGGGTAGCGGATGCTGATGTGGACGCCGCACTTGGCGCAGCGGCCGCGGAGGAAGAGGTAGCTCAGGAGCGGGACGTTCTGCAGAGCGGTGATCGGCGTCTTGCAGGCCGGACAGGCGGAGCGGGGGACGACGAGGTCGTAGCGCTCCTTGGCCGCCGCGTTCGCCGGAATCGTCGCGGCGAGGTCCGGGTGCGCAAGCTCCGCGCACTCCTCGCGCCACTGGCGCTCCATCATGATGGGCACACGATGGATGACGACATTGAGGAAGCTGCCCACGATGAGTCCGAGCACGAGGCAGGTGCCGATGTAGAGCGCGGGGGAGGAGGCGAGGAGTGCTGCGATGGACATTTGTCGTGTCAGGTGCTCAAACGAAACGCCGCGCGGGGCGCGGCGTTTGAACAGCAAGTCCCCCCCGGAATATCAGCTGACGACCTTGCCAAGCTGGAAGATCGGCAGGTACATCGCGATCACCAGGCCGCCGACGATCACGCCGAGGATCACCATGATCAGCGGCTCGAGCAGGCTCGACATGGAATCGACGGCGTTGTCGACCTCGGCCTCGTAGAACGTCGCGACCTTGGCGGCCATCGAATCGAGCGATCCCGATTCCTCGCCGACAGCGATCATCTGCACGACCATGTTGGGGAAAATGCCCCTTGCTTCCATTGCGCGCTGCAGGCGCTGCCCGGTCGCCACCTCATCCTTCATCTTCATCACGGCATCTTCATAGACGATGTTGCCGCAGGCGCCGGCGACAGATTCGAGTGCTTCGACGAGCGGCACGCCTGCGGCGAACATCGTGGAGAGCGTGCGCGCATAGCGCGCAATGGCCGCCTTGTTGAGAATCGGACCGACGATGGGGATCTTGAGGGATATCTTGTCGAGCACTTCGCGCATCTTGCGCGAGCGCTGCTTGAAATAGATGAAGACCCAGACGGCCGCGCCGAGAACGATCCCCAGATAAATGCCATCGTGCTGCACGACCGTCGAAATGTTGATCACGAGCTGAGTGAATGCCGGCAGGCTGGCGCCGAAGCCCTGGAAGAGCTTCTGGAATTCGGGAATCACGAAGATCATGAGCACGAGCGTCACGGCGAAAGCGACGACCAGCACCGCGGTCGGGTAGAAGAGGGCCTTCTTGACCTTCTTCTTCATGGCCTCCGTTTTTTCCTTGTAGGTCGCGATCTTGTCCAGCAGAGTCTCGAGCGCGCCCGCCTGCTCTCCGGCCTCCACCAGGTTGACGAACAGGTCGTCGAATTGGAGAGGGTGCTTGCTGAGCGCCTCGTGCAGCGAAGTTCCGCCTTCGACATCCGACTTGATGTCGAGGATCAGCTTCTGCAGGGCAGGCTTGTCGCTGCCGGCGCCGACGATCTCGAATGCCTGGACCATCGGGATGCCCGAGGCCAGCATGGTCGCAAGCTGACGGCTGAATATTGCGATGTCGCCGGCATTGACTCTGCCGCCCTTCAAGCTCTGGGCCTGTTTGCGGATCCTCGATGGCGCAATGCCCTGGCGTCGTAGCTCGAGCCGGAGCGCGGACTCATCGGGGGCCAGGCTCTTGCCCTTGACGCGCTGGCCGCGCTTGTCGCGGCCTTCCCAGGTGAACGGAATGTCGCGCTTGATTCCCCTGACGGTGGCGGTTGCTGCTGGGGCCATGAGTGCTTCGCCTCGCGTCAATCAATGGTGACGCTGTTGATTTCCTCGAGACTGGTGAGGCCGGATTTGACCTTCTCCAGGCCCGAGCGACGCAAATCCCACACGCCCTCCTTGGCGGCCTGATCGCCGATCTCGGGGGCGCTACCGCCAGCGAGAATGATCCGGGCGATGGCGTCCGTGATGGGCAGCACCTGATAAATGCCGGTGCGCCCCTTGTAGCCATCGGTACAGCTCGAGCAGCCCTTGGGTGCGAAGATCCGCAGTCCGCCCTTCACATCCTCGTGAGAGAAGCCTTCCTTGAGAAGAGCCTCCTCGGGCACGTCGACCGGCTGCTTGCACTGTGAGCAAAGACGCCGAGCCAGCCGCTGCGCGATGATGAGGCTGACGGAGGTCGCAATGGCGTAGGGCTTGACGCCCATATCGACAAGCCGCGTCAAGGTCTGTTGGGCGTCGTTGGTATGCAGTGTAGAGAGCACGAGGTGGCCCGTCTGCGCCGCCTTGATGGCGATTTCCGCGGTCTCGAGATCACGAATCTCACCGACCATGATGACGTCGGGGTCCTGGCGCAAAAAAGCGCGCATCGCCGCCGCGAAGGTGAGCCCGACCTTCGGGTTCACGTTCACCTGGTTGACGCCAGGGAGGTTGATTTCAGCCGGATCCTCGGCCGTGGAGATGTTGGTGTCTTCCCGATTGAGGATGTTGAGCCCGGTGTAGAGCGAGACGGTCTTGCCGCTGCCCGTGGGGCCCGTCACCAGGATCATGCCCTGCGGCTTGGCGAGGAAGGTCTCGTAGAGCGCCTTCTGGAAGGGCTCGTAGCCCAATGATTCGATCCCCAGCATGGCCTGCGAGGGATCGAGAATACGCATGACGATCTTCTCGCCGAAGAGCGTCGGGCAGGTGCTCACGCGGAAGTCGATGGCGCGATTCTTCGACAGCTTCATCTTGATGCGCCCGTCCTGCGGGACGCGGCGCTCCGCGATGTCGAGGCGCGACATCACCTTCAGCCGTGCCGCAAGCTTCTGCGCGAGCGCCACCGGAGGCTGTGCGATCTCCTTCAGCACGCCGTCCATGCGGTACCGGACGCGGTAAGTCTTCTCGTACGGCTCGAAATGGATGTCGGATGCCCCACGCCGGATGGCATCGAGCATCACCTTGTTGACGAAGCGAACGATCGGAGCGTCTTCGACATCGTCACGGCTGATCTTTTCATCGACTTCGTCATCGCCGCCCGTAACCTCGAGCGCATCGAGATCGACATCGTCATCGCCGGCGAGCGGGGTGATCTGGGACTCGGACTGCTCGATGGCCTTGTCGATGGCCTTCTGGAGCTTGTCCTCCTCGACGACGATCGCCTCGATGCCGAGGCTGGTCTGGAACTTGA
>JABBNZ010000082.1:0-1930 GCA_019352035.1 Pseudomonadota bacterium | reverse complement strand
CCGATGAGGCTCGGGCCCTCGCTGATCTGCGCTCGGATGACGTAGTTCTGATACGCCGGAATGGCGATGGCCGCCAGAATGCCAATGATCGCGATGACGATCATCAGCTCGATCAGGGTGAAACCCTTTTGCACCGATTTCATGAGAAAGACTCCTTGAGGAGTGATTGAGGATTCGTTCAGGGGCGCAAAGGGCCGCCCGCTGCGACAGTGGATGCACGGCACGTGCCAAGCCGCGAATCAGAATATAAGTTATTGAAATAACATAGATTATTAGCGGGCGCCCGCGGTACCGAATTAACTTAGTTCCGACGCCCGCTGACGACGGGCGCCGGTCGCTTCGTCACAAAGTGACACGGAACGTCAGCGATTCACGGGACTCAGGATCGGACGCCGGGCGCGGTGGTGGAGAATCACCCCACGCCGGAGGATTGTGACGAGCCAATCACGCCGATGGCTTTGCCCAGGACGACATAATGCCCGCATGCCTGATTTTCCATGGGTGCGGGGCTCGGAGCGGATCGCGCCGGCGCGCTTGCCCTTTCTCGCGGCGCTGAATCGCGTGGTGAGCTCACCGCGATTCTGTGTCTATCTCTCGTGTACGGTCCTTGCTGTCCTGACGAGCTGGCATCTCGGCAAGGAGATGCTGTGGGACACGATGGACTACCATGTCTACGCCGGCTTCAGTGCGTTGCACGATCGCTTTGACCGCGACTATTTCGCCGCGGGGCCGCAGGGCTATTTCAATCCCTATCCGTACGTCCCGTTCTATCTGCTGCTGCGGTCGGCACTGACGCCGCTCGAAGATGCCTCGATTCTCGCGGCGCTGCACAGCGGAATTCTGTGGCTGACCTTCGAGCTGGCGCTCCTGGTCGCTCCCCGCGACCAGCCGAAGGTTGGCCTCGCCGCTGGGGTACTGACGGTGTTATTCGCCTTCGCGAACCCGGTGCTGATCAACGAGCTCGGCTCCAGCTACGCCGACATCACCACGGCTGAAGTCGCGCTGGCCGGATGGCTGTTGCTGTTGAGCGCCGTCCGCTGTCCGAGCGCGGTGCGGGTCGGTTGCGCTGCATTGCTCCTGGGCGGCGCGAGCGCGTTGAAGCTGACGAATTCCGTGCATGCCGTGTCGGCGGCAGCGCTGCTGCTCTTCATTCCCGGAGGGTGGCGGAGCAAGCTTCGCCACGGCGTGCTCTATGCCATGGGTGTCGCCTCGGGCTTTATGGTCATCGCGGCTCCCTGGTCGCTGCGTCTCGAGCAGCACTTCGGCAATCCGCTGTTCCCGCTGCTGAATGGCATCTTCCGCTCCCCGGAGTTCACGACCGCCCGGCTCCTGGACCATCGGTTCATTCCGGCATCTCTCGGTGCCGCGCTGCTGCGTCCGTTTGCAATGATGACGTCGGCTCCCATGGTGCATTTCGAGCTGCCCGCGCCGGATCTGCGCTATGCCCTCCTTTTATCGCTGGCGCTGCTGCTGCTCGCCCGTGAGATGTGGTGGAGACTACGGAAACACCGGCCTGGCGCCGCATCACCCGGGCATGCGTTGGAGACGAGGCTGCTCGCGGCCCTGGGTTGCGGGTTCCTGTTGGACTGGACGCTGTGGCTGACGGCATCGGGCAACAGCCGCTACTTCATCCCCATGGCCTGCGTCGCGGCCGTGCTCGGCGTGGCCCTCATCTTCCGACTCTTTGCCGGCACACCGAAGGCCCGAAATTACCTGCTGATTGTGGTCCTCGGCATGCAGTGTTTCGCGGCCCATGCGGGAGCCGATTACCGCGCACGCCTCCCCTGGACCGATGGACCCTGGTTCAGGCTTTCGGTGCCGCCCCGGCTCGCCTCGCAGCCGAGCCTCTACTTCATGGTCGGTCTGCAGTCCAATTCCTTCATCATCCCCGATCTGCCGGCGCGCTCGGGCTTCATCAATCTCGAGGGAG
>JABBNZ010000081.1 GCA_019352035.1 Pseudomonadota bacterium | reverse complement strand
CCGTAATCGTGAGTGCGCAAGACATGCGGATGGAAGTCGTCCTGGCGGTGATCGTCCACCGCGGCATACGCGGTCGCGGGATCGAGCGGCGAGGCATCGATCGCGCTGATTTTCTCCCAGGGCCGCAGCGCCGGCGGCGTGACGTTCTTCCAGTGCTGGCCGTCATCGCGCGTGAGCTGAATGAGGCCGCTGTCGCTGCCGACCCAGATGAGACCGGCCGCCTTGGGCGATGGCGCGATGGTGCTGATGACGCCGTAGCCGCAGGCCCTGGCGTGCTCCCCGACCACGTCTCGGTCGCAGCCCGAGGTACCCGGCACCTTGCCGGTGAGGTCGGGCGAGATCACCTGCCAGTGATCGCCCAGGTCCGTCGATTGGAAGAGCACCTGCGCGCCGTAGAGGAGCGCGTGCGGCTTGGTCGCGGTGAAGGCGATCGGCGTCACCCAGCCAAAGCGGTATTTCACCGACGTCGGACGGCCGGCGTAGCTCGTGATCGGCCACGGCGAGACGTTCGCCACCTGCCCGGTGGTCGCATCGAAACGCGACACTCTGCCGCCCATGCCGCTGCCGAACACCAGGTTGGGATCGTCCGGGTCGGGCAGCATGTAATCGCGCTCATCGCCGCCCACCGGATGCCAGTCGCGGAACGTGAGCGCGCCGTAGTCGCTGCGGCTCGCCGCGCCAATCGTGCCGCTGTCCTGCTGGCCGCTGTAGATCCAGTACGGGAAGCGGTTGTCGGCCGCCACGTGATAGAACTGGCCCGTGGGCTGGTTGTACCAGCTGCTCCAGGTCTTGCCGTTATCGACCGTGACCACCGCCCCCTGATCCGAGGCGGTGATCCAATGATCCGGATGATCCGGGTTGATCCAGAGGAAGTGATAGTCATCGCCGCCCGGGGCGCCCTTGATGATGCTCCAGGTCTTGCCGCCATCGCTGGAGCGGCGGATCGACTGCCCCGCAGAATAAACGACGTCCGCGTTGCGGGGGTCGACCGTGAGACGCGAGAAGTACCAGTTGCCGAAGGTCGACTGATCGTCGTTCACCCGGCGCCAGTGAGTGCCGCCGTCATCCGAGCGCCACACGCCGCCCTCGGTATCCGAGGCGACGGTCGCATAAATGCGCGTGCCCTGCGGCGTGTGCGTGACCGCGAGCCCGATGCGCCCGAGGGAGCCTGTCGGCCAGCCGTGGCCCTGCAGGCGAGTCCACGTCGCGCCGCCATCGGTGGAGCGATAGATGCCGCTTCCGGGTCCGCTGAACGGCTCGAAGTAATCGAGCCAGGGGTAATCGCGCGTCTGCCAGGCGGCTGCATAGAGCAGCTTCGGGTTGGTCGGATCGGCGGCGAGATCGACCACGCCGGTGTCGTCGTTGATCTTGAGGACGTGCACCCACGTCTTGCCGCCGTCGGTGGAGCGATAGATGCCGCGCTGGCGGTTGGGACCGAACAGATGCCCGAGCGCCGCCACCACGACGATATCGGGATTGCGCGGATCGACCCAGATCCGCCCGATGTTGCCGGTGGCGGCGAGGCCGAGCGGGTGCCAGGTCTTGCCCCCATCGGTGGACTTGAAGACGCCGCGGCCCGAGCCAACGTCGTAGCGGGGAGCGACCTGGCCCGTGCCCACGTAGATCGTGCCCGGAGCCGAGGGCGCGACGGCGATGGCCCCGATGGCCGGCGGCAGGTGGTTGCCTATCGGCCGCCAGGTCCTGCCGGCATCCGTCGTCTTCCAGACGCCGCTGCCCGCCCCGGAGAAGTAGAACGTGTCGGGACTGCCCGGCACGCCCGCCGCCATGGTGGCCCAGCCGCCGCGAAAGGGCCCCACCAGACGCCATCTGAGCTGCGCATAGGCCGAGGGCGGCACCGGCCCCGCCTGCGGGGCGCCGCCCTGCGGGAACGGCACCTGCGCCGCTTGGGCGGCAGCCTGGGCATGCGCCGCGGGCGCGGCGCTCAGGAGCAGGGCTCCCGGGAATCCCCAGGCGAGAGCAAGCAAGCAAAGGCGCGCGCTCCGCGGCGCCTGCGGTCGGCGATCGGTTGCGGTCATTGAAGACCCCCGGCAAATAAAGTGCGCAACCATACCGGATTCGGGCAGGCACCGCCCCCCCGGGCGACCAACGGCCAAGCCCGCGGCGGACGGCGCTCTGGCCCGGGCCGCGGGGACCGCAGCGCCTCCCCGACTGCGCGTCCCGATGCGGCGCGGAACGAGGCGGGGGCGGCCCGAGCGCCTCGGATCGTGAGCGGCTGCGCCGGGTCGATTTCGACGCCATGACGGTCGCGGATGGACCGCGGCCAGCCGCGCAGCCGCGGCGCTCGCACCCCTCCGGCGGCGCGCCTGTGGGCGGCGCTACGCGCCCGCCGGGCTGACGGCGGCCGGGCGGCGCGCCCCTGTGCCAAAATCCGGCGCATTCTTTCGGCACGATGAGATCTCACCGCCCATGGCCGATCTGTCAGCGTTCCCCATCACGCGCAAGTGGCCGCCGCGCTTTCCCGAGCGCCTGCAGCTCTACTCCCTGCCGACGCCCAACGGCGTCAAGGCCTCCATCATGCTGGAGGAAACGGGGCTCCCGTACGAGGCGCATCGCGTGAGCTTCGATGCCCGCGATCAGCTCTCGCCCGAGTTCCTCTCGCTCAATCCCAACAACAAGATCCCCGCGATCCTCGATCCCGACGGCCCCGGCGGCGAGCCGCTGCCGCTGTTCGAGTCCGGAGCGATCCTCATCTATCTCGCGCAGAAGACCGGGCGCTTCCTGCCGCGCGAGCCGGCGGCCCGGTATCGGGCGATCCAGTGGCTCATGTTCCAGACGGGCGGTGTCGGACCGATGTTCGGCCAGGTCGGGTTCTTCAACAGGTTCGCCGGCAAGGACTACGAGGACAAGCGCCCGCGGGACCATTATGGGGCGGAGGCGAAGCGGCTCCTGGGAGTGCTCGAGCGCCAGCTCGAGGCGCACGCCTGGATCGCGGGCGAGGAGTACGGAATCGCGGACATCGCCACCTTCCCGTGGGTGAGGAACCTCATCGGCTATTACGAGGCGGGCGATCTCGTCGGCATCGCGGATTTTCCCAACGTGCTGCGCGCGCTGGACAGCTTCCTCGCGCGGCCGGCGGTCGTGAGGGGCCTCGAGATCCCGAAGAGCGGCTGAAGCGGCGCAACCTCGTGAGTGTCCAGACCCTGATGGTGCAAGGCACCACGTCCGATGCCGGCAAGAGCACGCTCGTCGCCGGACTCTGTCGTGTGTTGCGGCGCCGGGGCGTTCGCGTGGCGCCGTTCAAGCCGCAGAACATGGCCCTGAACAGCGCGGTCGGGACCGATGGCGGCGAGCTCGGCCGCGCCCAGGCGCTGCAGGCCCAGGCGGCGGGCATCCCCGCCACCACGGATCTCAACCCGGTGCTGCTCAAGCCGGCCACGGATGAGCGCTGCCAGGTCATCATCCACGGCCGGGCGGTCGGGGAGATGGGCGCGTGGCGTTACCACGAATTCAAGCGCGTGGCGCTCGAAGCCGTGCTGACTTCCTACCGGCGGCTGCGCGAGTCGTACGAGGTCATCGTCGTCGAAGGCGCCGGCTCGCCCGCGGAGATCAACCTGCGCCAGGGCGACATCGCCAACATGGGATTCGCGGAGGCCGTCGATTGTCAGGTCGTGCTCATCGCCGACATCGACCGCGGCGGTGTGTTCGCGCACATCGTGGGCACCCTCGCCCTGCTGAGTGAGAGCGAGCGCAACCGTGTCCGCGGCTTCATCATCAATCGCTTCCGGGGCGACCTGTCCCTGCTTCAGCCCGGGCTGGATTGGCTCGAGCAACACACCGGCAAGCCCGTGCTGGGGGTTCTCCCCTATCTGCACGGGCTTCATCTGGATGCCGAGGACGCGATCAGCCGCGAGAGCTGCGCCGCCCCGCACTCAGGCGCCGACAGGCTGCGGATCGTGGTCCCGGTCGTACCCCGGATCAGCAACCATACCGACTTCGAGCCGCTGGCGGCCCACCCTGAGGTCGAGTTGCGCTACATCGACGCCGCGACGCCGCCGCCGCCGGCCGACCTCGTCATCCTGCCCGGATCGAAGTCCGTCCGGGCCGATCTCGCCTGGCTGCGGGCACGCGGCTGGCCCGAGTACCTCGAGAAGCACCTGCGCTACGGGGGCAGGGTCCTCGGCATCTGCGGCGGCCTGCAGATGTTGGGCAGGGCGATCGCCGATCCGGAAGGGATCGAGGGCGCGCCGGGCGAGAGCCCGGGCCTCGGCTGGCTCGACCTCACGACGGTTCTCCAGCCAGGCAAGCAGCTGCGCAACGTCACGGGCCATCTGCAGCTGGGAGGGGCCCGCGTCCGCGGCTACGAGATCCATGCCGGCCGCACGCACGGCCCCGGCCTCGCGCGCCCCGCCGCACTGCTCGATGACGGCACCCCCGACGGGGCGATCTCCGCGGACGGCCACATCATGGCCACGTACCTGCACGGGCTCTTCGAGGAAACGGCGGCCTGCACGGCGCTACTGCGGTGGGCCGGGCTTTCAGCGCCGGTGCAGGTCGATCATGCCGCTCGCCGGGAGCAGGCTCTGGATAGGCTGGCGGACACGATCGAGAGGGAATGCGACCTCGAGGCTCTGCTAGGCAGCTGAGACTCGGACGGCCGGGGCCCCGTCCATCGCGTGGTGTGCGATTGCGCAACGCTCCAGGGCCAGCCCAGTCCTATACTGGATGGAGCTGGAAGCCATGACGGAATGACCCCGAGAGACACTGAAAGCGAGCGCCGATACCGCGCGATCTTCGAGAATCCGTTCGATCTCATCGCCGTACTGGAGGCGGTTCGCGGCCCCGAGGGGGCGATCGTGGACTGGCGCTACACCGATGCCAATGCCAACTGGGTCAGGGCGCAGGGCCGGACCCGCGATGAGCTCCTGGGCGGGACCGTCGGTGAAATCGCGCCGGCGCGCGCGGGCGAGCTCATTCCCCTCTATACGCGCGTGCTCATGCAGAGCCGGCCGGCGCAGTACGAGGAGCGCAGCGGCGAGACGGATCTGCTCGTCAGCCTGTTTCCGATCGCTGGCGACTCGGTCGTCAGCTCCGCCGTCGACATCACCGCGCGCATCCGCGTGGAGGCCGAGGTCAGGCGGCTACTGGCCGCCAATCGGGCCGAGCGAGAGTGGCTGTCGGCCGTCCTGAACTCCATGACGGAGGAGGTCTATTTCGCGGATCCGCAGCGCCGCTACACCTACGCCAACCCGGCTGCGATGCGCGAGTTCGGCCATAGTGACATCGAGGGCGTCGATATCGAAAGGATCGTCGCGCAGCTCGAGGTCCTGCGGCCCGACGGCACGCCGCGGCCCATTTCCCAAGCGCCGCCCGTGCGGGCGCTCGCCGGCGAGATCGTGCGCGACGAGGAGCAGATCGTCCGGATCCCGCGCACCGGGGAGCTGCGCTTTCGTCAGGTCAGCTCGGCCCCGGTTCGCGATACCGAAGGGAAGATCATCGGCTCTGTCTCCGTCGTGCGGGACGTGACCGACCGGCGCCTGCGCCAGAAAGAGCTGCAGGCCATGGAGGATCAGCGCCAGCGGCTCATCTCCACCCTGGCCCACGAGCTGCGCAATCCTCTCGCGCCGCTGCGCACCGGCATCGAGCTGTTGCGCAAAGTGCGCGAGCAGCCGCAGCTCCTCGATACCGTCCCGCCCATGATGGAGCGCCAGATCCGCCAGCTCGTGGTATTGATCGACCGCCTGCTCGATATCTTCCAACAGAGACCGGCGCACGGAACGAATCCAACAGCGGGAAAATGACGTTGGTGGGTGCTGACGGGATCGAACCGCCGACATTCGCCGTGTAAAGGCGACGCTCTACCAGCTGAGCTAAGCACCCTCAATATCATTGGGCCGGGCAGGAGCCCGGATCCAGCGCTTCATCAATGCGCCGGGACCACTTGCTTCAGGCGCCGGCCATTGCGGCGTCCGCGCTTCTCCTCCTCGGCAGGAGGGCCTGACGGAGCGTCGGCCTGCGCCGCCGGCGCCGGCTGCTGCGTCAGGGCAAGGGCCAGCACCTCGTCGATCCACTTGACGGGCTTGATCTCGAGATTGCCCTTGATGTTGTCGGGAATCTCGACCAGGTCCTTCTCGTTCTCGTCCGGGATCAGGACCGTCTTGATGCCGCCGCGGTGGGCCGCGAGGAGCTTCTCCTTCAGGCCGCCTATGGGCAGCACCTCCCCGCGCAGCGTGATCTCGCCCGTCATGGCGACGTCGGAGCGCACCGGGATCTTGGTGAGCGCCGAGACCAGCGCCGTGCACATGCCGATACCCGCGCTCGGTCCGTCCTTCGGCGTCGCGCCCTCCGGGATGTGCAGATGGACGTCGTGCTTCTGGTAGAACTCGCTGTCGAGCCCGAGCACCTGGGCGCGGCTGCGCACCACGGTCATGGCCGCCTGGATCGACTCCTGCATCACCTCGCCCAGCTGGCCGGTGTGCTGGAGCTTGCCCTTGCCGGGCACCACGGCCGCCTCGATGGTCAGCAGCTCCCCGCCGACCTCCGTCCAGGCGAGCCCCGTCACCTGGCCGACGCGGTTCATGTCCTCCGCCTTGCCGTAGCGGAAACGGCGCACGCCCAGGAACTTGTCGAGGTTCTTCGGGGTGACGGAGACGGAGGTCTCGTCTTTCTTGTGCAGCAGCATCTGCTTCACGGCCTTGCGGCAGATCTTCGCGATCTCGCGCTCGAGGTTGCGCACGCCGGCCTCGCGCGTGTAGTAGCGCACGATGTCGAGCAGCGCCGCATCCGAGATCTTCAGCTCACTGTCCTTAAGCCCGTTGTTCTTCATCTGCTTCGGCACGAGGTAGCGCCGGCCGATGTTCATCTTCTCGTCCTCGGTGTAGCCGGGGAGGCGGATCACCTCCATGCAGTCGAGGAGCGGAGCCGGGATGTTCATGCTGTTCGCCGTGCAGACGAACATGACTTCCGAGAGGTCGAGGTCGACCTCGAGGTAGTGGTCGTTGAAGGTCGTGTTCTGCTCGGGATCGAGGACCTCGAGCAGCGCCGAGGACGGATCGCCGCGGAAGTCCATCGACATCTTGTCGACTTCATCCAGCAGGAAGAGCGGATTGTGCACGCCCGCCTTCGCCATGTTCTGCACGAGCTTGCCGGGGAGCGAGCCGATGTAGGTGCGGCGGTGGCCGCGGATCTCGGCCTCGTCACGCACACCGCCCAAGGACATGCGCACGAACTTGCGGTTGGTGGCCCGCGCGATGCTCTGGCCGAGCGAGGTCTTGCCGACGCCCGGCGGCCCCACGAGGCAGAGGATCGGGCCCTTCAACTTCTCGACGCGCTGCTGCACGGCGAGATACTCCACGATGCGCTCCTTCACCTTCTCGAGCCCGTAGTGGTCCTCGTCGAGCACCTGCTCGGCGCGGGTGATGTCCTTCAACACCTTGGTGCGCTTCTTCCACGGCACCTTGACCAGCCAGTCGATGTAGTTGCGCACCACGGTGGCTTCCGCCGACATGGGCGACATCATCTTCAGCTTGTTGAGCTCGCTGGTCGCCTTCTCCCGCGCCTCCTTCGGCATGCCGGCGCGCGCGATCTTCTGCTCGAGCTCGGTGACCTCGTTGCCGCCCTCGTCCATCTCGCCGAGCTCTTTCTGAATGGCCTTCATCTGCTCATTCAGGTAGTACTCGCGCTGGCTCTTCTCCATCTGCGCCTTGACGCGGCCGCGGATGCGCTTCTCGATCTGCAGCACGTCCATCTCGCCCTCGATGGCGACCAGGATGTGCTCGAGGCGCTTCCTGATGTCGAGGATCTCCAGGACCTTCTGCTTCTCGCCGAGCTTCAGCGACATGTGCGCCGCCACGGTGTCGGCGAGGCGTCCCGCATGCTCGATTCCGGCGAGGGCGGTCAGCACCTCCGGCGGAACCTTCTTGTTGAGCTTCACGTACTGCTCGAACTGCGAGATGACCGAGCGGGAGAGAACGTCCATCTCGCGCTCTTCATAGGCTTCGACGTCCGGCAGCAGCGCCAGCTCGGCCGCGTAATAATCGCCCGCCGTCAGCTTGTCGATACGGGCACGGTCCACGCCCTCGACCAGGACCTTGACGGTCCCATCGGGCAGCTTCAGCAGCTGCAGGATCGTGGCGACGGTGCCGATCCGATAAAGGTCGTCCCCGTTGGGATCATCGACGTCGGCCTGCTTCTGGGCGACCAGCATGATGCGCTTGTCGCCGCGCATGGCCACGTCGAGGGCCTGGATGGATTTCTCCCGCCCGACGAACAGCGGAATCACCATGTGTGGATAGACGACGACGTCCCGCAGCGGCAGCACGGGGACCCCCTGAGGGCTGCCGCTGGTCGGGGGAGAGGGAGCAGTAGGTTCAGACACGCTCAAGTCCTCGGTGCGAAGAGGGCGGCGGCGACTCTGGTGCGCGCGGCGGCCGTCGCCTGGTTTGAAAACATTCTACGGCAAATGCGGGCACCGCCAGTCGGTTTCAACGGCGGGCCGACGGACGGAGGGAGGTCGGCGATGGGGCGCGGCGCCGCGATCAGCCCTTTACTTCGAGACTGCGGCGAGACGGCCGTCTTCGGAGCGATAGACCACGTAGGGCTCGCTGGCCCCCTCGATCACGCTCTCATCGACGACCACCTTGGCGACGTTGCGCATCGAGGGCAGCTCGTACATGGTGTCGAGGAGGACGGTCTCCAAGATCGTGCGCAGGCCGCGGGCGCCGGTCTTGCGCTGCATCGCCCGGTGCGCGACCGCCTTCAGCGCATCGTCCCGGAACTCGAGCTCCGCGCCTTCCATCTCGAAGAGGCGCCGGTACTGCTTCGTGAGCGCGTTCTTCGGGTCCGTCAGGATGGACACGAGCGCACCCTCATCGAGCTCATCGAGCGTGGCCACCACGGGAAGCCTGCCGACGAACTCCGGGATGAGGCCGTACTTGATGAGGTCCTCCGGCTCCACGTCATGGAACAGATCGCTGCCGTGCGGACGCATGTCGGCCGCGCGCACGTCGGAGGTGAAACCGATGCCGCTCTTCTGCGTGCGATTGAGGATGATCTTCTCGAGCCCCGCGAAGGCGCCGCCGCAGATGAAGAGAATGTTGCCGGTATCGACCTGCAGGAACTCCTGCTGGGGATGCTTGCGGCCGCCCTGCGGCGGCACCGAGGCAATGGTGCCCTCGATGAGCTTCAACAACGCCTGCTGCACGCCCTCGCCCGACACGTCGCGGGTGATCGAAGGGTTATCGGACTTGCGCGAGATCTTGTCGATCTCGTCGATGTAGACGATGCCGGTCTGCGCCTTCTCGACGTCGTAGTCGCACTTCTGCAGCAGCTTCTGGATGATGTTCTCGACATCCTCGCCGACGTAGCCTGCTTCGGTCAGCGTCGTCGCATCGGCGATCGTGAACGGCACGTTGAGCAGGCGGGCGAGCGTCTCCGCGAGCAGCGTCTTGCCGCAGCCGGTGGGGCCGATCAGCAGGATGTTGCTCTTGGCGATCTCGACTTCATCCTTGGCGCGAGCGCTGCCGGTGCGGGTCTGCAGCCGCTTGTAATGGTTGTAGACCGCGACCGAGAGCACCTTCTTGGCGCGCTCCTGGCCGATCACGTACTCATCGAGAACCTTCTTGATCTCGTGGGGCTTGGGAAGCTTGTCGCGGGCGCGCTCGGCGCGATCCTCGAGCTCCTCGCGAATGATGTCGTTGCAGAGCTCGACACACTCGTCACAGACGAATACGGAGGGGCCGGCGATGAGCTTGCGGACCTCATGCTGGCTCTTCCCGCAGAAGGAGCAGTAAAGAAGCTTGCCGTCGTCGTGGCGGCCGCGGGAATCGTCGCTGCTCATCAATTACCCTCACGTGAGGCCATGCAGCCTCGCAAGCCATGTATAGCACGGGGCGCGCCCGCTAGGCAAAGCACCCCGCCGCAGCTAAGTCGTTGTACCGATGGGACTTGTATGACAGGTCTCACTTCTGTGGCTCCGCACCCTCCCGCGGCAGGCGCACGGATGTGCCGCCGCAGGTGGCGGAGCCTCGGGCAAAAACCACGCTTTTTGACCGAGGCGCGCTGGGCCGGGCAGGATGCCCGGATCCAGCGCCTAAAATAAGGGCGATCAGGCCGGTTTTCCACCCTTGTCGCCGCCTCGGGATGCGCCGATATCCACCGGCATCTCACCGCGTTTCTCCAGTACCCGGTCGATGAGCCCGTAGCGCACGGCCTCCTCCCAGGACATGAACCGGTCACGGTCGGTGTCCTGCTTGATCCGGTCGACGCTCTGGCCGGTGTGCTTGGCCAGTATTTTGTTCAACCGGTCGCGGGTCTCCAGCATCTCCTTGGCGTGGATCTCCATGTCCGCCGCCTGTCCCTGAAAGCCCCCGAGGGGCTGATGGATCATCACCCGGGCGTGCGGCAGGCAGAAACGCTTGCCGGCGGCCCCGGCCGCCAGCAGCACCGCGCCCATGCTGGCCGCCTGGCCGATGCAGATGGTGCTGACATCGGGCTTTACGAACTGCATGGTGTCGTATATCGCCAGGCCCGCGCTCACGACTCCGCCCGGGGAATTGATGTAGAGGGCGATGTCCTTCTCCGGGTTCTCCGACTCCAGGAAGAGCATCTGCGCCACGACGATGTTGGCCATGTAGTCATCGATGGGGCCGACGATGAAGATCAGGCGCTCCTTGAGGAGGCGCGAGTAAATGTCATAGGCCCGCTCGCCGCGAGCGGTCTGCTCGACGACCATGGGGACCAGGTTCAATGCACGCTCGTTCATGATGAGGTCTCGCCTGATTGTTGCGGCTCGGCGGTCTTGCCGAACCCGGTGATGTCCTGGAAGCTCATGGGCAGGTCGGTCACCTTGGCGCGCTCCAGGACCCAGTCGATCACCTGGTCCTCGAGCACCACGGACTCGATCTGCCGCAGGGCCTGCGGGTTGTGCTGATACGCGCGGCGCGCCTCGTCGGGATTCGGATAGCCCGCCGCCAGTTCCTCGAGGCGCGCTTGGACGCGCTCGCGATCGGCCGCGATGCTCTGCGCCTGGACGATCTGGCCCAGGAGCAGCCCGAGAGCGACGCGCTTGCGGGCCGGGGCTTCGAAGGGCTCCCGCGGCGGCAGCTGGGACGCCTCACGCACGCCCATGCGTCGCGCCGCATCGATCTGCAACTGTTGGACCTGCTCTTCAATCAGCGCTCGCGGGATGTCGATGGGGTTCTCGGCGTAGAGTGCATCGAGAACCTGTGTCCGAACTCTGTTGCGGATCACATCCGCGAGTTCCCGCTCCATGCTTTTTCGAACCTCCGCCCGCAGCGCTTCGACTCCACCCTCTTCGACACCGAAGGCGCGGCCGAATTCCTCATCGACGGCCGGAAGCGCCTGCTCCTCGACCTTCTTCACGGTGAGCGCGAGCTCGGCGGTGTGGCCCGCGAGTGTTTTGTTGGTCAGCTCGGCCGGGAACGTGACGGCCACGGTACGGCTCTCGCCCGTCACCGCGCCCTTGAGGCCCTCCTCGAGCTCCGGCCGCGACTGGCGCGAGCCGATGAGGATCGCGACATCCTTGCCCTCGCCGCCCTCGAAGGGCTGACCGCCGATGGTGCCGGTGTAATCGATGGTGACTCTGTCGGTCTCGCGCGCCGGGCGCTCGACCGCGGTGAACACGGGCCGCTGGCGGCGCATGCTCTCGAGCATCGCATCGATGTCGCTCTCCCCCACCGTCGCGCTCGGGCGCTCCACCGCGATGGTGGCGGGCGATTGGATGTGGACCTCCGGCATCACCTCGAAAGTGGCCGCGAACTTGAGGTCCGAGCCCGGCGCCATCGCGAGCGGCTCGATCCGGGGGCCAGCCGCCGGCGTCAGCTTCTCGCGGCTGAGCGCCTCGGCAAGCGAGCTGCGCATGAGATCGCTCACGACCTCGGCGCGCACCTGCTCCCCAAACTGCTTGCGCACGACGGGCAACGGGGCCTTGCCGGGCCGGAAGCCCTTCAGCCTCGCGGTGCGGCAGATCTCCTTCAGGCGCTGCTCGATGGCCGTGGACACTGAGTCGGCCGGCACGGCCACCTCCATGCGGCGCTCGAGGCCGGAGGTGGCAGACACTGAAACTTGCATCAACGAATATCCTCGGAAATCAATGCGGGTATGCGAAAGGAGGGACTCGAACCCTCACGGGTTTCCCCACTGGATTCTAAGTCCAGCGCGTCTACCAGTTCCGCCACTTTCGCGGGGTAGCGGCAATAGATCGATCATTATAGCGGGATCGGCGCTTGTGCCGGCCCCGAACCGTTCCAGACGCATGCCTCACTTTAATGGCCGGCTGCTGCATTTTTGTGCAGCAAAGCTTGGCGGGAGCGCCCAGTTTGGACTACATTTGTGCTGCAACCTCTCACCCTGCATGACTCAGCGGACGTGAACACCGGACGGCGCGAAAGACAGGAGACTGGGGGCTTCGCCGCACGCCTGCGGCAAGTACTCAAGATGCACGGCAGCGCAAGCGGCCTCGCGAAGAGGATCGCACGGTCCGAGGGCGCGGTGCGTAAATGGCTGCGGGGCGAGTCGGAGCCGAACGTCACCGACCTGCGCACCCTCAGTCAGGTGACGCAAACCCGCATCGAGTGGCTGGTCACCGGGGAGGGCCCGCGGCAGATGCAGCCGGAGCCTGACCCGGAACTGGAGCTTTCAGAGGGTCCCCCGCCCTACCGGCACGCCTCGCAGGGATCGCTCGATCTGCGGCTGCTCGAGGCCGTGATGATCGCGGCCGACGAGCAATTGCGCGCCTCGAGCCTCGAGCTTTCTCCCGGCAAGCGCTCGGCTCTGATTGCGGCCGCGTATGATCTCGCCCGCGAGCGCAACGCCGTCGAGCGAGAAGCCGTCGCGCGGCTGGTGCGGCTCGCGGGCTGAGCAGCGGCGCACGGGGCCTGATGCCTACCAGGTCGAGCGCGCCACCACGGTGGCCACCGCCAGCAGAATGATAGCGATGATGATCGCGAGGACCACATGCCGGGCGTGCGGTTTCATAAGGGGGATTTTACCATGACAGAGCCTTCTCCTTCCGCCCGCGGGCCGATCCGCGCGCCGCGCGGCTCCAGCCTCACCGCCAGATCCTGGCTGACCGAGGCGCCGCTGCGCATGCTCATGAACAACCTCGATCCCGAGGTGGCCGAGCGGCCGGAGGATCTCGTGGTCTACGGCGGCATCGGCAAGGCGGCGCGCAACTGGGAATGCTTCGATGCCATCGTCGCCGCCCTCAAGCGCCTCGGCCCGCAGGAGACGCTGCTCATCCAGTCCGGCAAGCCCGTGGGCATCTTCGAGACCCATGAGGATGCGCCGCGGGTGCTGCTCGCCAACTCGAACCTGGTGCCGCGCTGGGCCAGCTGGGAGCACTTCAACGAGCTCGACCGCCAGGGCCTGATGATGTTCGGCCAGATGACCGCGGGCTCCTGGATCTACATCGGCAGCCAGGGCATCGTGCAGGGCACGTACGAGACCTTCGTCGAGATGGGTCGCCGGCACTATCAGGGGAACCTCGCCGGGCGCTGGATTCTGACCGCGGGACTCGGCGGCATGGGCGGTGCCCAGCCGCTGGCGGCGACCATGGCGGGGGCATCGCTGCTCGCGATCGAGTGCCGCCAGTCGCGCATCGACAAGCGCCTCTCGAGCCGCTACCTCGACCGGCAGGCCCGCTCGCTCGATGAGGCCCTGGCGCTGATCGAGGAGAGCACCCGGACACAGAAGCCGGTGTCGGTGGCGGTCTGCGGCAACGCCGCGCAGCTCGTACCGCAGATCCTGCGCCGCGGCGTGCGCCCCGATGCGGTGACCGATCAGACCTCCGCTCACGATCCCGTGCACGGCTATCTTCCGCTCGGCTGGAGCGTCGAGCAGTGGGAGTCGCTGCAGCGCAGCGACCCGCGGCGCGTCGCCGCCGAGGCCGGCGCCTCCATGGCGGTGCACATGCGCGCGCTCGTGGAATTTCGCAAGCTCGGGATTCCGGTCTTCGATTACGGCAACAATCTGCGCCAGGTGGCGAGCGAGCACGGCGTGAAGGACGCGTTCGAGGTGCCTGGCTTCGTGCCGCAATACATCCGCCCGCTCTTCTGCCGGGGCGTCGGCCCGTTCCGCTGGGCGGCCCTCTCGGGCGATCCGCGCGACATTGCGCGCACCGATGCCAAGGTGAAGGAGCTCATCCCCGGGGATCGGCACCTGCATCAGTGGCTCGATATGGCCAGCTCGCGCATCGCCTTCCAGGGCCTGCCGGCGCGCATCTGCTGGGTCGGCCTCGGGCAGCGCGACCGCCTCGGCGTCGCCTTCAACGAGATGGTCGCCTCGGGCGAGCTCTCGGCGCCGATCGTGATCGGCCGCGACCATCTCGATGGTGGCTCGGTGGCGAGCCCGAATCGGGAAACCGAGAGCATGCGCGACGGCTCCGATGCGGTGTCGGACTGGCCGATGCTCAATGCCCTGCTCAACACGGCGAGCGGCGCGACCTGGGTGTCGCTGCACCACGGCGGCGGTGTCGGCATGGGATTCTCCCAACACGCGGGCGTCGTGATCGTCTGCGACGGCACGAAATCCGCGGAACGCCGCATCCGCCGCGTCTTGTGGAACGATCCGGCCACCGGCGTCATGCGTCACGCCGATGCAGGGTATCCGGAGGCGCTCGCCTGCGCGGCGGAGCATGGGTTGCAGCTGCCCATGGCCCGGCCCGGGGGAGCGGCGCAATGAGCGCAGCCCGCGCGCAGCGGCGCGCCACGGTGCGCACCGATGCCTTCTCCCTTGCATCGCTGCGCACCGCCTATTCGCACCCGGTCTCGGTGACGCTGAGCCGTGCTCAGATGACGCGCGTCCGGCGCTCGGCGGCGACCGTCGATCGGATGATCGCCCGCGGCGGCGCCGTCTACGGCGTCAACACCGGCTTCGGGCTGCTCGCGCAGACCCGCATTGCGCCAGGGCAGCTCGCCGAGCTGCAGCGCAATCTCGTGCTGTCGCATTCCGCGGGGGTCGGCGCCTTGTTGTCCGACGCCGTGGTCCGGCTCGTGTTGGTGCTCAAGGTCGGGAGCCTCGCACAGGGGTTCTCGGGCATACGGCCGCCGACCCTGCTCGCCCTCGCCCGGCTGCTCGAGACCGGGACGTACCCGTGCATCCCGAGCAAGGGCTCCGTCGGCGCCTCCGGCGATCTCGCGCCCCTGGCGCATCTTGCGGCGGCGCTCCTCGGTGTCGGGGAGGTGCGCGTCGCCGGACGCGTACTGCCGGCCGCGGAGGGGTTGCGGCGCATCGGACTGAAACCGCTGCAGCTCGCGCCGAAGGAAGGGCTCGCGCTCTTGAACGGCACGCAGGTGTCCACCGCGCTCGCGCTGGCCGGCCTCTTCGCCATCCAGGACGTGTTCGGCGCGGCGCTCGTCACGGGCGCCTTGTCGGTGGACGCCCTCAAGGGAAGCGATGTGCCGTTCGACGACCGGATCCATGTCTTGAGGCGCCAGCCCGGACAGCGGCGCGTCGCCCGTACGCTGAAGCGCCTGCTCGCCGGCAGCCGCATCCGCGCCTCGCATCTCACCTGCGAGCGGGTGCAGGACCCCTACTCCTTGCGCTGCCAGCCGCAGGTCATGGGCGCCTGCCTGGATGTCATCGAATCCGCCGCCCGGACGCTGGGCCTCGAAGCCAACGCGGTCACCGACAATCCCCTGGTATTCGCCGCCGAGGGCG
>JABBNZ010000018.1 GCA_019352035.1 Pseudomonadota bacterium | reverse complement strand
AGAATGGTCTAGGCCCCCTCTGGCAGCCGTTCCTGCTCGGCTGTGTCGCCTGCGCCGTCGTTCTCGGTGTCCTGGGCTGGGCGGGCCTGGAGCTCCTCTGGCGCTGGCGGGTCACGTCCCGGTATAGGACTCGCCACGTCGCAACGGCGGCGTGAGACGCTCCGAGAGCCTGCCTTTCTCGATCTCGTAGACCCGATCCATCCGGTCCGCCAGGCGGATATCGTGCGTCACGACGACCAGGCTCGTCGCCCGCTCGCGGTTGAGCTCGAGCATCAGGCCGAACACCGACTCCGCATTCGCGCCGTCCAGGTTGCCGGTCGGCTCGTCGGCGAGAATGATTTTCGGCTGCGTCACGAGCGCGCGGGCCACCGCGGCGCGCTGGCGCTCCCCGCCCGACAGCTGGTGGGGACGATGCTCGAGGCGCTGGCCGAGGCCGACGCGCTCCAGCAGCTCCCGGGCGGCTTTGCGGGCCTCGGCCACGGGCGCGCGGCGCACCAGCAGCGGCATGGCGACGTTCTCCAGGGCGGAGAACTCCGGCAACAGGTGATGGAACTGGTAGACGAAGCCGATGGCGCGATTGCGCAGCTCCCCCCGCTCCCTTTCCGTCAATTGGTGAATGTCGCGGCCATCGACCAGCACCTGCCCGCGGGTCGGCCGGTCGAGGCCGCCCAGGATCTGCAGCAGCGTCGTCTTGCCGGAACCCGAGGCGCCGACGATCGCCACCCGCTCGCCGGCGGCGACCGAGAGGGCGGCGCCGCATAGTACGTCGAGCAAGACCGGACCCTGGCGGAAGCTCTTGGAAACTTCGCGTGCCTCGAGTACGGGCGATTTATCAGCGCGGGGGCCGACACGCTCGCGCGTGTCGTCGTAAATCGTTCCCGACGATTTACTCATGCCGCAGCGCCTGCGCCGGAGCCGTGCGCCCGGCGCGCCACGCCGGATAGACGGTCGCCAACGCGCACAGGAGGAATGCCACGCCGCAGACGCGCAGCACGTCGAAGCCCTCCACGTAGGCCGGAAGCTCACTCATGTAGTACACCCGCGGGTTCAGAAACCGAGTATGAAACAGCCGCTCGAGTCCGCCGACGATCGCCTGCAGGTTGTGTGACACCAGCACTCCGAGTCCCGCCCCGAGCAAGGTCCCGGCGAGGCCGATGATGATGCCCTGGATCGCGAAGATGACGAGCACGTTGCGCGGGCCGGCGCCGAAGGTGCGCATGATCGCGATGTCGGTCTGCTTCTCCTTGACGATCATGACGAGGGTCGCGACGATGTTGAAAGCCGCCACCGCGACGATCATCGAGAGCATGACGAACATCATCGACTTCGTCGTCTCGATGGAGCGGAAGAAGTTGGCGTGGTTCTCCGTCCAGTCGCTGACGTAGTAGCCCGCGCCGCCGAGGTCGTAGGCGATCCGCCTCACCACCCTGGGCGCCTGCCAGGGATCATCGAGAGCGAGACGCATCCCGGTGACCTCATCCGGCGCCAGGCCGAAGAGCCGCGCCGCATCCGTGAGGTTCACCAGGGCAAGTCCCCGGTCGTATTGATACATCCCGGAGTGAAAGAGACCCGTCACCCGGAAGCGGCGCATGCGGGGCATCACCCCGGTCGGGGTCGCCACCCCTTCCGGCGCGATCAACACGACCGAATCGCCGACGTGGACGTGCAGCGCCTGCGCCAGGGCGTCCCCCAGGATCACCTCATATCGGCCGGGCTGAAGGTCCGCGAGGCTTCCGGCGGTCAGCTTCTGCGCCAGGCCCGTCGCACGCCGCTCCTCCTCCGGCAGGATGCCGCGCACCGAAGCGCCGGTGATGTGCTGGCCATGAGTCAGCATCCCCTGCTCCTCGACGTACGGCGCGGCGATGCGCACGCCGGGCTCACGCTCCACGCGCTTCTGCACCGACCGCCAGTCGGGGATGGTGCCTTGCAGGCCCATGATGGTCGCATCGGAAGTCACGCTCAGAATGCGGCTGCGCAGCTCCCGGCCGAAGCCGTTCATCACCGAGAGGACCACGATGAGCGTGGCCACCCCGAGCGCGAGCCCGCAGACGGACATGAGCGAGACGAACGACACGAAGCCGCGCCGGTGAGTGGAGCGCAGATAGCGTGTGCCGACCAGCCATTCGTACGGTGAGCTCACGGTCGGCTACTCGTAGCGCAGAGCCTCGGCGGGGGACGTGCGCGCGGCCCGGACCGCCGGGTACACGGTTGCCGCGGCCGTGAGCAGCAGCGCCGCAACGCTGATCGTCACCACATTGCTCAACTTCACGACCGACGGAACGGTGGTGATGTAGTAGACGCTGGAGCTGAAGATCTGGAATCCGAAGGTGTTCTGCAGGAAGGGCACGATCGTTCGGACGTTGTAGGCGAGCGCCAGGCCGAGGCCGACCCCGAGCGCGACGCCCAGCCACCCGATGACCAGGCCCTGGGTGAGGAAGACCCCCATGACCCGCCGGGGCGATGCCCCGAAGGTGCGCAGGATCGCGATGTCGGTGCGCTTGTCGGTGACCACCATGACGAGCATGGCCACGATGTTGAATGCCGCCACCGCGACGATGAGCAGCAGAATGAGCGACATCATGGTCTTCTCTATGCGGATCGCGTGGAAGTAGTCCGCGTTGTCCTGCGTCCAGTCGATGACCTGGAATCCCCGCGGCAGCCTCGTTCGCAGCCCGGCGGAGATCGCCGGCGCGTCCAGGGCGTTCCGGTAGCGCACCCTGAGCCCCTCATCCCCCCGGGCCGAGGGCCCGAGCGCGCGCACGTCGGCGATGTTGGCGAACACCAGCGCGGCGTCGCTGTCCGACAGGCCGACTCCGAAAATGCCCGCCACCTTGAACTGGCGCAGCTTCGGCGTCGGCACGCCCCCGGCGCTGACGGTGGGAATGAGCAGGGTCAGGGAATCGCCCGGGGCGAGCCCGAGCTCCTCGGCGATCACCTCCCCGACGATGACCCGCTCCGAGCCGGGAGCGAGGTCGGACAGCCTGCCTTCCTTGATCGCGCCGGCGAGGCGCGTGACGGAAGGCTCGGCCTTCGGATCGATGCCGCGCAGCTGCACGGGCAGCATCACCGGGGTGCGCACGGCGAGCGCCTGGATCTGGGCGTATGGCGCGACGCCGGCCACACCGGGAGAGCCGCGGATCGCCCTGGCGGCGCGCTGCCACTGCTCGGGATCCGGCGCCGCCGCGCCGCGCGATTCCGTAGGCACCACCCTCGCATCGGCATCCAGCGACAGCAATCGCTGTCTCAGGTCTCCCTCGAAGCCGTTCATCACGGAGAGGATGACGATGAGCGCCGCAACGCCCACGCAGACGCCGGCCAGGGAGGTCCAGGTGATGAAGGAGACGAAGAACTTCGTGGATCGTGCGCGCACGTAACGCAGGCCCACGAACAGCGACAGGGGATGGAACATCCTGGTCATTTAACCATATCGGGCGCGCAGGCCGCCCGACCTTGATGGCCTTCACAGATCGGTTGAGGAAGCAGGCCCCGCGCCTTTGACAGATTCCCGCCGGGTGTATAGTCACGCCGGTTCGGTGGAGGTTCCGTATGCGCTCGGCAAAACTACTGGCACTGCTGATCGGCTGCGCAATCGCCGGAGGGGCGGCTGCGGAGACTGTGGTCGTCGATGGACACGTCCAGGTGGCGCCGTCCGCAATCGCGCGGCCGGTGCGCGGGACCACCATGCACGCGGTAAAAGCGAAGTTCGGTGCCCCGCAGCGCCAGTTCCCCGCCGTCGGCAAACCGCCGATCACCCGCTGGGACTATCCCGCCTTTACGGTTTATTTCGAGTACAACCGCGTGGTGCACTCGGTCGTGCACGGATAGCGCGCAGCGCCGGGCCCGGGATCCGGCTGGCGGACCGGCGCATCCCCTCGCCCCCTCCCGCTTCACTGCTCAGGGCTGTGATACCCTTGGGTTTTGACAGAAGAATTCCGGGGATCAGAAATTGCCCGTCGATGAGTCCCTCAAGAACCGCATCGAGGAGCTGGTGCGTGCGGGCGCGGTGCGCCGCAAGCTCGCGGCCGCGCAACTCGAGGTGGAGATCCGGCGGCGCGAGGAAGTCCTGCGCCGGACCTTTCGCCGTTACCTCTCCCCCCGGCTCGCCGACAAGATCCTCGAGGACGCGCAGCTGCGCGACACACTGCTCTCGACCCAGGATCTGCGCGCTCACGCGGTAGTGCTCTTCGCCGACCTGCGCGGCTTCACCACCATCTCGGAACGGCTCGAGCCGGGCCGGGTGGTGCCGCTCCTCAACGAATACTTCTCACTCCTCACGGAGATCACGTTCCGTCACGAGGGCACGGTTTTCCACATGGCCGGCGACTGCCTGATGCTCGGCTTCGGGGTGCCGCTCGAGCAATCGGACAGTCCGCGCCGCGCCGTGCATGCGGCGCAGGAGATGCTGGAGAGCTTCAGAGGACTGGCCCTGTCATGGAGGGAGCGGTACGAAGTCGATGCCGGCCTCGGCATCGGCATCAACGAGGGTGATGTGGTCGCGGGCAACATCGGATCCAGCTCGTACATGAGCTACACACTCGTCGGCGACACGGTGAACGTCGCCGCCCGACTCTGTCAGCGGGCGCGCGCCGGTGAGATGCTCTTCTCCCGCAGCGTAAAGCAGTCGCTCGATGCGATCGGGATGGACGTCGGCGCGACGCCTCTGCCGCCCATGCAGGTGCGGGGCCGCACCGGCACGATAGACATCTTCTGCGTGCCCGTCGCCGAGCGCGTGCAGGTCACGGAAATCCCCGTCGCGATTTGAGAATCCTCAATCCGCCCGTTCCGAGTGCCGCCCGGCGGCATCTGCGCTGGCATCAGCTCCACGGCAGCGCGGCCGCTCTCGCGCTCGCCGAGGCCACGCGCTCGGACCAACGGTTATATGTCGTCGTGGTCGATGCGGCGCGCGAGGTCGAGCGGCTCGCGGCGGAGCTGCGCTTCTTCGCCGGCGAGCGCCTGACCCTCCTGTCCTTCCCCGACTGGGAAGTGCTGCCGTACGATCTCTTCTCGCCCCATCCTGACATCATCTCCGAGCGATTGCGGACGCTCTTCGAGCTGCCTCAGACCCGGCATGGGTGCCTGATCGTCGCGGCGGACACGCTGATGCAGCGGCTGCCACCCATGCAGTACGTCCAGAGCCGCGCCTTCGAGCTCACCCGCGGACAGGCGCTCGACCTCGAGGCCTTCCGCCAGCGCCTGACGGACGCCGGCTACGCCAGCGTGAGTCAGGTCACGAGCCCGGGCGAATTCGCGGTCCGCGGCTCGCTCTTCGACGTCTTTCCGATGGGCGGCGCGGCACCACTGCGAATCGATCTCTTCGACGAGGAGATCGAGGCGATCCGCCGCTTCGACCCGGATTCGCAGCGCTCGCTCGATGCCCTCGACAGCGTGCGCCTCCTGCCCGCCCGCGAGATGCCGGTCGATGCGCAGGCGGTCAAGGAGTTCAGACGCCGATTCCGCACGCGCTTCGAGGGCGATCCGAGCCGAACGACCATCTACCGCGGTGTCAGCGAGGGTCTGGCGCCCGCGGGCATCGAGTTCTACCTGCCGCTCTTTTTCGAGCAGACGGCGACGTTGCTCGATTACCTCCCCCCCAATGCGGTCGTCGTACGCGATGCCGCCCTGCCCGCCGCGCTCGAGAAGGCTTGGAGCGCCATCGCGACCCGCTACGAGGACCGCCGGCACGACATCGAGCGGCCGGTGCTCGCCCCCGCGGAGCTTTTCGTCGAGCCGCCGGAGCTCGAGGACAAGCTCGAAAGTTTCTCTGCCGTCACGCTGGAGGCATTCGAGGCCGATACAACGCTCGGCACGGCGCCGCATGGGGTAAGCAACTTCCCCACGGCTCTGCCGCGCGAGCTACGCGTCGATCCGCGGGCGGAGCAGCCGTTTGCGGCTCTGGACAGCTTCCTCGCGCAGTTCGACGGCCGGGTACTGATTGCCGCCGACTCCCCTGGCCGGCGCGAAGTATTGCAAGAGCTGCTGCGTGGACACGGACACAGCGTCGAAATCGTGCAGAGCTGGGAAGCCTTCTCGGATGGCACCTCGGCGCTCGCGCTGACCGTTGCGGCGGACGTCGGCGGCCTGACGCTCACGCATCCGCGCATCGCAATCATTTCCGAGGCGCAGCTCTTCGGCGCCCGCGCCAGGCAGGAGCGCCGGCGAAAGCGCGCGGCCGTCGACCCGGAAACCATTCTGCGCGGCCTGCAGGACCTCAACCCCGGAGCACCGGTGGTGCACGAGGAATACGGTGTCGGGCGCTACGTCGGCCTGCAGTCGATGGAGGTTGCCGGACAGCCTGGAGAGTTCCTGGTCCTCGAATACCTGGACGGGGACCGCGTGTACGTGCCGGTGCATGCGCTGCACCTCGTCACCCGCTACACCGGTGCCGCGCCCGAGAGCGCACCGCTGCACAAGCTCGGGACGGACCAGTGGGCGAAGGCACGCAAGCGCGCCGCCGACCAGATCCGCGACGTCGCGGCCGAGCTCCTCGACCTCTATGCGCGGCGCAAGGCGCAGAAGGGCCTGAAGCTCACCCTGAACGAAAGCGAGTACCAGACCTTCACCGACGCCTTCCCCTTCGAGGAGACCGAGGATCAGGCCGAGGCCATCCGCAAGGTGCTCGCCGATCTGCAGAGCGATCGCCCGATGGACCGGATCGTCTGCGGCGATGTCGGCTTCGGCAAGACGGAAGTCGCCATGCGTGCGGCCTTCATCGCCACCCAGGCCGGCAAGCAGGTCGCGGTGCTCGCGCCGACCACGCTGTTGGTGCAGCAGCACGTCGCCAACTTCCGCGACCGCTTCGCCGACTGGCCCGTGCGGATCGAAGGGTTGTCTCGATTCGGGAATGCGAAGGAGACCCAGGCGACCATCGAGGGGATCGAGCGCGGCTCGGTCGACATCGTAGTCGCCACTCACAGGCTGCTGCACGCCCACGCGCGGTTCAAGGACCTTGGACTCCTCATCGTCGATGAGGAGCATCGCTTCGGCGTGCGCGACAAGGAGCGGCTGCAGGCGCTCAGGGCAAATGTACACGTATTGACGCTCACCGCGACTCCCATCCCGCGCACTCTCAACATGGCGCTCGGGGGACTGCGCGACCTCTCGCTCATCACGACGCCGCCCGAGGAGCGGCTGGCGATCAAGACCTTCGTCATCGAATGGCACGGGCCCACGCTGCGGGAAGCGGTGCTGCGCGAGCTGCGCCGCGGCGGCCAGATCTACTTCGTTCACAACGAGATCCGCACCATCGAGAAGATCGCCGCCGAGGTGCAGACCCTCGTGCCGGAGGCCGGCGTCAGAATCGGCCACGGACAGATGCGGGAGCGCGATCTGGAGCAGCTCATGGTGGACTTCTATCATCGCCGTTTCGACCTGCTCCTCTGCACCACCATCATCGAAAGCGGCATCGACGTCCCCACCGCCAACACCATCATCATCAATCGCGCCGACCACATGGGCCTCGCGCAGCTGCACCAGCTGCGCGGACGCGTCGGGCGCTCCCACCACCGCGCGTACGCCTATCTCATCGCGCCCCCGCGCAAAGCGCTCGCCGGCGATGCGGCCAAGCGCCTCGAGGCCATCGAGTCGATGGAGGAGCTCGGCGCCGGCTTCGTGCTCGCGACCCACGACCTCGAGATCCGCGGCGCGGGCGAGCTCCTGGGCGAGCAACAGAGCGGGCAGATGACCGAGATCGGGCTCGCGATGTATCTCGATCTGCTGGAGCGTGCGGTGAAGGCGCTGAAGGAAGGCCGCGAGCCCGCGCTCGACAAGCCGCTCGCCGCGGCGACGGAAGTGGAGTTGCGCCTGCCGGCTTTCCTGCCGGAAGCGTTCATCGCCGATGTGCACGTGCGCCTCGGCCTCTACAAGCGGATTGCGGCCGCCGAGAGCGCCGAGGCGCTCGAGGATCTCACCGCGGAGGTCCACGACCGCTTCGGCGCCCTGCCCCCGCCGGCGCAGAGCCTCATCCGGATCGCCAAACTGAAGCTCACCGCGCGGGCGCTCGGCATCCGGCGCCTCGATCTCGGGCCGCAGGGCGGCTCGGTGACGTTCGAGGAGCGCAATGCCGTCGAGCCGGCGGCGGTCGTGCGCCTGATGCAGCAGGCACCGCGCGAATACCGGCTGGAAGGGCCGCTGAGATTGCGCATCGCGCGCGCCATGCCCACCGAGGAAGCGCGGTTCGACTTCGGGGCGAGCCTGATGAAGCGTCTGGCGACGCGCCCGCGTTAGGTCGCACACTGCACGGCGCCGGGAATGTCGTTCCCGGGCTACATGAGCTGCGGCACGGCGCGGCCATCGGTTAGACTTCGACGCATGACATCCCGCAGCGCCTCACTCCGCCGGCTCGCGATCCTTCTCATTCTTGCGCTCGTCGCGCCGCCGGCGGCACTCGCGCAGGCCGCAGCGCCACAGGCCCCAGCCCCGACCGCCCCCTCCCGCGCGGCCCCGTCCCAGGCCACATCCGCCGCTCAGACGCCCGCCGGGCAGGCGCCGGCGAAGGCCGCGAAGCCAGCTTCCGCGATCGCGCCGAACGGCCCGGCCGCGACGACTCCGACAGCCCAAGTGCCGCTTGCGCCCGCGTACAGCGGGCCCGCATATGACATCGAGGTCGTGATCTTCCGGGCCAAAGTCGCGCTCGGCCAGCCCGAGAGCTGGGCGGCCGAGACGAACACCACCGCGACGGTGGCCGGCGGAGAAGCCCCGAGCGGCTCAGGGACCATCGGCAGGCTGTTGACCGTGCTGCCTCCCTCGGACTATCGCCTGACGCCCATCGTCGCGCGACTGCGCTCGAGCCGCACCTATCGGCCGGTGGCGCATGCCGCCTGGGTGCAGACCGCGAGCGCCTGGGGAACCCGCGCCGGCTTCTCCCTCCAGTCCCTCGGGATCAACGTGCCCGGACTCACCGGCGTCATCTTCTTCGAGCGGGGCGAATTCCTGCATCTGGGCATGACACTCGACTACGCTATGCAGAATCCGCCGCCCGGCCTCAAAGCCCCGCCCGGCACCACCTTCGTGATGAACGAGACCCGGCGCGTGCGGTTCTATCAGCGCAACTACTTCGATCATCCGGCCTTCGGCGTGATCGCCCTCGTCACTCCGGCGAAGGGCCCCCGGCCTCCGGGCCGCTAGCGCTCGCCAGGGCGCCCGGCGAGCGCTCAACCGCCGCGGCGGGCGAGCAGCAGTCCGCAGCCGGTCCCGATGAGATGACTTTGGCAGCGGCTGGGCCACGCTTGACTTGCGCGCCCTGCCGCGCCGATCCTTCGGTCATCCCTCCACGATGAGGCGCGGCGATGTCTCTCGAGCTCTTCCTGCACCCGCTGTCCTCCTACTGCCACAAGGTGCTGATCGCCTTTTACGAGAAGGACATTCCGTTCCAGCCGCTGCGGATCGATGATCCGGCCGTCGCTCGCGAATATGAAACGTTGTCCCCTCTGAAACGATTTCCAATTCTGCGTGACACGGACAGCGGCCGAGTCGTTCCGGAATCAACGATCATCATCGAGTATCTCGACACTCATTTCCCCGGCAGGGTCAAGCTGATCCCTGACGACCCAGAATCCGCCTTGCAGGTGCGATTGCGCGATCGGTTCTTCGACAACTATCTGCACACTCCCATGCAGAAGTTCCCGGACGACCAATTGCGGCCGGAAGGCCAAAAGGACACCTACGGGCTGCAAAAGGCACGAGCACTGTTCGTGAAGGCGCTCACGCTCCTCGACGCCGAGATGGCCGACAGGCCATGGGCGGCCGGCGAGAGCTTCACGATGGCCGACTGCGCGGCGGCTCCGGCACTCTCTTTCGGTAACCGCTTCTTTGGCCCGTTCCGGGACACCCATCCGAATGCGTTCGCATATCTCGAGCGCCTGATGGCACGCCCCTCTTATGCGCGCGCGCTGGGGGAGGCAGAGCCCTTCCTGCATCTGATTTCGGATTGGCAGCCGGTGAGTTGATTGGCCGGATCACTCGACTCATCCGAGGTTTCCGCGCAGGAAACCTCGTCGTTCACGGCGAGGAGGAGGCGCGCTCTCGGTGGCGAATGCGTGTGAACCCCTTGTCGAGTCGTTCTGGAGCGCGCTCGGCGGCGAGCCGGCGGGCCTCGAGGCCATGGAGGTATCGGGCACCGGCGCGCTGCCCTCCACTTTCCCGGTAACGGACTTCGCGGCCGCCGCAGTGGCCGTCGCCGCGGCGGCAGTCCGGGAGATCGTCCGCTTCCACACCGGCTCGCGGCCAACGCTGACCGTGGACCGCCGCCTCGCCTCCTTGTGGTTCGGCATGTCGATTCGTCCGCAGGGATGGAGCCTGCCGGCGCTGCGGGACCCGGTCACGGGCGATTATCGGACGGAGGATGGCTGGATCCGGATCCACGCCAACGCCCCGCGACACCGCGCCGCGGCCGAGAAGGTGCTCGACTGCGGGGGCAACACGCAGGCGCTGGCCCGCGCGATTGCCGGCTGGACCGGCAGCAAGCTCGAGAGTGCGATCGTCGCGGCAGGCGGATGTGCGGCGCAGATGCGCACGTGCGAGGAATGGCGCGAGCACCCGCAGGGTGTCGCGGTCGCTTCGGAGCCCCTGATCCATATTCTGCGGACCTCGGCTACCGCGGGCTCCCGCGAGCGCCGCGCCTCGCCCGATCGGCCGCTCGCGGGAGTCCGGGTCCTCGATCTCACGCGGGTCCTCGCCGGGCCGGTCGCCACCCGTTTTCTCGCCGGCTACGGCGCCGAGGTCCTGAGGATCGATCCGCCGGACTGGGACGAGCCCGGCGTCGTCCCCGAAGTCACGCTGGGGAAGCGTTGCGCGCGATTGAATCTCAACACACCCGCCGACCGGCAGCGCTTCGAATCGCTGCTGCGCACGGCGGACATCCTCGTGCATGGCTATCGGCCGGGCGCCCTTGCCGCCCTCGGCTACGGCGGACAAGCCCGTCAGGAGCTCGCGCCGGGACTGATCGAGGTGAGCTTGGATGCCTACGGCTGGTCCGGTCCATGGCCGCAACGCCGCGGCTTCGACAGCCTCGTGCAGATGAGCGCAGGCATCGCCGCGGCCGGCATGGCCTGGCGCGCGGCCGACCGGCCGATGCCGCTGCCCGTCCAGGCGCTCGATCACGCGACAGGCTATCTCATCGCGGCCGCGGCGCTGCGGGGGCTGGCCCAGCGTCTCGCAACGGGCCGCGGCAGCCGTGCCCGGCTCTCGCTGGCGAGAACCGCCAAGGCTCTCATCGATTGCGGTACGCGCGAGGTCGACGCGCCATTGGAGCGGGAGAGCGCAGACGATATCGACCCGAAATTGGAAGAGACCCGCTGGGGAGCTGCGCGGCGCCTGCGGCCGCCGGTGAGGATCGAAGGCGTGCCGATGTACTGGACACTCCCGGCCACATCCCTCGGGAGCGCTGCAGCGAATTGGTGAGACGCGCCGCGGGACGGCGTCAGGAAAAATCCGCCGACTCCGCGGTCACGATGCTGTTCTTGCCCGTCGCCTTGGAACGCTTCAACGCCGCCTGACAGCCCTTGAGCAGCGCCTCGAGGGGCATTCCGCGCTGAGGGACGAGACTCGCCACGCCGGCGCTGACGGTGAGGTAGCGCCCCGCGCCGGCCCGCGGATGATGAATCAGGAGATCCCGCACGCGCTGGGAGACGACCTGCGCGTACTGCGGCGCCTTCTGCGCGCCATCCCCCTGAGTGAGCACTGCGAGGGTGCCGCCTTCCCAGCGGCCGACCAGGTCGCCGCCACGCCGGTAGGAGGCGCCGATGACCCGGGCCACGCGCCGGATACAGGCATCGCCCGCGCTCTTGTCGAAGGTGTCGTTGTAAGTGGCCAGATCGTCGATGTCGAAGAGCGTCAGGCCGATCTCGTGCGAGTCGCGCTGCGCGAGCAGCCAGTCGCGCTGCAGCAGTTCCTCGAAGTAGGCCCGCGAATGCAGGCCCGTCAGGCGGTCTTCCCGCAGCCACGAGGGCAGGCCCGGCGCAACCTTGTCGCAGTCTTTTAACCGCTGGCTGGCGTCGCGGTAAAAGCCGATGAAATGGGTCAGCTGACCGGCGGGGTCGCGAACCGGCTGGATCACCACCTCGCTCCAGAAGAGCGATCCGTCCGGACGGTAGTTGCGCATCAGCACACGTGCGGTCTCGCCGCACTCCAATGCGTCGCGAATGCGCTGCCGCCCGTCCTGCTCACGGTCGCTTCCCTGAAGAATGCGCAGGTTCTTGCCGAGCAGCATGTCGACCGTGTAACCGCTCATCGCGACGAATGCGGCGTTGGCATAAATGACAGGATGGTCGGAAGCCGCGGCGTCGCAGACCACGACACCGTCGGCCGCGCTGTCGATGACCGTGCGCCAGGCTTCTGCCGACCAGTTGTTCATGGTTGTGTGCTCATCCACTTCCCGAATCTAATTTCAGCGCCGGCGCCGCGCCGCAGCGCTCGAGCCACTCCCGGGCATGCCGCCACTGCGGCCGACTCTGCAGATCCTCGAGTGTCAGGGCGCCGCGCCCGTGCAGTCTCACCAGACGCAGGCCCGAAGCCGGCTCGGGCTCAATCTGCAGGTGATCCAGCAGCTCCACCACCGACGCGCGCTGGTTGCACACCGGCAACATGTCGCAGCCCGCCGACAGCGCCCGGGTCGCCCGGGTCACGACGTCCCCGAACGCCGCCGCAGCCCCTCCCATCGACAGGTCGTCGGAGAACACTACCCCCTGGAAACGCATCTCTCCGCGTAATACGTCGCGAATCCAGCGCGCCGACAGGCTGGAAGGCGCCTCATCGACGGCAGGAAAGAGAATATGGGCCACCATGACGGCCGGCAGCCCGTTGGCGATCAGCAGGCGGTAGGGAGCGAGGTCGCCCGCGAGATCCGCCAGCTCCCGGCGGTCCACCGGCAGAGTCAGGTGGGAATCCGCCACGACGGCGCCGTGCCCCGGGAAATGCTTCGCCGTCGCCGCCATCCCGGCATCGCGCATGCCGTGCGCGTACGCCGCGGCCAGCTTGCCCACCACGTCCGGATCGCGGTGGAAAGCGCGATCGGTGATGAAACTCACCCCATAGTCGATGTCCACGCAGGGTGCGAACGATAGATCGACGCCATGAGCGCGCAGCTCCGCCGCCATGAGCCAACCCATGCTGCGGGCCAATTCGAGCCCCGCGCGGGCATTGGCGTCGTACTCATGTCCAATCCGGCGCGGCGCCGGCAGCGCGGAGAAGCCGGCCCGCAAGCGCTGGACGCGCCCTCCCTCGTGATCGACCCCCACGATGAGCGGCGGACTGCGCACGGCATGGATCTGCGCCATCAATGCCGAGAGCTGCGCCGGGTCAGCGTAATTGCGCGTGAACAGGATCACGCCCCCCACGAGCGGATGCCGGAGCATCTCCCGCTCCTCGCCGGTGATGGAAATCCCTTCCAGATCGATCATGAGCGGACCGAGGGTCATGGCCGCCTCAGGAGCGCCATCGACTCGACGTGCGCGGTATGCGGAAACATGTCGGCGACTCCGGCTGATTCGAGGGTGAAGCCGTGCTCGTGCACCAGGATCCCCAGGTCCCTGGCGAGGCTCCCCGGATGGCAGGCGACATACAACACCCGCTCCGGGGCGAGCGCGGCGATGGCGGACAGCATCTCGGGCGCGGCGCCCACCCGAGGCGGGTCGAGCAGGACATGGGTATACCGACCGTTGAGCCATCCTGCCCGCAGCTGCGCCGCGGAAGACAGATTGCCCACGTGAAATTCCACGTTGGAAATCCCGTTGCGGCGGGCGTTGTGGCGCGCTCTCTCGACGAGCCCCGCCTCGCCCTCCACGCCGACGACACTGCCCGCGGACCTGGCGAGCGCGAGCGTGAAGTTGCCGAGCCCGCAATAGAGATCGAGGACCCTCGATTCAGGGGTGGGATGCAGAAGCTCCACGGCCCGCCTCACCATCGCGCCGTTCACCGCCCCGTTCACCTGAACGAAGTCGGTCGGAGCGAAGTCGAGCGTGAGGTCGAAGTCGGACAGCGCGTACGAGAGGCTGGGGTCTGCCGGCTCACCGGCCGTCAGCGCCTCGATGGAGTCCGGCCCACCGCTCTGGAGGTGGAACCGAATCGAATGACGTGCCGCAAAGTCGCGCAGCTTCGCGCGATCCTGTTCGCTCGGCGCCCTCAACACGCGCAGCACCAGCGCCGTGGCGTTGTCCGCCACCGCGACCTCGATCTGCGGCACGTACTGACGGATGTCCAGCGCCCCCAGCAGGTCCGATAACGGCTGGATCAGCGCCCCCACCTGCGGCGCCAGCACGTCGCAATGCCCGACGTCGGTGACGTAGGGTGCCAGACGCTCGCGAAATCCGACGACTACCTTCCCCTTCTTCGCCACGTACTTGGCACCGAGCCGCGCGCGCCGGCGGTAGCCCCACACCGGCCCGCACAGCGGCGGCAGCCAGTTCCGGCACTCCGCACGGGCGACGCGCTCCAGGTTGTCGCGCAGCTCTTGCTCCTTGAGGGCCCGCTGCGCCTCGGGCGCAAGATGCTGCAGAGCACAGCCCCCGCAGATCCCGAAGTGCGCGCAGCGCGGTCTCACCCGCTCCGGCGCGGCCCGCAGCACTTCCAACAGCCTGCCTTCGTCGTGCTGTCGGTGCCGGCGAGTGCGCTGGAAGCTCACCGTCTCTCCGGGAAGAGCGCCGGCCACGAACACCGTCTTCCCCCCGCGAACGATCCCGTCCCCCTCGTGAGTGAGGCCGATGACCTCCGCCGTCTCCGCCTGCCCGTGGCCCGCGGCGGCCTGAAGGGCCTCGCGGCCTTTCATGCGCCTGCGCCCTCCCACGCCCGCAGGAATTGCGCGAAATGCGGCTCCTTCCCCGCGCGCAGCAGCCCCTTGACCCGCTCCACTTCTTCTCCGTAGTGCTCGCGCGTCAACCGTCCCCGCAACAGCTCGAAACGCAGATACACGAGATAAGTGTTGAGCACGTCCGTTTCGCAATACCGCCGGATGCCGACCAGGTCACCCTCGAGATAGGCGTCCCAGACCTGCGCCCCCGAGAACCCGAGCTTGCCCGGCAGCCCGAGCAGACACGCCACGTTCGCGAGCGACACGCGCCCGCGCCCCTGAAACCCCGACAGCACGTCCATGAGGTCGATGTGCCTCCAATGAAAGCGGCTGAGATAGTTGTTGTAGCGGAAGGTCTGATCCTCGTCCCCGGTCTCCCAATAGCGCGGCGCCTGCACGCCCGCGAGCAGCGCCCGATAGTTCAACACCGGCAGATCGAACCCGCACCCGTTCCACGACACGAGCACCGGCGAGAATCGCTCGATCCCATCGAAGAACCGCTCGATGAGCTGCGCCTCCGGCGAGCTCACGTCCCCCAGGCTCCACACCTTGAGCCCGTCCCGGCTGCGCAGCACGCAGGAGATCGCCACCACCCGATGCTGCTCGAGCGGCAGGAACTCCCCGCCCGAGTCCTGCCGCCGCAGCGCGAACATCGCCTTCGCGACCTCCGCATCGGGCAGCCCCTCGAGCCCGTACAGCCGCCTCCCCAGCGCCACATCGGGAATGGTCTCGATATCAAACACCAGACAGTTCATGACCACCTGATCTGAGAGAACGGATCACTGATGGTCATTGCTGCGCCTTCATGAGCACCGCCACCGCCACGACCAGCCCCGCCTCATCCGTCAGCGTCACATGTCCATCGCCCACCCCCAACCCCCTCCTCACCCGCTCCCCCCTCTGCGAGAACACCACCTCCGGTTTCCCCCAGGCGTTCTGCACCACCCCCACATCCCTGATCCATACCCCATGCGCGAATCCCGTCCCCATCGCCTTGACGATCGCCTCCTTCGCCGCGAACCGCATGGCGATGAAGCGCTCCCGCCGCTGCGTCTTCGCCAGCTGCTCCTGCTCCTCGGGCATCAGCAGACGGTCGATGAAATGCGCGCCGAACCGCTCCAGCGTCTGCCCGATCCGCCGCACCTCGAGGACATCCACGCCAATGCCGTAGATCATGCGCGCGCCGCCGCCATCAGTGCCTTCATGTCCCGCACCGCCGCCGCGAGCCCGTCGAACACCGCGCGGGAGACGATCGCATGCCCGATGTTGAGTTCCACGATGTCCCGGATCGCCGCCACCGGCAGCACGTTGTGGTAATTCAGGCCGTGTCCCGCATGCACCTCGAGCCCGAGCCCCGCCCCCAGGCGGGCACACTGCGCGAGCCGATCGAGCTCGGTCGCCATCGCCGCCCCCGCCGCCTCCGCATAGGCCCCCGTATGCAGCTCGATCGCGGGCGCGCCGATCCGCTCCGCGGCCTCCACCTGGCGCGGATCCGGATCGATGAAGAGCGCGACCCTGATCCCCTGCTCCGCCAGCTTCTCGATCGCATCCCTCATGCGGGACTCCTGCCCCGCCACGTCGAGCCCCCCCTCGGTGGTCACCTCCTGCCGCCGTTCCGGCACGAAGCAACAATCCTCGGGCCGCACCTCGCCCGCGATCCTCAACATCTCATCCGTGACCGCCATCTCGAGGTTCATGCGCGTCTTCAGGAGTCCCTTCAGCGCTCTGACGTCGAAGTCCTGGATGTGCCTGCGATCCTCTCTCAGGTGCAGCGTGATGCTGTCCGCCCCCGCCATCTCTGCGGCCAGGGCCGCCTGCACCGGCTCCGGATCCCGTCCCCGCCGCGCCTGGCGCAGGCTCGCCACATGGTCGATGTTGATGCCGAGTGCTATGTGCGAATGAGTCAAAACCGCGCTCTCCACTGAGTGCCATTCAGCGACCCCCATTCTTGCGTACTCGAGCTACGTACGCGACCCCCGCCCCCGCCGGCGAGCCGGTGCCGTTGAAGGACGGTGCTCAGCGCGTCTTCGCTCCGGCGATCGCCCGCGCCACGCGCCGGGTGGTCAGCTCCCCCTCCAGCCTCTGCGCGAGCGCCGCCTTCAGCACCCGACGCGCGTCCTCGAGCGCACTCCCTTCGGTCAGCTCCTCCCGCGCCAGCTCCAGCAGCGACTCGCCGGCGACCGCATCCGCCTCATCCCCCTGCGCCGGAACGAGCCCCTCAGAGGCCCGGAAGCGGTAGAACCGACCCGCCTCGATCGCCCTTCCCGTCCGTGCCTCCGAGGTCAGATCCACCCCGTAGCCTGCCGACTCCAGCAGCCGCTTCTCGAAGAGCCGCAGAACCGCCTCGACCCGCAGCCCCGCACGCAGGCCCTCGAGCGCCCGCCGGTAGTCCTCGAAAACCTGCGCCATCGGATCATGCCGCGCCGTCAGCTTCAGCAGCAGCTCGTTGAGATAGAACCCCGCCATGAGGCTCCCTGCCGGCAAGGGGGGGGAGCTTTGGGCGCTTTCCGCCCCGGTGAGCTGACCCGCTTCCCGCCCGACCTGAAACGACAGGAGCAGCAGCTCGAACGGCTGCAGCACGGCCCCGAAACGCGGCTTCGGTCCACGCACCCCCCGCGCAAACAGGGTCAGCCGCCCGTGATCCCGCACCAGCACCTCGAGGATCCGGCTGGTATCGCGATAGGGCCGGTGGTGCAGGATGTATCCCGGCGCCAGCAGGATGCGGCGGGACTGCGCCGTCACCACCTCTCTATTACTCCAGGCCTAACTCGCGCAGCGCCCGAACATTGTCCGCCCAGTTCTCCCGCACCTTGACCCAGAGGTTCAGGTGCAGCCGGCGGCCGAGCATGCCGTTCAACGTGAGTCGCGCGGAAGTCCCCACCCGCTTCAGCCGCTCGCCTTTCGCCCCGATGACGATTGGCTTCTGCCCCTCGCGATCCACCCAGATGGACGCCTCGACGGTGAGCTGGCCGTCCTCTTCCGCCAGCTTCTCCACCTCGACCGCGATGCCGTACGGCACTTCCTGATTGAGCTCCAGCGTCAGTTTCTCGCGGATCATTTCCGCGATCCGGAACTGCAGCCCCCGGTCCGTCAGCTCTCCCTCGGGAAAGAGCGGCGCCGAGACCGGCAGGTGCGCCACGATGGCGTTGCGCAGATCCTCGAGATTCCTCTCCTTGAGCGCCGAGACCGGCACCAGCGCCAGAAACCCGTGGCGGCGGTCGAGCTCCGCGAGATACGGCAACAGCCGCTCGCGCGGCCTCACCTTGTCGACCTTGTTGACCGCAACCAACACCGGACGGTCCGAGCGGGCGATGCGATTCAGGACGAGCTCGTCCTCCGCGTTCCAGACCATCGCCTCCACGACGAACACGACGAGGTCAGAATCCTCGAGAGCCGCCGCCGCCGTCCGGTTCATCGCCTTGTTGAGCGCGCGCCTGGCCTGGCTGTGGAGCCCCGGCGTATCGACGAACGCAATCTGGGCGCCCGGCAGCTGCACGAGCCCGAGGATCCGGTGCCGCGTCGTCTGCGGCCGGGGCGTGACGATGCTCACCTTCTGCCCGACGAGCGCGTTGAGCAGGGTCGACTTGCCGACGTTCGGGCGCCCCACGAGGGCCGCGAAGCCGCAGCGAAAATCGGCGGAAGGGGAATCAGTCACTGTGAGAGTCCAAGCTGCTGTCCAGGTCCGACAGTATGCGCTCCGCGGCCCCCTGCTCGGCACGCCGGCGGCTCGAGCCCCGGCCCTGGGCCGCGAGCCGCATCGCCGGCACCTCACAGGTCACGTAAAAGGTCTGCGCATGGGCTTCCCCCTCGATCCGCTCCACCTCGTATCGAGGCAGAGCGAATCCGCGGGACTGCAGGTATTCCTGCAGGCGGGTCTTGGCATCCTTGAGCTCATGCGGGGCTGGAAGGGCTGCAATCCGCGGCTCGAGCAGCCGCCCGATCACGGCTTCGGCCGCCGTGAGGCCGCCGTCGAGGTAGAGGGCCCCGAAGACCCCCTCCAAGGCATCGGCGAGGATCGACTGGCGCCGGAAGCCGCCGGTCTTCAGCTCGCCCGAGCCGAGCTGCAGCGCCTCGCCCAGCCCGAGCGATGCGGCGATCTCGGCCAGAGGCTCCCCGCTCACCACCCGCGCCCGAAGCCGGCTGAGATCGCCTTCACTCGCGTCCGGGAAGGCCACGTAGAGGTGATTTGCCACGACGAGGTTGAGCACCGCGTCCCCGAGGAACTCGAGCCGCTCGTTATTGGGCCCCGCGGCGCTGCGATGGGTGAGCGCCGCGCGAAAGAGCGCGGGGTCCCGCGGCTCGTAGCCGAGCTGCGCGCGCAGCCAGGCGAGCGGCCAACCGGGTTTATCCACCGCCGCCCACGTTGACGACCTTGTCGAATTTCACCTGCAGGGTGATGTGGGCGAAGAGCGGCGCCTGGTCATAGTAGGCGGCCTCGACCTGCCATCCCTGACCGGCACGGCTGATCGAGATGTCGCGAATGGTCGGGTAATTCACCTCGTCGATCTCGAAGTGCTTCGCGATCGAGTTGCGGATGTCATCAGGCGTGGCGCCGCCGCCGCGATACTGGTCCGCGAGGCTGCTCAGCGTGCGCGAGACGTTCATGTAGTTGAGGTAGAGCGGCAGCAGGCGCACGCCCGCATAAATGACGATCGCGAATGGGATGAGCAGCACCAGCCACCCGATCGCCGTCACGCCACGTTGACGCCGTAACATAGCTGAACCCCCGCTATTCGATTTTCTTGCCGATCCGGCTCCAGAGCGGCCCGCCCTTGCGTTCCGGGTCCCAGTTGAACCAGATGTAGGTCGCCCTGCCGACGAGGTTCGCATCGGGGACGAAACCCCAGACGCGCCCGTCGTCGCTGTTGTCCCGATTGTCGCCGATCATGAGATACGAGTCCGGCGGCACGTCCTTTTTGACCACCGCGGGCTCGATGAGGGGGAACGCCCCAGGCGGCGGCGTACCGCCGCAGACGTAACCGCGCGCATCACTTCGCCGGCAGCCCGGCAAGGGATACGGGGTGACCTCGAGCGGCACGGGGCAGAGGAGCGCCTCGTGGGTATGGTTCCCCAGGTGCTCGATGGCGAGCTGCATGTTGACGTAGCAGCCGTCGTTGTAGGTGCCCGTCACCTTGAACGGTATCACCTTGCCATTGATGATGAACCGGTCGTTGCGCACCGTCACATGATCGCCCGGAAGGCCCGCCACTCGCTTGATGTAGTTCTCAGAAGGATTGAGCGGATAGCGAAAAACCGCCACATCCCCCCGCCGGGGACCACCGGTGTTCAGGATCTTGGTGTTGGTGACCGGAAGGCGCAGCCCGTAGGAGAATTTATCGACCAGGATGAAATCCCCGTCGAGGAGGGTCGGCATCATGGAATCCGAGGGGATCCGGAACGGCTCGAACAAGAACGAGCGCAGCAGCAGCACGGCGAGCGCCACCGGAAAGAAGCTGCGCGCGTAATCCACCGTACCGGGCTCCGCAATGGCCGCCGGGTCCTTGCCCGCCGCCTTGGCGGCGTTGCGCCGGCCCCGGCGCACGAGCCCCGCGTCCACCGCCCAGATGACCCCCGTGACAGCGCAGATGGCGACCAGCACGGAGCTGAAATCGACCTGCTCGGCAACGAGGAGCCGCACCACGGCGGCCCCGATGAGGATCGGCAGCGTGTGGTAGGCGAGCGACATCGCCGCGGAGTCGGCCACCGGCTTCGGGCTCGCCGCGATCTGCCGCCTCGGGCGCAGGAACCAGTCATCGAGGATGCAGAGAAGTCCGACCGGCAAGGCGAGCCAGGCGAGAGCCAGGATGATGTGCATGAAGAGGGGAGGCATCGCGCCGGCGGCCTACTTGCGACCGATCTTCAGGACGGCGAGAAACGCCTCCTGGGGAATCTCGACGCGGCCCAGCTGTTTCATACGCTTTTTGCCTTCTTTCTGCTTCTCTAGGAGCTTGCGCTTGCGGCTGACGTCGCCGCCGTAGCACTTGGCGAGCACATTCTTGCGCAGTGCCTTCACCGAGGCGCGCGCGATGACGGCGCTGCCGATCGCGGCCTGCACGGCCACCTCGAACATCTGCCGCGGAATGAGCTCCTGCATCTTGTCGACGAGCTCACGCCCCCGTTGGTAGGCGCTCTCGCGGTGCACGATGATCGAGAGCGCATCGACCTTCTCGCCGTTGATGAGGACGTCGAGCTTGACGAGCGGCGCGGCCTGAAAATGCGAGAACTCGTAGTCGAACGAGGCATATCCGCGGCTGACCGATTTCAGCCGGTCGAAGAAATCGAGCACCACCTCGGCGAGCGGCAGCGCGTACTGCAGCGACACCTGGCTGCCCAGGTACTGCATCTTCTTCTGCGTGCCGCGCTTGTCATTGCAAAGCTTCAACACCGCCCCGACGTGGTCGGGCGGCACCAGGATGTTCGCGATGATGATGGGCTCCCGGATCTCCTCGATCTCATTCGAGGGCGGCAGCTTCGCCGGGTTGTCGACGTATTGCACCTCCCCGTCGGTGCGCGCCACTTCATACACCACCGTCGGCGCGCTCGTCACGAGATCGAGCGCGTATTCGCGCTCGAGGCGCTCCTGCACGATGTCCATGTGGAGCAGCCCCAGGAACCCGCAACGGAAGCCGAATCCGAGGGCGCCGGAGACCTCCGGCTCGTAGTGCAGCGCCGAGTCGTTGAGCCTCAATTTCGCGAGCGCGTCGCGGAAGCTCTCGTAGTCCTCCGAGTTGATGGGGAAGAGGCCCGCGAACACGCGCGGCTTGATCTGCCGGAATCCCGGCAGCGGCGTCGCCGCCGGCCGGCTCTCGAGCGTGATGGTATCGCCCACGGGCGCGCCGTCGATCTCCTTGATGCCAGCGACGATGAAGCCGACATCCCCGGCCGAGAGCGCCTTCTCCACGATCGGCTTGGGCGTGAAGCGGCCGAGGCGGTCCACCGTGTGGCTGCGGCCGGTCGAGACGACACGGATCTTCTCCCCGGTCTTGACGCTGCCGTTGACGACCCGCACGAGGGAGATCACCCCTACATAGTTGTCGAACCAGGAATCGATGATGAGCGCCTGCAGCGGCCCGTCCGGGTCGCCTTTCGGCTGCGGGATGCGGCGGATCAGCGCCTCCAGCAGCTCCGGGACGCCCTCCCCGGTCTTGGCGCTCACCGGCACGGCATCACCGGCGTCGATACCGATGATCTCCTCGATCTCGCGCTTCACCCGCTCGGGATCGGCCGAGGGCAGATCGATCTTGTTGATGACCGGCAGAACTTCGAGCCCCTGCTCGATCGCCGTATAGCAGTTCGCGACGCTCTGCGCCTCCACGCCCTGCGAGGCATCGACCACGAGCAGCGCGCCGTCGCAGGCCGCGAGCGAGCGGGACACCTCGTACGAGAAGTCCACGTGCCCCGGCGTATCGATCATGTTGAGCTGGTAGCGCTCGCCGTCGCGCGCCTGGTAGTAGAGGGTGACGCTCTGGGCCTTGATGGTGATGCCGCGCTCGCGCTCGAGGTCCATGGAGTCGAGCACCTGCGCCTGCATCTCGCGATCGGCGAGACCGCCGCAGAGCTGAATGAAGCGGTCGGCAAGGGTCGACTTGCCGTGATCGACGTGGGCGATGATGGAGAAATTACGTATGAGCCGCATGAATCGGTCTGTCGCGTTGCTGCCGCGCCAGGAGATCAGCGGCCGTCGCAATTATAGCAGTCAGCCCTGTCTCAGCAGGCGCATAAGCTCCCCGGCGTCCAGCCGGTGGCGACAGACCACCGTGCCGTCGAGGAGGAGGACGGGCACATGGAGGGAGAACCGGCGTTTGAGGGTGGGGTCGGCGTCCACGTCCACCACTTCGATCGGCGGCAGCGGCACGGCCTGGGCGAGCGCACGCAGCTCCGCGATCATCTCCTCGCAGAGATGGCAGTCGCGCCGATGGACTACGGTGAGAACGACAGGCCTTTCAGTTCGGCGGTGACGAATGCGCAAAGGGACCGGGCGGCAGCGTCCCGAGCGTGACCGGCGGCGCAGGCGTGGAGACTTTCTCCCCCTTCACCGAGTTCGCGATGAAGCGCACCGTTGCAGCCGGTGCCTCCCCGAACGCGGTCACCTTGTGGCCGTCCACGACGGTGGAGAAGGCGTAGGACGAGCCGACGCGGGCCGCCTCGACCTTCGGCGCCTGACCTCGGGGCTGCTCGGCATGCGTCTGGACGAAGACGGACACGGAGGCGAGCCCGTCGGTGAATACCAGGTGATCGACGGGACCCGGCGCGCCCGGCATGGTCTGCGCGGCTCGCGCGGCCATGTGGAATCCGGGCGGCAGGTGGCCCGCGCTCCAGACCATGCCGCTTTGGGCCACCGTCTCCTTCACCGGCACGGAATCGTTGCGCAGCCAGCGGAAGCCCGCGGTCGAGATGCCGGGCCGAAAGGCGGAGTCGGGGATGTGCCGGCGGACCTTGAGCCTCGCGAACACGATCTGCTCGATGACCTTGCCGTGCCCGTCGCAAAGCTGCGTCTTCAACGGCATCGCCGTGGAATCGTCGATCCACAGCCGATAGCCGTAGCGGTACTGGTCCCGCGGCATGACGGTGATGAGGTGCGTATTGCGCCCGTCGAAGCGCATGCGGGCAACCTCCTTGAGGTCGTAGAAGCGCGACGTCTGCTTGTTGAACGCAGGGAATTCGCCGAGGAGCGAGACCTTGGCCGGCGTGCGCTCGACCAGCACGACGTGCTTGTCGGGAAGATAACAGGTGAGCTTGGAGCCGACGCGGATGAACTCCCGGCCCGAGCCGTCGAGGGACACGAGCCGCTCGGAGACGGTGCCGTCCTGGACCCGATGGACGATGCGCAGCATCTCCACCTTGCCTCCCTGCCAGTGGGCGAGCGTCCCGTCGTAGTTGAGGGTGCTGAGCGCGTGGTCCATGCGCTCCAGCCATTTTGCCGGCTCGTCGGCATTCGCCACGCCCGCGATGGCGATGGCTAGCACCAGCCAGCTGACACGCTCTCTACTTCGGATTCTGGATCGCATTGCCTTGCACGCCTGCTGCTGGCTGAACTGACCCGACGGGCGTGCTGGAGGTTCCCGGCTCACTCACCATCAGCGCCGAGAGCAGGCTGCCGCGGGTGAAAGGCCAGGAGAAGGCGCTGTGGGCCACCACGTAATCGGCCAGCTCGGTGGCGGGGACGACCATGGGCCGCTGCGAGACCGGCGGCACGACGAAACTGTCGGGCCTCGTGGCGCCGGCGCCCTGCGGAGCCGGCGGCGGCGCGGCGGGAGCCAAGGTGCTGGCGACCATGGCGGGCGCTACCGCTACCGCAGGGCCGCCGCCGGGCAGCGCCTGGGCGCGCAGCCAGAGGATGGAGGCCGCCGCCACGCCGGCCGCGAGCCCGACGCCCGCGAGCGGCTGCCACCATTGCAGCCGGCTCCCCCGGTCGGACCCTCGTCCCGCATCTGCGCTCAGCGCGGGCTCGCTCGAGAGGGCTGCGCTCACGCGTCCGGCCACCGTACCGTCGAGGGTAACGCCGCGCTCCGCACGGATCACCGCGCCAATGACGGCGTACCGGCCCCAGCGGGCCTTGAGGTCCGGATCGCGGGAGAGGCGGCGGGCAAGCAGCTCGCACTCGGCGGCGGGCAGCTCGTTGTCGAACATCGCGGAAAGCTGGCTGTCGAGCTCGTCGTTCATCCCAACTCCTCCGTGCGGCCGAGACCGCCCTCGAAGACTTCACGCAGGCGCCGATCGATCGCCTCGCGCGCCCGGAAGATGCGCGAGCGGACCGTGCCCACCGGACACGCCATGGCCTCGGCGATCTCCTCGTAGGAGAGGCCCTCGAGCTCGCGCAGCACGATGGCGGTACGCAGGTCCTCGGGCAGCGCGTCAATCGCCGCATTGACGGTGGAGCGGATCTCGTCCGTCAGCACCAGCCCCTCTGGGGTCTCCGCATCCTTCATCCGGCCTTGCATGTCGTAGGACTCATCGGTATTGCTGCGGTCGAGATCGTATTCGATGGGGCTTCTGTCGCGCGAGACCACGGCGTTCTTGGCGGTGTTGATGGCGATCCGGTAGAGCCAGGTGTAAAAGGCGCTGTCGCCGCGGAACTGCGGCAGGGCGCGGTAGGCCTTGATGAAGGCCTCCTGGGCAATGTCCTCGGCTTCGGCCGGGTTGCGGACATAACGCATGACCAGCTTGACGAGTTTGTGCTGGTACTTGAGCACCAGCGCGTCGAATGCGCCCTTGTCGCCGCGCTGCACGCGACGAACCAGGCTGAGATCACTTACATCGGCGCCCATGCGCGCCCTTTCCTCCCAGGGATCAGGCCGCGGTGCCGCGACCTGAATAGACCCTGAACCATTGCGAAAGTTTCCCAGTGGCACTTCCGCCTGCGCGGCCGGGGGATTCAGCGGGCCTTCGGGCCCGGGATCTTCAGGAAAATTGGAGTCGGTCAAGGGCTTTCAAGGCCTTCCGATCATGCTCGGTTTCCGGGGACTTCCCACGGCACTGTACACCCCTGCGGGCGGCTCTCGGAGGGGAGCGCTGCTCACCGCCGCGATTCGCCTCACCAAAGCCGCCATCTGCGGCTCCGGTGGCGTCTGACCGCCCAGAAAGTAGCCGGCAAGGTCCGGGTCGGAACACTCGAGCAGCCGGGCGAGCAGCCGGCGCTCGGCGGCGTCGGCCTGCGGCAGCGCGGCGGCCGCATACCGCTCGAGGAGCACATCGAGCTCCTTCATCCCCCGGCGGCAGCGCCAGAGAAGCGCCCCGGCTTGCGGGTCCATCTCAGCTCGTCCGCTCGACCAGCATGCGCTTGATCTCGGCGATCGCCTTGGCGGGATTGAGGTCCTTCGGACACACGTCCGTGCAGTTCATGATCGTGTGGCAGCGATACAGCCGGAACGGATCCTCGAGCGCATCGAGCCGCTCACCGGTCGCCTCGTCGCGGCTGTCGATGATCCACCGGTACGCCGCGAGCAGCGCCGCGGGCCCGAGGAAGCGGTCGCTGTTCCACCAGTAGCTCGGACAGGCCGTCGAGCAGCAGGCGCAGAGAATACAGGCCGCGGGCCGATCGATCTTCTCCTGCTCGGCCTTCGACTGCAGCCGCTCGCCGTCGGGCGGCGGCGGCGTCTGCGCGACGAGCCAGGGCTTGACCGAGGCATACTGCGCGTAGAAGTTGGTCAGATCCGGCACCAGGTCCTTCACCACCGGCATGTGCGGCAGCGGATAGATGCGGATGTCGCCGCCGCCGAGGTCCTCCATCGCGGTGGTGCACGCCAGGCGGTTCAAGCCATCGATGTTCATCGCGCACGAGCCGCAGATGCCCTCGCGGCAGGAGCGGCGGAACGTGAGCGAGGAATCGATGGTCCCTTTGATCTGGATCAGCGCATCGAGGACCATCGGCCCGCAGCCGGCGACGTCGAGCTCGAACGTATCGACCCTGGGGTTCTCGCCCGAGGTCGGGTCGAAACGATAGATGCGCAACACGCGCACCTTGCCCGCGCCGGCGGGTGCCCGGTGGGTCTTGCCCTGGCGGATGCGGGAGTTGGCGGGAAGTCGGAAGTCGGCCATCGGAAAACCTTGAGCGTCAGTAGGTGCGCGCCTTCGGCGGGATCGTCTGGACCTCGTCGGTCAGCGTGTTCAGATGCACCGGCCGGTAGTCGAAGCGTACCCGTCCGGGCCCCTCGACCCAGACCAGCGTGTGCCTGAGGCAGTGCTCATCGTCGCGCTGGGGGAAGTCCTCGCGGGCATGAGCGCCGCGGCTCTCCGTGCGGTTGGCCGCGGACTGGATGGTGGCGGTCGCCTGCAGGAGCAGATTCTCGAGCTCCATCGTCTCCACGAGGTCGGTGTTCCAGATGAGCGATCGGTCGCTGACCCTGACATCGGCGAAGGACTCGAAGGTCTGCGCGAGCTTGCGGGCACCCTCCTCGAGGGACTCGCCGGTGCGGAACACCGCCGCGTCCATCTGCATGATCTTCTGCATCTCGAGGCGGATGGCGGCCGTGGGCCGGGAGCCCTGGGCGTTGCGCAGCCGATCGAGGCGGGACACGGCAAGCTCGCCGGCATCGCCGGGCAGCGGCGCGTGGCGCATGCCCGGGCGCTGCAGCTCCGCGCAGCGGCGCGCGGCCTGCCGGCCGAAGACGACCAGGTCGAGCAGGGAGTTCGAGCCCAGGCGATTCGCGCCATGGACGGAAACGCAAGCCGCTTCGCCCACGGCCATCAGGCCGGGCACGACCGCATCGGGATCGCCGCCCCTGGGCGCCACCACCTCGCCGTGAAAATTGCAGGGTACGCCGCCCATGTTGTAGTGGACCGTCGGCTGCACGGGGATGGACGTCGACCCCCGCGAAGATGCGGGCGGTCTCGGCGATGCCGGGCAGCCGCTCGTGGATCACCTCGGGCCCCAGGTGCTCGAGGTGCAGGTGGATGTGGTCGTGCTCGGCGCCCACGCCGCGGCCCTCGCGGATCTCGATCGTCATGGCGCGGCTCACGACATCGCGCGAGGCGAGGTCCTTCGCGTTCGGAGCATAACGCTCCATGAACCGCTCGCCCTTGGAGTTCGTGAGATAGCCGCCCTCGCCGCGCGCGCCTTCGGTGATGAGGCAGCCGGCGCCGTAGATGCCGGTCGGATGGAACTGCACGAACTCCATGTCCTGCAGGGGCAGCCCGGCGCGCAGCACCATCGCGCTGCCGTCCCCGGTGCAGGAGTGCGCCGAGGTGCAGGAGAAGTACGCGCGCCCGTAGCCGCCGGTCGCGAGAATCGTCGTGTGGGCGCGGAAGCGGTGCAGCCTTCCCTCGGTCATGTCGAGAGCCACGACACCGCGGCAGGCGCCGTTCTCCATCATGAGATCGATCGCGAAGAACTCGACGAAGAAGGTCGCCGAGCGGCGGATCGACTGCTGGTAGAGGGTGTGCAGCATCGCATGACCGGTGCGGTCCGCCGCGGCGCAGGTGCGCTGCGCGATGCCCTTGCCGAACTGCGTCGTCATGCCTCCGAAGGGCCGCTGGTAGATGCGGCCCGTCTCCGTGCGCGAGAACGGCACGCCATAGTGCTCGAGCTCGATCACCGCCGCGGGCGCCTCCTTGCACATGAGCTCGATCGCGTCCTGGTCCCCGAGCCAGTCGGAGCCCTTGACCGTGTCGTACATGTGCCAGCGCCAATCGTCCGCGCCCATGTTGCCGAGCGCGGCGCTGATGCCGCCCTGCGCGGCAACCGTGTGGCTGCGGGTCGGAAAGAGCTTGGTGATGCAGGCCGTGGAAAGTCCCGCCTCGGCGAGGCCCAGCGTGGCGCGCAGCCCCGAGCCGCCCGCCCCGATCACGATGACGTCGTAGGTATGATCGATGAACTCGTATTCGGTCATGCGGCGCCTCCCAACGCCACCTTGAGGATCGCGAGCACCCCGGCCGTCGCGACCACCACGTGAAAGAAGGTCACCAGCGCCAGCACCAGCGACTTCATGCCGCTGCCGTGGACGTAATCCTCCACCACGACCCGCACGCCGAGCTGGGAATGCCAGGCGGTCGTGAGCACGAGGAGGATGAGGAATACCGCGGTCCAGAGCTGCCCCATCCATGCCATGACCGTCGCGTGATCGAAGGAAGGCAGGGACAGCATGGAGACGACGAACCAGATCGTGAGCGGCACGAGCGCCACCGAGGTCAGGCGCTGCACCCACCAGTGATGCACGCCCTCCTTGGCCGAGCCCCGGCCGAGGACCCGGGCGAGCGGACTGCGCAGGTTGCTCGACCCTTCCTCGGCCGAGCCCCCGCGGGGCCGCGGCTCCACCGCGTTCAAAATGGCTCCCGGCGGCTTTGTGCTCGGCCCATCCTGGGCCTCGGCCGTCGCGGCCCGACGCTTCGCGTCGTCCAAAATCGTTCCCGACGATTTTGTCATGGCGCGCTTCCGCCCGTGTGCAACGCCCACCAGGCGAGGCTCACGAAGAGCAGCAGGCTGGCGACGGCCACGAGCGCCGCGCTGCGCTTCGACTGCGCGCGCTCCAGGCCAACGCCCGTGTCCCAGATGAGGTGGCGGATGCCGCCGAGGAGGTGGTAGGAGAAGCCGGCGAGCAGGATCACGTAGATCGCCTTGAGCACCCCCAGCGAGAGCACATGACGGGCGCCGTGATAGGCGGCGGAGCCGCTGGCGACGGCGACGAGCCAGTAGACGAGCAGGATGAGGCCTGCCGAGAGCACGAGGCCGGTGGCCCGGTTCGTGATCGAAGTCAGCAGGCTATACCGGTGCATCCTGTACACGGACAGGTGCGGCGAGAGGGGTCGTTCTGTCATAGGTGGCTTGGCGGGACTAGAAATCGATGCAGCGTCCTTTGCGCTCCCAATCACCGAAGCGCGTCGGCTCCGGGCCCGGGGGGCCGCCGATCTCGCGGGAGCGCTCGACCGGTACGGCATGGGCAGGCATCGTTGCTGGATCGCTCGGAACGCAAGGCGGCGTCGGGGAGTTCTTCTCTGGGCTCGTCCGCATAATTTACAAGTGTGCCAGAATTCAGCTCCGGCGGCCATGACGTCGCCGCGCGTCGCCGAGGTAATGACGATTTAAGCATTATGAATGGTGCCCACCTTCAAAAGATCGAACTGGATGATTTCGGCGCGCTGCGCGTGACGGGCGCCGATGCGGCGCGGTTTCTGCAGGGACAACTTTCCAACGACCTCGGCCGCCTCGGCGCTGAGCGCTCGGTGCTCGCGGGGCTGCACAACCCGCAGGGGCGCACGATCGCGCTGCTGCGCATCGTGCAGCTCGCGCCCGGCGATTTGCTCGCGCTGCTGCCGCGCGAGTTGGCCGCGCCCGTCGCCAGCCGCCTCGCGAAATACGTGCTGCGCGCCAAGGTGAAGGTCGCCGATGCGTCGCAGAGCTGGCGAATCACGGGGCTCGTCGCCACGACCGTCTCCGCGCCCCTGGCCGCCTATCCGACCCTCGCCGGCGAGCAGCGCCGTCTAGGCAACACCGCGGTCATCTGCGTGGGCGAGCAGCCAGCCAGATGGCTGCTGCTCGCGCCTGCGGCGGGCGCGGAAGCGGGCGACTCCGAGGCTCCGGCCGGCACCGATGAGTCATCGCAAGGCGTCCCGGCGCGGCGTGAGGTCTGGCGCCAGCTCGACATCATTGCGGGAATGCCCCAGGTCTACGGCGCCACCTCCGAGCAATTCGTCGCGCAGATGTTGAATCTCGATGTCATTGGCGCGATCGCTTTCGACAAAGGCTGCTACACGGGACAGGAAGTGATCGCGCGCGCCCATTACCGGGGACGTGTCAAGCGCCGCCTGCAGCGGTTCCGCTCCCGGCATGGCCTCGACCTCAAGCCGGGCGACAGCGGCGAGCTCCCCGACGGGCGTGCCTTCACGGTGGTGGAGGCGGTGTGCCTCGAGGATGGCCGTTGCGAGTTCCTGGCCGTCGCGCCTCTGCCGGGCACCGGGCCGAAGCTCTCTGCGGCAATGCAGCCGGATGCGCCGCTCGAGCGTGTCAGTGCTCCGCTGGCCGGCGCATCGTTGCAGGCGGAAGCGGCGCCGCTCACGCGCGCCAATGTGGGAGCCCCCGCAACCGGCTCGGCTTTGCACGCCGCGGTCCCTTCGGAGCTCGCGACGACGGGAGCCGTGTGGGCGCCCTTTGCGACATCGCCGGCAGGAGCGCCGCGACCGGGCGGCACGCCCCCGCCGCGCAGCCTCAACGAGGAGCTCCCGCACGAGCTGGAGCGCCTCGAGCTGCCGTACTCTCTTCCAGACTAGCGCTGGATCCGGGCATTGCGCTGCGCATCCCTGCTCCGCGCACGTCCCGGGTCGAACCGGGCCTGCCCGGGGTGTCCGTCCATGGCCACCCGTGCGACGCATGCGTCGCACCCTGCACGGCGAAGCAGTGCTTCGCTTACAGCGCCGCCTCGCGCTGCGGCGGCGGGGCACGTCCCTGTGCCTAGGCTCATCGTTCTGGCTGACGCAGCTACAGGTCGATGAGCTCGACCTCGTCGGGTCGGATGGGCCGCTCGAGAAATCGGCCGCCAATCCTCGCAAACCGCTCCACGGCATCCGTCGCCAACAGGCGCAGGCCGCCCTCCCCGCTCCTGGCGGCGAGATTTTCCCGCTCGAGCGTGCGCCGGACGTATAGCGCCGTGGTCTCGGCGGAGTCGACGATGCCGACATCGGGGCCGGCGGCGAGGCGGATGGTGTCGGCGAGCATGGGAAAGTGCGTGCAACCCAACACCAGGGTGTCGGGACTCGATGCGCCGGCACCGGCATCGAACAGAGGCTCCAGGTAGTGGCGCGCCACGCTCTGCGCGATCGGCCCGCCGCACAGCCCCTCTTCCGCGAGCGCCACGAACAGGGGCGCCGGCACGGCGCTCACGCGCGCATCGCTGCGGCGCCGGACGATCGCGTCCTGGTAGGCTCCGCCGCGCACGGTGCCTTCAGTGGCGATGACGGCGATGTGACCGGAGCGGGAAGCCAGCGCCGCAGCCTCCGCGCCCGGCTCGATCACGCCGATCACCGGCACGTCGCGGACCTCATCGCTGACCGCAGGCAGTCCCACAGCGGAAGCCGTGTTGCAGGCGAGAACCAGGCACTTCACGCGATACTCCGTCAGCTTGCGGACCGCCTGCAGCGCATAGCGCACCACCGTCTGCGGGCTCTTGGTGCCGTAGGGCAGACGAGCGGTATCGCCGAGATAAACGAACCGCTCCCGGGGCAGCTGCGCCATGAGCGCCTTCAGCACCGTGAGGCCGCCGACTCCGGAATCGAAAACGCCGATGGGGGAATTCTTCATGCGCTACGCGCCGGAGGTAACCCCCCTCATGATTCGGGACGAAGGTGCGGGAAGAGGATGACGTCCCTGATGGACGGCGAGTCGGTGAAGAACATCACCAGCCGGTCGATCCCCACACCGAGGCCGGCGGTGGGCGGCATGCCGTACTCGAGCGCACGAACGTAATCGGCGTCGTAGAACATCGCCTCCTCGTCCCCGCGGTCCTTGCGCGCGACCTGGGCTCGAAACCGCGCCGCCTGGTCCTCCGGATCGTTGAGCTCGGAGAAGCCGTTGGCGAGCTCGCGGCCGGCGAGGAAGAACTCGAACCGGTCCGTGACGAACGGGTCGGCGTCGTTGGCGCGCGAGAGCGGCGAGACTTCCGCCGGATAGGCATGCACGAACGTCGGATCGATCAGCGTGTGCTCGGCCGTTTTCTCGAAGATCTCGATCTGCAGCTTCCCCGGACCATCGTGCGCGTGCACGGGAATGCCGAGCCGCTCGCAGAACTTGCGCAGGTACGCCGGATCGCGCAGCGACGGCTGATCGACGTCCGGATTGTTCTCGAGGATGGCCTGCTCCACCGTCACCCGGCGGAACGGCCGTGACAGGTCGAACTCACGCCCCTGATACCTCACCCGCTGCGATCCGCAGATCGTGTCGGCGAGCCCGCGGATCGCCTTCTCGATCCAGTCCATGAGATCGCTGTAATCGGCGTAGGCGAGATAAAGCTCCAGCATCGTGAATTCCGGATTGTGCTGGGTCGACAGTCCCTCATTGCGGAAATTGCGGTTGATCTCGTACACCCGCTCGAATCCGCCCGCCACCAGACGCTTCAAGTAGAGTTCCGGCGCGATGCGCAGATACATGTCCATATCGAGCGCATTGTGATGCGTCACGAACGGGCGTGCTGTCGCCCCGCCAGGAATCGGCTGCATCATTGGAGTCTCGACTTCGAGGAAATCGAGCGCATCGAGAAAATCACGCAGGTACCTGACGATCCGCGCTCTTGCCCGGAAGACGTTCCGGCTCGTCTCATTGACGATCAGATCGACGTAACGTTGGCGGTAACGCGTTTCGACATCGGCGAGCCCGTGCCACTTGTCTGGCAAAGGCCGCAGCGACTTGACGAGGAGGCGCAGGCTCTCGACCCGTACCGAGAGCTCGCCGGTCTTCGTCCGGAACAGCACGCCGGCCGCACCGACGATGTCGCCGGCGTCCCATGACTTGAACTGCTCGTACGCCTCGGCTCCGACCCCGTCCTTCTGCAGGAAGAGCTGGATCTGGCCGGTGCGGTCGGCAATGTTGGCGAAGCTGACCTTGCCCATGGTGCGCTTGAGCATCATGCGGCCGCCCACGCTGACACGGGTCGGGTTGGCATCGAGCCATGCGCCGTCGCGCTCACCGTAGGCGCCTTGCAGCTGCCCGGCGAGCGCGGTGCGGCGGAAATCGTTCGGGAAGGCCGGTCCGCGGGCACGCAGGGCCGCAAGCTTCCCGCGCCGCTCCGCGACGAGCTTGTTCTCCTCCCCGCGCTCCGCCGTATTGTCGGAGCCGTCGTCTCGTGGCTTGTCTGTCATTGTCTTTACAGGCCCGCCTTGAGCGAGGCCTCCATGAATTGATCGAGGTTGCCGTCGAGCACGGCGGTGGTGTTGCCCACCTCCACGCCGGTCCTCAGATCCTTGATCCGGGACTGGTCGAGAACGTAGGAGCGGATCTGGTTGCCCCAGCTGACGTCGGACTTCGAGTCCTCGAGCACCCGGGCGGCGGCGTTGCGCTTGTTCACCTCGAGCTCGTAGAGCTTCGCCTTCAGCATTTTCATGGCCGTCGACCGATTCTTGTGCTGGCTGCGCTCGGCCTGGCAGGCGACCACGATGCCGGTGGGCATGTGCGTGATGCGCACGGCCGACTCCGTCTTATTGACGTGCTGGCCGCCGGCGCCCGAGGAGCGGTAGACGTCGGTCTTCAGGTCCGCGGGGTTCACTTCGATGTCGATGTCCTCATCGACTTCCGGCGAGACGAACACGGATGCAAATGACGTATGGCGGCGGTTGCCGGAGTCGAACGGTGACTTGCGGACCAGGCGATGGACACCGGTCTCCGTCCGCAGCCACCCATAGGCATAGTCGCCCGTGAATTGGACCGTGGCGCTCTTCATGCCGGCGACCTCGCCGGGAGAGGAGTCGATCACCTCGCACGCGAAACCGCGTGCCGCGCCCCAGCGCAGATACATGCGCAGGAGCATCTGCGCCCAGTCCTGCGCCTCGGTACCGCCGGCGCCGGCCTGGATGTCGAGGAAGGCGTTGTGGGAGTCCATCTCGCCGCGGAACATGCGCTTGAGCTCGAGCCGGCGGACCTCGCCCTCGAGCCGCTCGGCATCCTTCTCGATGTCACGCGCGGCAGCCTCATCCCCCTCGCCCTCGGCCAGCTCGAGCAGCTCGGCCGCATCATCGATACCCTTGCTGGTGCGATCGATGTCGCCGAGGTCGGCGCTGAGGCGCGCCCGCTCCTTGCCGAGCTCCTGCGCCCGCTCCGGCTGCGACCAGACGGCGGGGTCTTCGAGCTCCCGCCCTACCTCCTCGAGGCGCTCTTTCTTGCGATCGTATTCAAAGAAACCCCCGTAACGAGGCGGTGCGCTCGCTGAGGTCTTTGAGGTGTCGCTTGAGCTGATTGACTTCCATAAGGGGATGCCCGTCGAGGGTTGAAGCTGTGCGGTAGGGAGCCCGGCATGCTAATCGCCCGGCCTCGCCGCGTAAAGCGCCCGGCGCGCGGGCCCCGCCATCGTCAGAAGCGCACCGCGACTCCGACGCTCACCACGGGGTACCACCGCAGGAAATCCGCCTTCCGGCGCAGCTTCTGCGCCTCGGCCGCCACGTCACTCTGGATCTGAGCGCACAGCGCCGAGCCCGGCGGCGACGCCGGCCCGCACTGCGCCGTCAGCGAGACGCCGGGGGTACCGCCGTAGATGGCGCCCACGTCGAAGAGGAAGTGAACGCGGCCGCTCTCGCCGGCCGGATTGCCCCAGCCGAAACCCACGTACGGCGACACGGAGTTGCCGAATTTCAGCTCTCCGCCCAGCGACCCGAGCTGCGAGCTCGAATAAGAGGTGCCATTGACGGTGTAGAACCCCTGACTCGGACGGCCCACGACATCGAGCTTCGTGCCGTTGCCGGCCACTCCCGCCGTCAGGTGAAAGGCGCCGCGGAACACGTACCAGTCGAGGAGCCCGGTGACCGTCCTGAGCTTCAATCGGCCATCGTAGTCGACGTCCGAGGTGCTCAGGGAGTGACTGATGTTGAAACCGGCGAAGCCGACGCGCAGGCCGAAGGACCGCGAGAGACCGAGGTCCAGATCCAGTCCCACACCCGGCGTTCCGACGCGCACCGCAGCCCCGAAATCCGGGCTTGCGGCCCAGGAAGCCGCCGGCGCGGCAAGACAGGCCAGCGCAATGGCCGCCGTGACTTTCGCTCTCAAATGCCCTGACATGACGACGCCCCGCAGTGAAGAACGCAATTTCGTGAGTCGAGCCTGCCTCCGCGGCAATTCACCTCAACCTTAGCGGGGGCCACAGACCGGCACTACGACGCCGTTCACGCCGCTTCAGACTCGATGAAGCGACCCGCCTCATCCAACGCTTCCCGCCGGGGCGAAGCCGCGGCGCTCGCCGCCTCGCTGCAGATCAACCACCTGTAGGGCACCCCGGCGCGGGCAGCACATGATCGACCAGCAGCTGCAGGCGGCGCTCCCCCTGGTACTCGTTGACGTCCAGCCGATAGACGAGCTGCACCGAGCCTTCGGGGAGCGTGAACGCGGCTTGCGCCTCGATGTGGTTGAAGGCGATGGCGTCGAAGGAGCGGCCGCTGCGCGGGAATTCCAGCCACATCTTCAGGTGCCGGTCGCCGACGACGCGGGCGCTGCGGATGCAGAAGATGCCATCGAAACAGGGCTCCGGAAACGCTTGGCCCCAGGGACCGCCCGCGCGCAAGGCGTGCGCCGTCTCGAGCGCGATCTCCTCCACCGTCAGCTCGCCGTCGGTCTCGATGGCATCCCTCGGACCGCATTGCGCCGCCCAGGCGGCGACCTCCTCGTCGAAGGCGCGCGCGAAGAAATCGAGGCGGGAGCGCTCGAGCGTCAGGCCGGCCGCCATGGCATGGCCGCCGAACTTGGCGATGAGCTGCGGATGGCGCGCATCGAGGTTGGCCAGCACGTCACGGATGTGAATGCCCGGCATGGAGCGCCCCGAGCCGCGCAGCTGCTCCTCGCCCGCGGCGGCGAAGGCGATCACGGGCCGGCGGACGCGGTCCTTGACGCGGCTCGCCACCAGGCCCACGACCCCCTGATGCCAGCTTTCGTCGAAGAGGCAGACTCCGCTGCGCTGCAGCGCACGCGGGCCTGGATCGCGCAGCTGGCGCACCGCCGCGAGCGCTTCCGCCTGCATGCGTGCCTCGATCGCCCGCCGCTCGTGATTGAGCTCATCGAGACGCGCGGCGAGCTCCGCGGCGGTCTGCGTATCATCGGCGAGCAGACATTTGATGCCCACGGTCATGTCATCGAGACGTCCCGCCGCATTGAGCCGCGGCGCAACGCCGAAGGCGAGATCGGCGGCGATGATCCCTTCGGGACGCCGTCCCGCGATCTCGAGCAAAGCGCGGATGCCGGTGGCGCAGCGGCCGGCCCGGATGCGCTTCAATCCCTGGGCCACGAGCACGCGGTTGTTGGCGTCGAGCGGCACGAGGTCGGCGACCGTCCCCAGGGCGACGAGGTCGAGGAACTCCGCGGGGCCGGGCGCTCGCGGCGGTGTCAGCCGCTCTTGATCGAGCAGGCGCTTCACCGCCACCATGACGTAGAAGGCCACCCCCACGCCCGCGAGCGCGCGGCTCTGAAAGAGACTGCCGCTCATGTTGGGATTGACGATGACATTGGCCGCGGGCATGTCCGTGCCGGGCAGATGATGATCGGTGATCAGCACGTCGATGCCGTGCGTGCGGGCCTCCGCCACCCCGGCCGCGCTCGAGATCCCGTTGTCCACTGTGACGATGAGCGACGGCGAGCGCGTCGCGGCGAGGCGCACGATCTCAGGCGTGAGGCCGTAGCCGAACTCGAACCTGTTGGGCACGAGAAAATCGACCGACGCGAATCCCCAGGCGGTCAATGCCCTGACGACCAGCGCGGTGCTGGTCGCTCCGTCCGCATCGAAATCACCGATCACCAGCACCCGCCCCGCGCGATGAGCGAGCAGCAGGTCCGCCGCGGCGGCGACGCTCTCGAGCGTGCTCACCGGCAGCAGGCGATCGAGCGAGAGGTCGAGATCGTCGGCCGTTCGCACGCCGCGGGCGAGGTAGATCCGGCGCAGCACCGGGTGCAATCCCGAGCCGGCCAATATCGATGCATCCCCCGCGCCGGCCGCGCGCCGCACCACACGCAAGTTCAAGCGAGGCCCTCGAGGCTCGTACGCTTGCGGCGCCAAAGGCGCCACCGGTCAGCTGCGCGCAGCGAGAGCGATCGGTCATTCGCCAGCAGCACCAGCCGGTCGAGCTCCCGGCGGTGGAGTGCGGCGAGTGACGGCGATATCAGCCGGCGGTCCATCTCCGCGACGGCCTCCGCGAGACGCCAGGAACCGTTGGCATGCAGCAATTCGGCAACCTCCACTACGGCGAGCGCGCGCTGCGCGCGCGGCTCGCCGATCACCGCCGCCCAGTCTACCGGCATCGGACGCGCTTCATCTCCAGCGAGCCGCCAGAGACCCCGAACATAGGCATCGGACCCGAACGCCGCGTCGGCGGTCGCTTGCCGGGCTGCGGGAGTCAGAGGCTCAGCGCCGCCGCCCCACACCCAGAGCGTTCCCACCGGCAGATCACCGCGCCGCTGGCGCGCGTCGTTGACCGCATGTCCGTGGAGCCACATCTCGATCTCGGCGCCGAGCCGACGCAGTGCGCGAGCGCCCTCTCCGCAGGGCAGTGCCTCGGCCACCGTGGTCAGCGGCATGCGGGCGGGCTCCGTGGTCGTTGCCGGCTGCGCGGCCGCAGGTGCCGAGAGCAGGAGCTCCCCGCCCCCGAGCGGATGCAGATCGAATCCCGAGCCGCGGAAAGTATCGCGAAAACTCGCAGCCAGCGCGTCGAGCTCCTCGCCGGGCAGATTCAGCAGACTGCGCCGGTCGAAATGCAGGCTGGTCAGACCGGCGACCAGATACACCGGTGTCGCGAGCCACACGGCGCGCTCCTGCGGCGCATTCTCGAGCGCAGCCGCCGCGACGCTGGCGGGCGCCTGCGCCGCGTACTGCGGCAAGCCAAGCCACCGCGCGGCCCACGCGCGCCAGCCTTGAGGCACCGGGCGCTTCTCGCCGAAGCGCGCCAGATGCTCGAGCCCCGGCGCCGCGAGCTGCCGTGCGGCCGCGACAGTACCGGGCGGCGCGGCCAGCTCCGGCTCCAGATACAAATCCCGAATGACGATGACGATCTCGCGCACGGGCGCTATCGTACCCGTCATCTGAACGTCTTCCCCCTCCCTTAACGGAGGGGATATCAAGAATCAGCTCGAGTCTCCGCGTCGAGGATCGGATGAGATGAAATTCACTCTGGAAAGCAGCTCACGGGTGAACCTCGTGCGCGCCTACTCGCGGACGGAGCTGCGCATCGGCGAGGAGCTCGTACGCTCGAGCTGCATCGTATCCGCCGAGCGGCTGATCACCGACTGGCCGCCGGAGGGTGTCGCTGCGCTCGCCCCGGAGCACCTGGACGCGATTTTCGCGCTCGCGCCCGAAGTGGTGCTGCTCGGCACCGGGGAGCGGCAACGCTTTCCGCCGGCGGGGATCCGCGCAGCATTCACGGCGCACGGCGTGGGACTCGAGGTGATGGACCTGGGCGCGGCCTGCCGCACCTACAACGTCCTGGTGCAGGAGGAGCGGCGCGCCGTCGCGGCATTATTCCTCGGGTAGAAGCTCGCGAAGCCCGTCAAGAGCCGCGCGCGGGCATGCCGGACCTTCTTCCGGCGGCCCGCCAGGGCCGCCGGAAGAAGGCACAGGGGGAGGGGCATCAACCAACCGACCCACCATCCGCAGCTGACAGACTCGGACGATGGCTGCTTTTGTTCTTGTTCGTCGCTGTTGTTGCTTTTCTTTCGGCATCCCCTCCTCCCTGTACCCTCTTCCGGCGGCTCTGCGGTCTTCCGGGACACTGTCGGCGCGTAGCGACAGTCGCCGATGTTAAACAGGTCACACTCTGCTTAGCAACTGTTCTTTTATGCGTACATATATTTCAATATGTTGCGATAAATACCTAATCTACAATATTCAGTTAGCCCGTGCCCCCGAGCAGCGGCACGAAGGCCACCGGTCCCAGCGACTCGCGGTGGACGCGCTCCTCCCGGCGCGTGAAGCGCACGAGCTCCTGCTCTCCTTCCGGTCCCACCGGCACGAGCAGCCGTCCGCCCACCTGCAGCTGCTTCAGCAGCGCCTCCGGTACGACGAGCGGGGCGGCCGCAACGAGGATGGCGTCGAACGGCGCCTGCGACTTCCAACCGGTACTGCCGTCGCCGTGCCGTAACCTGACATTGCGGACCCCCAGCTCCTTCAACCGCTCCTTGGCGCGCTCGAGGAGCGGAGCGATGCGCTCGATGGTGTAGATGCGCTCGACGAGCGGCGCGAGCACGGCAGTCTGGTAGCCGCAGCCGGTACCGACCTCGAGCACCTTCTGCAGCGGGCCGCCCTCGAGCAGCGCCTCGGTCATGCGCGCGACGATGTAGGGCTGTGAGATCGTCTGCCCGAAGCCGATCGGCAGCGCGGTATCCTCATAGGCCCGGCTGCCGAGCGCCTCATCGACGAAGATGTGCCGCGGAACGTTGCGTATCCGGTCGAGGACGGTGAGGCTCGTGATGCCCTGCTCGCGCAGGCGCTGCACCAGCCGGTCGCGGGTGCGCGCCGAAGTCATGCCGATTCCGGAGAGCCGCAGGTCAGGCATGGACGCCTTCCAGCCATTGCTGCAGCGCGGGCAGCGCGGCGTGGCGCGTGAGATCGATCTGCAAGGGAGTCACTGAAACATAACCCTGGGCGATGGCCTCGAAGTCGGTGCCGGGTCCGGCGTCCTGCTGCGGCCCCGCGGGGCCCACCCAGTAGACGGGCCGGCCGCGCGGATCGTGCGCGGGCAGGATGCGCTCCGAGCGATGGCGGAATCCGAGCCGGGTGCAGCGGAAGCCGCGCAGCGCCGCGAGCGGCACGTCGGGCACGTTGACATTGAGAATGTGCGTCGGGTCGAGCGGGCTCTGCAGGAGCTGCCCCACGAGCTGCCGCGCGACCTGCGCGGCCGTCTCGAAATGCGACTCCGCATCGGGCGTCGTGCAGAGCGAGATCGCGACCGTCGGCAGGCCGAGGAAGCGCCCCTCGATCGCGGCCGCCACGGTGCCGGAATAGAGCACATCATCGCCGAGGTTGGCGCCGTCGTTGATGCCGGAAACCACCATGTCGTGCTCGTAGTCGAACAGGCCGGAGATGGCGAGGTGGACGCAGTCGGTCGGTGTGCCCTGAACGTAGTAGACGCCGGGCTCGGACTCGAACACGCGCAGCGGCACATCGAGCGTCAATGAGTTGCTGGCGCCGCTGCGATTGCGGTCCGGGGCCACGACGGTGACCTCGGCGAGGCTGGCGAGCGCGTCCCTGAGGAGGCGGATCCCGCGGGAGCGGTAGCCGTCATCGTTGCTGACGAGGATCTTCACGGTCCTGATGTATCGTATGGCATGGTCTACGCCCCCCCTAGCGGCGCGTAACTATACTGGAAGCAAATTCCACGGAGGTAGCATGAGTCCCAGATCGCCGAAAAGCGTCTCAGGAACGGGTACCGCCGAAGATTTGAGCCTGTTCCGCGAGGCCGTACGGGACGTGAAGCCCCTGGGCCGGCCTGCGCAAGTCGCGGAGGCGCCCTCGCGGCGGCCGCGGGCCGCCGCCCGCTTCACCCGCGCCGACCGCCTCGCCGTGCTCGAAGAGAGCCTGCGCGACGATGTCTTCGATCCGGCCCTGGCCGGCGGCGAGGAGCTCGTCTTCCACCGCGCCGGCATCCAGACCTCCGAGCTGCGCAAGCTCCGCCGCGGCGACTACCGCGTCCAGGGGGAGATCGATCTCCACGGCCTCACCGTCGCCGAGGCGAAGCAGGTGCTGCGTGAGTTCCTGGCGCACGCGCTGATGCGTCAATGGCGTTGCGTTCGCATCATTCACGGCAAGGGACTGCGCTCCGGACACCGCGGCCCGGTGCTGAAAGCCATGGTGGGCGCAGTGCTGCGCAAGGTCGGACCAGTGCTGGCGTTCGTCTCGGCGCGGCCGGTGGACGGCGGCACGGGCGCGGTTTACGTGCTGCTCTCCTCGTAATCGGCATCCAGCGCGAAGACCTCCCCCAGCACGGTGGTGGCATACGCGCCCCGGCTCAAGCGAAACTCGACGACGATCGCCTCACTCTCCCGCCGCCACTTAAGGTCGTGGACGGTGAGCCGCAGGCTCCGTCTCTCCTGCTCCATGCCGGCCCGCGCGAGGAGCTCGCAGGCGGCGCTGAAATCCGCCGCGACACGCTGCTCCAGCTCCAATGCTCTGCCGCCGCTCGGCGGCGAGCCCCGTCCCCAGAGCGGGCCGGTGGGATGAATGTCGAGCCGCGCGCACCGCTCCTCGAGCGTCTCATCGACGGCCTCGACGCGGAAGTGGCTCGCGCGCCCGTCGAGGTTGGCCAGGTCGCCCGGCTCGATTCGCTCCCAACTGCCATCGCCCACGCGCTCGGCCAGGACGGCGTTGAAAACGAGGCTGCGCGCCGCCGAAAGAATGAAGCCGCGCTCATCCGGCTTCAGCGTGCGCATGTCCTGGCTCAGGCGTTTCAGGTTGGACCCTCCCCTGCCGAAGCGCTGGGGTCCGAAATAATTCGGTACGCCGCGTCGCTCGATGATGGCGAGACGGCTGGCGAGAGCTGCGTCATCGACCGCGGTATCGCGGATCCTGATGACGAAGCGGTTGCCGGCGAGCGCGCCGCGCGGCAGCTTGCGCGAGTGCCGATGCGCCTCCAGCACCTGGTATTCGCCGCTTTCCATGCTCGCCCAGTCATTCGGCGACAGGCGCGACTGCGGCACCGTGAACCACTGGATCGCCACCGCACGGCGGTCCTTGAGCCCCGCATACCCGACATCACCCGGCCGGCAGCCGCAGGCGCGCGCGAGCTCGCGAGCGATCCATTGGGTATTGGCGTTGCGCTTGCGGACCTTGAGCAGCACGTGTTGGCCGGCGCCCGCGGCCTCGAATCCGAGCTGCTCCTCGACGAGAAAGTCCTCCGGCTCGGCACGCAGCGTTCCCGAGCCGAGGGGTGCGCCGTGCGCCCGCGGCGGATCGAGCGCCGCATCGAGGCAAGGCTCCATCCCTGGGCTCATTCGACAGCGATCAAGAGCACCACGGCCTGGGCGGCAATGCCCTCGGCCCGGCCGAGGAACCCGAGCTTCTCGGTGGTCGTCGCCTTGATGTTGACCTGCTCGAGGCCGACTTCCAGGAGCTGCGCCACCTGGCGCCGGATCTCATCGCGCACGGGCGAGAGCTTCGGCCGTTCCGCCAGCACCGTCACGTCGGCGTTGCCGACCCGCAGCTTGCGATCGCGCAGCAGGTGCATCACCTCGCGCACGAAGTGCTTGCTGTCGGCCCCCTTCCACCGCGGATCGGTGTCCCTGAAGTGTTGGCCGATGTCGCCCAGCCCGCCCGCGCCGAGCAGCGCGTCCGTGAGTGCGTGCAGCACCACATCACCGTCGGAGTGAGCCACGACACCCTGTGTGTGCGCCACCCGCACCCCGCCCAGCATGACGAAGTCGCCGGGGCCGAATGCATGCACGTCTATGCCGGAGCCTATTCTCATTCGCGGTTTTCCTTCAGGAGTGCCGCCGCGATCGCAAGGTCCGCGGCGCTGGTGATCTTGAGATTGGCGGGCGCGCCCTCGACCAGCCTCGGACGGTCGCCCAGCCACTCGATTGCCTGGGCCTCGTCGGTCGGCATACGGCCGGCGGCATGCGCGCGGTCGAGGGCCTCGCAGAGGCGGCCATAGCGGAACATCTGCGGGGTCAGCGCGCGCCAGAGCCCGGCGCGATCGACGGTCTGCTGCACGTCTCGAGAGGCTTCGGCCCGCTTCAAGGTATCGGCGGCCGGGGTGGCCAGGAGGCCGCCGACGGGGTGCTCGGCCAGCTCGACGAGGAGACGGTCGAGGTCGTTGCGCGGCAGACAGGGCCTGGCGGCATCGTGCACCAGGACCCAATCCTCGCGGGTCGCGCGGTCCGCGAGCGCCGCAAGGGCGTTGCGTACGGAGTGGCTGCGCTCCTGGCCGCCCGGCGCGACGACGACCGTCCGAGGCGCAAGGGCCGCCCAATACGGGTCATCCTTGGCGAGCGCGACCACGGCACCCGCACAGCGCGGATCCGCCAGGAAGAGCGCCAGCGCCCACTCGATGACCGTCCGGCCGCAGAGCGGCGCGTACTGCTTGGGACGGTCGGTGCCGAAGCGGCGGCCTATTCCCGCGGCGGGCATTACCAGCCAATACCTCATGATATACGCAGCTCCCGGCCGGTCACCTGCCGCCGTGAGCTTCCCTCGCGGCTTTGGCGGGTGCTGCGGGCGGCGGCGGCGCGGCCGCCGGAGCCGGCTCGACCACCTGATAGAAGGTCTCGTTGGGACCGATCATGCCGAGGTCGCTGCGGGCGAGCTCCTCGATGGCGGCGGTGCCGGACTTCAAGTCCTGGACCTGCGCCTCGAGACGGCTGTTGCGCTCCGTGAGCCGGGCGTTCTGCGACATCTGCGCGGCGACGGCGCGCTCGAGGCGCTCCACGCCGCGCACGCCGTCGTTGGCGATCCAGAGCCGATACTGGAGCAGGATCAGAACGATGGTCAAGGCGGCAGCGAGCCACTTCATGAGCGCATCACACTACCAGCTTCCGGGTCACACCTTCACCGGAAACGCATCCCGTCCCGCATAGCGGACCTTGCCGATCTCGGCCTCGATGCGCAGCAGCTGGTTGTACTTGGCGATGCGGTCGGAGCGCGACAGGGAGCCGGTTTTGATCTGCGTGGCGGCGGTGGCGACGGCGAGGTCGGCGATGGTGCAGTCCTCCGTCTCCCCCGAGCGGTGGGACATCACAGCCGCATAGTGCGCGTCGTCGGCGAGATCGATGGCGGCCAGCGTCTCGGTCAGCGTGCCGATCTGATTGGGCTTGATCAGAATGGCGTTGGCGACGTGCTTCTCGATGCCTTCCTTCAGGATTCTCGTATTGGTGACGAAAACGTCGTCGCCGACGATCTGGTACTTCTCCCCGAGCGCGCGGGTGAGCTGCGCCCAGCCGTCCCAGTCGTCCTCGGCCATGCCGTCCTCGATGCTGACGATGGGATAGCGGCCGGCGAGATCGGCGAGGTAGCGGGTGAACTCCGCGCTCGAGAAGCGGCGCTTCTCGCCCTTCAAGTCATAGCTGCCGTCGTGGAAGAACTCCGAGCTCGCGGCATCGAGTCCCAGGCAGATATCGCGGCCGGCCTTGTAGCCCGCCTTCTCGATGGCCTGCAGGATGACCCCGAGCGCCTCCTCGTTCGAGGCGAGGCTCGGCGCGAAGCCGCCCTCGTCTCCCACCGCGGTCGAGAAGCCGCGCTCGGCGAGGATCTTCTTCAGGTGATGAAACACCTCGGCGCCGTAGCGCAGCGCCTCGCGGAAGCTCGGCGCGCCGACGGGCAGGATCATGAACTCCTGGATGTCGAGGCTGTTGTTGGCATGCGCGCCGCCGTTGATGATGTTCATCATGGGCACGGGCATCACCGGCTCGCGCCCGCCGGCGAGGCTCTGGGCGAGATAGCGGTAGAGCGGCAGCCCGGCATCGCGCGCCGCCGCATGGGCGGTCGCGAGCGAGATGGCGAGAATGGCATTGGCGCCGAGGCGCCCCTTGTTGTCCGTGCCGTCGAGCTCGATCATCTTCTGATCGATCCCCGCCTGGTCGCGCGCATCCGCGCCGAGCACGGCCGACTTCAGCACCGTGTTGATGTGCTCCACGGCCTTCAGCACGCCCTTGCCGAGATAGCGCTTCTTGTCGCCGTCGCGCAGCTCCACCGCCTCGCGGGTGCCGGTCGATGCGCCGGAGGGAACCGCCGCCCGCCCCATCACGCCCGAATCGAGAATGACGTCGGCCTCGACGGTGGGATTGCCGCGGGAATCGAGGATCTCACGGCCGCGGATGTCGGCGATTCGGGTCATTGGTCTGTTCCTCCTGGTGAATGATTCGCCGGGAGCGAATCATGACGATGCTCAGTGTCGGCCCCGGAGGGGCGAGGCCCAGGATGGGCCGAGCAAAGCAGGGACTCCTCGAGCGGCCGCGATTTCACGGCCTCATCGAGAGCCTTCAAGGTCCTCAGCAGCGGCTCCATGCGGTCGAGGGGCCACGCGTTGGGTCCGTCGGAGAGCGCATGCGCCGGATCGGGATGCGTCTCCATGAAGAGGCCCGACACACCCGCCGCGACGGCGGCGCGGGCCAGGACCGGGATGAACTCGCGCTGCCCGCCGGAGGCGGCGCCGAGGCCGCCCGGCAGCTGCACGGAGTGGGTGGCGTCGAAGACCACGGGGCAGCCGGTCGAGCGCATGACCGAGAGCGCGCGCATGTCGGAGACGAGATTGTTGTAGCCGAAGGAGAAGCCGCGCTCGCAGACGAGGATCGAGGAGTTCCCGGTCGAGCGCGCCTTGTCGACGACATTGCCCATCTCCCACGGCGAGAGGAACTGGCCCTTCTTGATGTTGACGGGCTTGCCGCGCGAGGCGACGCCGACGATGAAGTTGGTCTGCCGGCAGAGGAAGGCCGGCGTCTGCAGCACATCGACGACGGCCGCGACCTCATCGAGCGGCGTGTCCTCGTGCACGTCGGTGAGCACGGGCACGCCGATCTCGCGCTTCACCGTCTCCAGAATCTTCAGGCCCTGCTCCATTCCAGGGCCGCGATAGCTCGCCCGCGAGGAGCGGTTGGCCTTGTCGAAGGACGATTTGAAGATGAACGGAATGCCGAGACGGCCGGTGATCTCCTTCAGCCGCCCCGCAACCTGCTGCGTGAGCTCAGCGCTCTCGATGACGCAGGGGCCGGCGATCAGAAACAGCGGACGGCCGATGCCGATCTCCTGTCCCGCGAGCTTCATGCAATCAGGCACAGGAGGTGCCGCGCTGGGCCGGGCAGGCTGCGACGCATGCCTCGCACGGGTGGCCATGGATGGACACCCCCGGGCAGGCCCGGTCGGACCCGGGACGTGCGCGAAGCAGGGACTGCGCAGCGCAATGCTCGGATCCAGCGCTTCATACTAGGCGCCCGCGGCCTGCGGCAGGAGCGAAGCCCGCTGGGCGCGCGCGGCGCGGATGAAGCCGGTGAAGAGCGGGTGGCCGTCGCGCGGCGTCGAGGTGAACTCCGGATGGAACTGCGTCGCGACGAACCAGGGATGACCGGGAATCTCGATCACCTCCACCAGCCCGTCGCGCGAGAAGCCCGAGAAGCGCATGCCGGCCTGCCGGTAACGATCGAGGAAGTTGTTGTTGAACTCGTAGCGGTGGCGGTGACGCTCGAAGATCGTCTCCCTGCCCCAGATCTCCTGGGCCCGGGTGCCGGCCCCGAGCAGCACCTCCTGGGCGCCGAGGCGCATGGTGCCGCCCTTGCCCGAGGCCTCGTCCCGGGTCTGCGTGCCGCGGCTCTGGTCCTGCCACTCGCTGATGAGCGCAATGACCGGATACGGCGTCGCGCGGTTGAATTCCGTGCTGTTGGCGCCCGTGAGTCCCAGAGCGTGGCGGCCGAATTCCACGATGGCCACCTGCATCCCGAGGCAGATGCCGAGATAGGGAATCCCGTGCTCGCGGGCGAAGCGCGCGGCCTGGATCTTGCCCTCGATGCCCCGCTCGCCGAAGCCGCCAGGCACCAGGATGGCATCCATCCCCTGCAGGGCGTGGGTTCCGTGCTGCTCGACGTCCGTGGACTCGATGTAATGGATGTTGACGCGGGTCCGCGACTTCAGACCGCCGTGCATCAGCGCCTCGTGCAGCGACAGGTAGGAGTCGCGGATCTGCACGTACTTGCCGACCATCGCGACGTTCGCCTGGCCGTCGGGATTGGCCCTGGCGTTCACGACCTGGCGCCACTCCGTGAGGTCGGTCTGCGGCACATCGAGCCGGAGCTTCTCGACCACGATCGCATCGAGCGACTGCTCGTGCAGCAGGATCGGAATCTGGTAGATGTCATCGGCGTCGACCGCGGAGATGACAGCCCGCTCCTCGACGTTGGTGAAGAGCGCGATCTTGCGCCGCTGCTCCTCGGGCAGCGGCTGCCTGCACCGGCAGAGCAGCACGTCGGGCTGAATGCCGATGCCCCGCAGCTCCTTGACGGAGTGTTGCGTCGGCTTGGTCTTGATCTCCCCGGAGCCCCCGACGACCGGCACCAGCGTGAGGTGCATGTAGACGCAGTTGCTGCGCCCGAGCTCCACACCGAGCTGGCGGATGGCCTCGAGGAACGGGAGCGATTCGATGTCGCCCACCGTGCCGCCGATCTCCACCATGCAGACATCGGCGCCCTCGGCCCCGAGGTGAATGCTGCGCTTGATCTCGTCCGTGATGTGCGGGATCACCTGCACGGTGGCGCCGAGGTAGTCGCCGCGGCGCTCCTTGGCGATCACCCGCTCGTAGATCCGGCCGGTGGTGAAATTGCTGTTGCGACCGGTCGTCGTGCGCACGAAGCGCTCGTAGTGGCCGAGGTCGAGGTCGGTCTCCGTCCCGTCCTGGGTGACGAACACCTCTCCATGCTGGAAGGGACTCATCGTCCCCGGATCGACGTTGATGTAGGGATCGAGCTTGACCATCGCGACCTTGAGGCCGCGGGCCTCCAGAATCGCGCCAAGCGAGGCGGCGGCGATGCCTTTGCCCAACGAGGACACGACACCACCGGTGACGAATACGAAACGCGCCATAGTTAAATCAGGGATATCCCGTCGTGAGAACTGCTGCCTGCGGCGCTCGAAGATCGCGCCGAACGACGGGAGCGCAGGTTATCACAAAATCGCCGGGAGCGGTTTTACGCGCGGCGCGTCCAAGACGATCGTCGGGAGCGATCTGCAACGTCAAGCGCGCCGGCGATTGACGGCCCCGACGGGGGGAGGCCCAGGACGGGCCGAGTACCGGGTGAGGCCCAGGATGGGCCGAGCACTAGGCCGGGGTGCGGGCGCGCTTGCGCCACACGAAGCGGCCGCGATGCGGCGCGTCGGGCGCCGCCCGCACAGAATCGTCCATCCATAAATCCGCGGCCGCGATCAGCGCGCCGTCCGCAAGAACCAACGGCAGCCGCTCCCGCTCCGTCGGCGGTACGTGAGCTTCCCGCAACAAGCTCTTGAGCGCACGGCGCGGGCCGCCGCGGCGCACGCGCAGCCGCTCGCCGCCGCGCCGCCAGGTCACGGCCAGCTGCGGCGGCAGGGCGTCGAGGTCGACCGGCCCATGCCGATCCCGCGCCAGCTCCAGAGCGCCGCCGTCGGGCAGCCGGCAGCAGGATGAGGCGCGCCAGTCCCAGGCTACTTGCGCCGCCCGCGCCGCCGGATCCAACACCGGCCGGTCCTCCGCGAGCGACAGCAGATCCGCCTGCCGCGTGACGATGCAGCGCCGGCCCATCCCGCCCTCACCGGTCCACTCCACCCGCGGATGCGCATCGGCGCGCGCCTCGATGAGGGGGCCGGCGATCTCTTCCAGCCGCCGCGTATCCGGCACCATGCGGCCGCCGCGCGCGATCCAGAGCCGCAGCAGATTGCACCGCCGTTGCGGCGGCAGCGCTCTCAGCGCCTTCACGGAGAGCGCTGCGCCGTCGCTCGCACGCTCGAGATCGGCCTGGGCGAGCGCCGTGAGCAGGCCCTGGGCCTGCGCGGCATGGCGGGCGGTGCGTGCCACGGCCGCGCCCGCCGCGGGCCAGCGCTCGCGCACGGCCGGCAGTACCCGCCGCCGCAGATAATTGCGGTCGAAACGCTCATCGAGGTTGGTGTCGTCCTCGATCCAGGGGATCTCGCGTGCGCGCACCCAGGACTCGAGGTGCGCACGCGAGCAGCCGAGCAGCGGCCGCGCGATCCTTCCCGAGCCGAGCGGCGCGACGGCCGCCATGGCCGCGAGTCCCGGCAGGCCGCAGCCGCGCAACAGCTGCAGCAGCACGGTCTCGAGCTGATCGTCCTGGGTGTGCGCCGTGAGCAGCACCTCGCCGGCCCGCAGCTGCCCGGCGAGGCACCGGTAGCGCGCGGTCCGCGCGGCCTCCTCCGGCGAGGCCCCGCGCTCTTGCGGCACGCTCACCGATGAAACCTTGAGCGCAACGCCGAGCTGGCGTGCGAGCTTGCGGCAATGTGCGCTCCAGCGCTTCGCGTTGGGGTGCAGGCCGTGATCGACGTGGACCGCCCGCAGGCGCAGGCCATCGCAGCGCAGCTGCACGAGCGCCGCGAGCAATGCTGTGGAATCGACACCGCCGCTGAACGCGATGCAGAGCGGGACGTCGGGGAATTCGGGCAGGAGACGGGCGAGCCGCTCGCGCAGCCAGTCCGGACCGAACGGGCCGGCAGGGGCTCCCCTACTGCTCGGTCTCACTGAAGACCCCGAACGAGGCGATGCGGCGCGAGCGCGCCACGCGCAGCTCATCGCGCGGGATCGCCTCCAGGGCATCGAGGTGCTTCAGCAGCGCCGCCTTGACGCTCGCCGACATCGCGGCCGGGTCGCGGTGCGCGCCCCCGAGCGGCTCCTCGATCACCTCGTCCACCAGGCTCAGCTTGGCGAGACGGTCGGCGGTCAAGTTGAGCGCCTCCGCGGCCGCCTCCTTCTTATCCTGACTCTTCCACAGAATCGAGGCGCAGCCTTCCGGCGAGATGACGGAGTAAGTGCTGTACTGCAGCATGAGCAGGCGGTCGCAGACACCGATGGCGAGCGCGCCGCCGGAGCCGCCCTCGCCCGTCACCACCGTCACGATCGGGACGCTGAGCACCGACATCTCGAAAAGGTTGCGGGCGATCGCCTCGCTCTGACCGCGCTCCTCGGCGCCGACGCCGGGGTAGGCCCCCTGCGTGTCGATCAGGGTGATGAGCGGCAGCCCGAAGCGCTCCGCCAGGCGCATCAGCCGCAGCGCCTTGCGATAGCCCTCCGGCTTCGGCATGCCGTAGTTGCGCCGCACCCGCTCCTTCGTATCGCGGCCCTTCTGGTGCCCGATCACCATGACCGGACGGCCGTCGATGCGGCCGAGGCCGCCCACGATCGCCTGGTCGTCGGCGAACATGCGGTCGCCGTGCAGCTCGGTGAATTCCGTGCAGAGGGTCGCGACGTAATCCAGCGTGTAGGGACGGCGGGGATGGCGGGCGAGCTGGGTGATCTGCCAAGGCGTGAGGCTGGCGAAGATACTGGTCGTCAGCTGCCGGCTCTTCGCCTGCAGGCGCGAGATCTCCTCCTGGATGTTGACCTCGGAGTCGGAAGTGACGTGCCGCAGCTCCTCGATCTTGGCTTCGAGCTCGGCAATGGGTTGTTCGAAATCCAGGAAGGCAACGGCCATGCAGTCTTACCGCGACTTTCTCACGCTGCGCGCGAGGTTAAGGGGCGCCAGCCCCGGGCGCAAGCTCGGCGGTGCGGCCCTGCGCGCGCTCATCAGCGCCCGTCCGCGGAGAGCGGCGAGGCGGGTGCGGCCCCGAGAGCCGCGTACTTGACATCCACGGAGCCGCGGCCGAGCAGCTCCTCGAGTCCCTCCCGCAGCTCGCTCGCGGCGCGCACCGCCCATTCCGGGCCCAACTTGAGCTCGCCGCGCGCGGCGGAGCCGCAATACCTGATCTTGATCGTACAGGGGCCGGGGCGGTAGGCGGCAAGCAGCTCGGCCAGCCGCGCTTGCAATGCCGCCGTATCGCGCGCGTTCTCCGGCCAGGTGAGGACGATGTGGCTCGCCTGCTGCTCCCCCATCCTGCCGAGATCGGTGATCGATCGCGCGGTAAGGCGCCAGCCGTCGCTGAAATCGTCGAAACGCAGCATGCCCTCGACCAGCACCAGGGCGTCCTTGGTCGCGACATCCCGAAACTTCAAGTAGACATCCTCGAACAGCGTGACCTCGAGCCGGCCGGTGGTGTCATCCAGCGTCAGAATGAAGCGCGGTCCGCGCTTCTTGATCTCATCGACCAGACCGCCGACGGTCACCAGCTTGCCGCCGCCGAACCGCACCGGCTCGGCGCCGGGCGGCGGTCGGTCGCCCACCAGGTCCCCGATCCAGTGCGAGGCAATGCGGGCGAGCAGCGGCGCGAAAGGCTTGGCGGGATGACCCGTGAGATAAAGTCCCAGCGTCTCCCGCTCCCCGGCCAGCCGCACTGCCTCCGTCCACTCCTGCAGCACGGGTCCCTCCACAGGCGCCGCGCCGGATGGGGCCCGCTCGCCCGGCGCGTCGGCCGGCGCGGGACCCAGCCCGAAAAGATCGTTCTGCCCGGCCTCATGGGCTTTGGAGTTCTGATCGCCGAGCTGCACCGCCGCCGGCAGGCGCTGCATGAGCGTCGCGCGATTGGGTCCGAGCGCATCGAGACTGCCCGAGCGCAGCAGCGCCTCGAGGACGCGCCGATTGATCTTCTGCAGATCGACCCGGCGGCAGAGGTCCGCCAGACTGGTGAAGGGCCCGCGGGCCTCGCGCTCCCCGATGATCGCCTCCACGGCCCCGCGCCCGACCCCGCGCACGGCCCCGAGTCCGTAGAGGATGGCGCTGTCACCATCGACGGTGAACTCATAGAGCGACGTGTTGATGTCGGGCCGGCGAACCTTCAGCCTGATGGCCTCGCACTCGTGGATCAGCGTCACGACCTTGTCGGTGTGATCCATGTCGGCGGACAACATGGCGGCCATGAAGGCCGCGGGGAAGTGCGCCTTGAGCCAGGCGGTCTGGTAGGAGAGCAGCGCGTAGGCGGCGGCATGGCTCTTGTTGAAACCGTACCCCGCGAACTTCTCCATCTGGTCGAAGATCGCATTGGCGATCCTCTCCTCGATGCCGCGCGCCGCGGCGCCGGCGACGAAGACGCCGCGCTGCTTGGCCATCTCCTCGGGCTTCTTCTTGCCCATGGCACGGCGCAGCAGATCGGCGCCGCCGAGCGTGTAGCCGGCCAGGCGCTGGGCGATCTGCATCACCTGCTCCTGATAGACGAATACGCCGTGCGTCACGCCCAGCACCTGCTCCATGTCAGGGTGCAGATACTCGGGCTTCTTCCCGTGCTTGCAGGCGACGTATTCCGGGATCAGGTCCATCGGACCCGGGCGGTAAAGAGCACCCAGGGCGATGAGGTCATCGAACCGGTCGGGCTTCGCATCCTTCAGCATGCGCTGCATGCCGCCGGATTCGAACTGGAATACTGCTACGGTCTGCGCTCGCTTGAACACCGTGTCGTAGGTGAAGGCGTCATCCAGCGGAATCCGGCTGATGTCCAGCGCAGGCTCGCCGGCCTGAGCGCGCCGCGCATTGATCCCCTTCACGGTCCAGTCGATGACGGTGAGCGTGCGCAGTCCCAGGAAGTCGAACTTCACCAGGCCCGCCGCCTCGACGTCGTCCTTGTCGAACTGGGTGACCAGACTCCCGCCCGACTCGTCGCAATAAAGCGGCGCGAAGTCCGTCAGCACCGACGGCGCGATGACGACACCGCCGGCGTGCATGCCGGCATTGCGCGTCAATCCTTCCAGGGAACGGGCGAGATCGATGAGGTTGCGGACCTCCTCCTCGGAATCGTAGAGGCGCTTGAGCTCCGGCTCCTTCTGCAGCGCATCATCGAGAGTGATGCCGAGCTCGAACGGGATCAGCTTGGCGATCTTATCGACGAAGCCGTAGGTCATGCCGAGCACGCGGCCGACGTCGCGGACCACCGCTTTGGCGGCCATGGTGCCGTACGTGATGATCTGCGAGACGCGCTCGCGGCCGTAATGGCCGGCGACGTAGTCGATCACGCGGTCCCGGCCCTCCATGCAGAAGTCGACGTCGAAGTCGGGCATGGAGACGCGCTCGGGGTTCAGGAAGCGCTCGAAAAGCAGGTCGTAGCGCAGCGGATCCAGATCGGTGATCGCCAAGCTGTAGGCGACGAGCGAGCCGGCGCCGGAGCCGCGGCCGGGGCCCACGGGAACACCGTGCTCCTTGGCCCAGCGGATGAAGTCGGCGACGATGAGGAAGTAGCCGGCGAAGCCCATCGTGCAGATGACTTCGAGCTCGGCCTGCAGGCGTCGTCGATAGACGTCCCCATCGACACCGACTGGACTGGCGGGGGGCGCCGCACGTTCGGGGCGGAAGATCTCGGCCAGGCGCTTCTCGAGCCCTGCTGCGGCCTCCTTGCGCAGGAAGTCCTCGGTGCTCAGGTCGCCGGGGACGGGATAGGGAGGCAGACGCGGCTGGCCGAGCTTGAGGGTGAGACTGGCGCGACGGGCGATCTCGACGGAGTTGGCCAAGGCTTCGGGAATGTCGGCGAAGAGGCGCGACATTTCCTGCGCAGAGCGCAGGTACTGCTGGGCGGTGTAGCGGCGCACGCGGTTGGCATCGGCCAGGAGCGTGCCGTCATGGATGCAGACGCGGGCCTCGTGGGACTCGAAGTCGGCCGGCTTCAGGAAGCGTACGTCGTTGGTGGCCACCACGGGAATGCCGCGGCGGCCGGCGAGGCTCGCGGCGGCGGCGATGTAGCTTTCTTCGTCGGCGCGCCCGAGGCGCTGCAGCTCGATGTAGTAGCGCTCGGGCAGCAGGGCGAGCCATTCGTCGAGCGCGCGCTCGGCATCCTGCTCGCGGCCGTTCACCAGCGCCCGGCCGACATCGCCTTCAGTGGCGCACGAGAGCGCGATGAGGCCATCGAGGGTCTCGCCCGTGAGCCAGCCGCGCTCGATCAGCGGCACGCCGCGCTGCTGGCCCTCCAGATAGGCGCGGCTCACCAGGCGCGTGGCATTCAGGTAGCCGGTCTGATTCTGACAGATGAAGGTGATGCGCGAAGGCTGTTGGCGCTCACCGGGCTCGCGGACCAGCAGATCGACGCCGACGATGGGCTTGACGCCGCGCGCGAGCGCGGCCTTGTAGAACTTGACCAGCGCGAAGAGATTGCTCTGATCGGTGGCGGCGACGGCGGGCATGCCGTCGGCGGCAACGGCCTCGATGAGCTCCGGCACCCGCACGACACTGTCGATGAGCGAGTACTCGGTATGCAGGCGCAGGTGTACGAAGCCGGCGGTCACCTCAGGGCTCCATGCCGGTGCCCGTCAGGGGCAGCTCGACCTGAGGATCGGGCAGCGCGCCGAGCGCGACTCTCACCGGACTGAAGGAGCGGCGATGCTGAGGACTGGGCTCGCGGGCGCGCAGCGCCGCCAGATGCGCCGCAGTCCCATAGCCCTTATGCGCCGCGAGCGAGAAACCCGGATAGCAGGGATCGAGAGCCTCCATCATCGCATCGCGATGGGTCTTCGCCAGAATGGAGGCGGCGCTGATCGCGGGGATGCGCGCATCGCCCTCGACGACCGCCTCCACCGAGCAGGCGAGCGACAGATCGGCGAGCGGCGGAAGCTGGTTGCCGTCGACCTGCACGTGGGTGGGACACACCGGCAGGCGCAGGAGCGCGCGGCGCATGGCGAGGAACGTGGCGCCGAGAATGTTGAGCGCGTCGATCTCATCGCGGTCGGCCCATGCGACCGCCCACGCGAGGGCGCGCTCGCGGATGATCGGGGCCAGACGCTCACGCTCCTGCGGCGACAGCGCCTTGGAGTCGGCGAGGCCCACGATCCGCCGCCGCGGATTCAGGATGACCGCCGCGGCGACCACCGGCCCGGCGAGCGGGCCGCGGCCGGCTTCATCGACACCGGCGACTCGCGCCCCCGGGGCGCGCCGTCGCGCTCCGCCAGTGTCCGCGCAATTGATCACTCCGCCCTCCTCGCAGCCGCAGGGGCATGCAGGAGCGACAGGATCGCATCCGCCGCGCGCGCCGCGGCCCCGCCGCGCAGCGTCTCGTGCACCTTGAGGAATTCCGCGTCGAGCTCCCGCAGATACTCCTGATCCGACAGCCGGCCGAGGAGCGCCTCGCCGAGGGCGGCGCCGCTCACCTGCTCCTGCAAGAGCTCGGGCACGAGCGCTCGTCCGACGAGCAGATTAGGTTGCGAGAAGTACGGCACCTTCACCAGTCGCAGTCGTCGCAGCATCAACGCGGTGAGCGCGCCGAAACGATACGCCACGACCATCGGACGGCGCGACAGCAAGGTTTCAAGTGTAGCGGTTCCAGAGGCGACGATGGCCGCGTCGCAAGCGGCAAGCACCTGCTGGGCACGTCCATCGATAAGCAAAATATTAGGACCACCAGTAGCTTGCGACTTCTTTCTCTGAAATACCTCACGAACGTGGGCGCTCGCCATGGGCGCGATGAATTCCAGCTCGGGGCGGCGCGCATGGAGCCACGCGGCCGCCTGGAGGAAATCCCCTCCGAGCCGCTCGACCTCGCCCATCCGGCTGCCGGGCAGCAGGGCCACGATGGTCGCGGACGGATCCAACCCGAGCATGGCCCGCGCTCCTTCACGATCGACTCGAAGCGGAATCTGGTCAGCGAGCGGATGCCCAACGAAGACGGCGGGCACCGCGTGACGCGAATAGAACGCAGTCTCGAACGGGAGCAGACAAAGCACCAGATCGCAGGACTGCCCGATGTTTCGCACCCGTCCTTCGCGCCAGGCCCAGACCTGCGGGCTCACGTACTGCACGGTCTTGAGGCCCTTGGCGTGCAGACGCTTCGCGAGGCCAAGATTGAATTCCGGCGCGTCGATACCGATGAACACATCAGGGCGGGACTCGAGGAACCGGGCGGCGAGCGAAGCCCGCAGCCGCAGCAGCCTCGGCAGGTGGCGCACCACTTCCGTCAGCCCCATCACCGCGAGCTCCTCCGCGCCCGCCCACGCCGCACAGCCGGCGGCGATCATTTTCGGTCCGGCGACTCCGAAGCATTCGACGCCGGGAACGCGCTCCCGCAGGGCCGCGATCAGGGCGGCGCCGAGTTGATCTCCGGATGATTCCCCCGCGACGATGCCGACGCGCAGCGGCGCCGCACCGATCATCGGACGATGCTGCGGGTCGAGCTGCGAATGAAGTCGACGAACAGGCGCAGCTCGGGCCGCTCCGCGGCCGCAGGCTCGAGACGTCCGAGGGCCTCGCTGAGCTTCAGGTCGCAGCGATAGATCAGGCGGTAGGCGTCGCGAATCGCTCGAACCTGCTCCTCCGTGAACCCCCTGCGCTTGAGGCCCTCGGAGTTGACCGCGTGCGGAACGGAATGATTGCCCGCCACCATGATGTATGGAGGCACATCGCGGGTGACGATCGAGCCGCCGGCGAGGAAGGCGTGCGCGCCGATCCTGCAATGCTGATGTACGGCCGAAAGTCCCCCGAGGATGACCCAATCGCCGATCTCGACGTGGCCGGCGAGAGAGACGCAGTTGGCGAACACCGTGTTGCACCCGACCACGCAATCGTGCGCGACATGCGAGTAGGCCATGAAGAGGTTGTCGTCGCCGACGCGGGTGACGCCCCGGTCATGGACCGTGCCGCGGTTGACGGTGCAGCTTTCGCGAAAGACGTTCCGGTCGCCGATCTCGAGGCGGGTCGGCTCGCCCGCGTACTTCTTGTCCTGCGGTGCATCGCCGAGGGAGGCGAACTGATGAATCCTGTTGCCGGCGCCGATGGTGGTCGGGCCGTTGATGACGACATGGGGCCCGACAATGGTCCCGGGGCCGATGCGCACGTCCGGCCCGATCACGCTGAAGGGACCCACGGCGACGTCCGCCGCGAGCTGCGCCCGCGGCGAGACGATGGCGTGGCGATCGATCATTTGGCGGTCTCCGGCGCCACCATGATTTCGGCGTGAGCCACCTCGATATCGCCCATCAGCGCCGCGGTCGAGAAGCGCCAGATGCCCTTGAGATAACGCTCCACCTGGGCGGTGAGCACGAGCTGATCACCGGGCTCGACCGGCTTCCTGAAGCGAGCTTTGTCGATGCCGACGAAGTAGAAGCGGGTCTCCGCATCCGGGATCACGTTGGCGCTCAGGAACGTGAGAATTCCCGCCGTCTGCGCCAGCGCCTCGATGATGATGACGCCGGGCATGACCGGCCGCCCGGGGAAATGGCCGGGGAAGTACGGCTCGTTGTACGTGACGTTCTTCAGCGCCCGGATGTTCTTGCCGCTGTGCCATTCGAGCACGCGGTCGACCAGCAGGAACGGATAGCGGTGAGGCAGATACCGCAGAATGGCTTGGATATCGAGTTGTGTCGAGTCAGTCATCATTACTCTTCCTGATCGGGGCCGCCGGCGCCGTGGCGCTCCAGCGCTTTGAGCCGCGTGGCGAGGGAGTCGATACGCTTGAAGCGCGCGACCAGCCGGCGCCAGACATGGGCCTCTTCGAGCGGAATGCCCCCGGAGTATACGCCGGGGCGCGGTACGGAATGGCTGACCATGGTGCAGCCCGTGATGATCACATCGTCTGCGATCGTGAGGTGTCCGCCGATGCCCACCTGGCCGCCGATCATGCAGCGGCGGCCGATCGTCGTGCTGCCCGATACCCCCACGCAGGCCGCGAGGGCGCTGTGGGCGCCAACTCTGACGTTGTGGGCGATCATGATCAGATTGTCGAGCTTCACACCCTCCTCGATCACGGTGTCCTCGATCGCCCCGCGGTCGATGGTCGTGTTGGCGCCGATCTCGACATCGGGGCCGATGCGCACGGTCCCTGCCTGCGGCACCTTGATCCAACGGCCGCCCTCCTGCGCGAAGCCGAAGCCATCCCCGCCGATCACGGCCCCGGGCTGAACCGTGGTTCGCGCGCCGATCTGCACCTTCCGGCACACGGTCACACGGGCCGTGAGGCGCACGTCTTCGGCCAGTGTCGCCCCCTCTTCGACCACGCACTGCGGGCCGACGAACGCACGAGGACCGACGACGGCGCCATCTCCCACAACGCTCAGGGCGCCGACATGAGCGGTCGCGTCGACGCGGGCCCCGGGGGCTATGACCGCCGACGGATGCGTGCCCGGAGGGGCCGCAGGCAGCGGATGCAGAACCGCAGCTATCCGCGCGTAGGTGGCGTGCGGATTGCGGCACACCAGGGCCGCGGTCCTGCAGTCGGCCGCGCTCGCCTCATCGACCACCACCGCTGCCGCCCCGGTCGCGGCGAGCTGCTGGCGATAGCGTGAATTGGCGAGGAACGCCAGCGAGCGCGAGTCCGCGTGCGCCAGCGTGGCCACGTGGTCCACTTGCACGTCGGGGTCGCCGCGCAGCTCGCAGCCGAATCGCACCGCGAGCTCCCCGAGTGAGACGGCCATGAGGCGCGGGCCCGAAGCGCCTCGCTACTTGCGGGCCGGGAGCGGGTGCGCGGCCTGAGCCTTCAAACGGGACAGGATGGCCGGCGTGATGTCGAGCGTGGCGTCGGAGTAGATGACGCCGTCGGCGAGCACGAGGTCATATTTCTGCTGCCGCGCATAGTTCTGCACGACCTGCACCAGCGTGTGCTGCAGCTGCGACATGAGCTGGTTGCGGCGCGTGTTGACGTCGTCCTGGATCTCGCTCTGCTTGCGCGCGAGGTTCTGATAGCGCTCGCGCAGGTCGAGCTCGGCCCGATCACGCTGGTCCTGCGTCATCGTGGCGCCGTTCTTCTTGAGATTGCCCTCCCGGACCTTGAGCTCGTTCGCCTCCGCCTGAAGGGAGCGCTGCTTGGGGGCGAATTCCGCGCGCAGGGTCGCCACCGCGGCCTTCGCCTGGGGCGCATCCTGCAGCAGCTCGCCGTAGTTCACCACCGCTATCCTGAGAGCTGCCGCCTGCGCCGGCGCTGCGGCGAGCGCTCCGGCCAGTGCCACCGCCGCAAGGGCAGCGAGCCCCCCTGGCCTGGCGATCCTGCAAACCCAAGAGCTCAACCGGACTAAGCGCTTCACGGAAACCCACCTCGACTATTATGTGATAGTGATCGCCGGCCCCGACGGGCGGCCGAGCTCGTAATAATAGCATTCCCCCCGGCGCGGGGGCACGAGCCCGGATCCAGCGCTTCATCCAGGCACAGGGACGTGCCCGCCGCCGCAGGTGGCGGAGGCGGCGGGCAAAAACCGCGC
>JABBNZ010000080.1 GCA_019352035.1 Pseudomonadota bacterium | reverse complement strand
CCTGGAACGGCTACAACTTCGAGGACTCGATCCTCATCTCCGAGCGCGTGGTCCAGGAGGACCGCTTCACGACCATCCACATCGAGGAGCTGACCTGCGTCGCGCGCGACACCAAGCTCGGGCCCGAGGAGATCACCGCCGACATTCCGAACGTCGGTGATGCGGCCCTCGCCAAGCTCGATGAGGCGGGTATCGCCTTCATCGGCGCTGAGGTCAAGGCCGGTGACATCCTGGTCGGCAAGGTCACCCCGAAGGGGGAGACGCAGCTGACGCCGGAAGAGAAGCTGCTGCGCGCCATCTTCGGCGAGAAGGCTTCCGACGTGAAGGACACGAGCCTGCGAGTGCCGCCCGGCATGGACGGCACCGTGATCGACGTGCGCGTCTTCACGCGCGACGGAGTGGAGAAGGACAGCCGCGCCCTCTCGATCGAGAAGGCGGAAGTCGAGCGCGTCCGCAAGGACTTCGCCGATCAGCAGCGCATCCTGGAGGAGGACCTCTTCCAGCGCGTGCGCGGCATGCTGGTCGGGCAGAGCGCCGCGGGCGGGCCCCGCAAGCTCAAGGCCGGCACCAAGATCACGGCGCAGTACCTGGACGAGCTGCCGCGCGAGGAGTGGTTCGAGATCCGCCTCGAGGACGAGGACGCCAACTCGCAGCACGAGCAGGCTTCGGAGCGCGTCACTCTGCAGCGCAAGGCGTTCGAGAAGCGCTTGGAGGACAAGAAGGCCAAGATCACGGCCGGCGACGACCTCGCCCCGGGCGTGCTCAAGATGGTGAAGGTCTACCTCGCGGTGAAGCGCCGCGTCCAGCCCGGCGACAAGATGGCCGGGCGGCACGGCAACAAGGGCGTCATCTCCACCATCGTGCCGGTCGAGGACATGCCTTACACGGAGGATGGCACCCCGGTCGACATCGTGTTGAACCCGCTCGGCGTGCCTTCTCGCATGAACGTCGGCCAGGTGCTCGAGACGCACCTCGGCTGGGCGGCCAAGGGCGTGGGCCTGAAGATCGGGCGGATGCTCGAGGCGCAGGCCGCGGAAGCGGATCTGCGCTCGTTCATCAAGCAGGTCTACAACGAGACCGGCGGTCAGCGCGAGGAGATCGACAGCCTGGACGGCAACGAGCTCACGCAGCTTGCGCGCAACCTGTCGAACGGCGTGCCCATGGCAACGCCTGTGTTCGACGGTGCCAGCGAGAAGGAGATCAAGCGGATGCTGGAGCTGGCCGACCTGCCGACGAGCGGTCAGACGCATCTGTACGACGGCCGTACCGGTGAGCGCTTCGAGCGTTCGGTGACCGTGGGCTACATGTACATGCTCAAGCTCAACCACCTGGTCGACGACAAGATGCACGCGCGCTCCACCGGGCCGTACAGCCTGGTCACCCAGCAGCCGCTGGGCGGCAAGGCGCAGTTTGGCGGCCAGCGCTTCGGCGAAATGGAGGTCTGGGCTCTGGAAGCGTACGGCGCTTCCTACACGCTGCAGGAGATGCTGACGGTCAAGTCCGACGACGTGAACGGCCGCACCAAGATGTACAAGAACATCGTGGACGGCAATCACCAGATGGACGCCGGCATGCCGGAATCCTTCAATGTGCTCGTCAAGGAGATCCGCTCGCTCGGCATCAACATGGAGCTCGAGCAGGACTGATGTCCGGAGCAGGATTGATGGTTTTCGTCCTGATTGGCCGCTAACGCCAAGGGGAACAGATGAAAGATTTACTGAAGCTTTTCAAGCAGCACGCGCCGGTCGAGCAGTTCGATTCGATCAAGATCGGACTCGCCTCGCCGGAGATGATCCGTGCCTGGTCGTATGGCGAGGTCAAGAAGCCGGAGACCATCAACTACCGCACGTTCAAGCCGGAGCGTGACGGACTCTTCTGCGCCAAGATCTTCGGACCCGTGAAGGACTACGAGTGCCTTTGCGGCAAGTACAAGCGCCTGAAGCACCGCGGCGTCGTCTGCGAGAAGTGCGGCGTCGAGGTCACCCAGTCCAAGGTGCGCCGCGAGCGCATGGGCCACATCGAGCTCGCGAGCCCGACGGCCCACATCTGGTTCCTGAAGTCGCTCCCCTCGCGAATCGGCCTCATGCTCGACATGACGCTGCGCGAGATCGAGCGGGTGCTCTATTTCGAGGCCTTCGTGGTTATCGATCCGGGCATGACGCCGTTGCAGCGCGGACAGCTCCTCACCGACGAGATGTACCTCGAGGCGATCGAGGAGCACGGCGACGAGTTCGACGCCCGCATGGGCGCCGAGGCCGTCTACGAGCTGCTGCGCACCCTCGACCTGCCGGCCGAGATGGGCAAGGTGCGGGAGGAGATGGCCGGCACCTCGTCGGAGACGAAGCTCAAGCGGCTCTCCAAGCGCCTGAAGCTGATCGAGTCCTTCATCGAGTCGGGTAACAAGCCGGAATGGATGGTTCTGACCGTCCTGCCGGTGCTGCCGCCCGACCTGCGTCCGCTGGTGCCGCTCGACGGCGGACGCTTCGCCACGTCGGATCTGAACGACCTCTACCGCCGTGTCATCAACCGTAACAACCGCCTGCGCCGGCTGCTGGAGCTCAACGCGCCGGATATCATCGTGCGCAACGAAAAGCGCATGCTGCAGGAGGCGGTGGACGCATTGCTCGACAACGGCCGCCGCGGCCGGGCGATCACGGGCACCAACAAGCGGCCGCTGAAGTCGCTGGCCGACATGATCAAGGGCAAGCAGGGGCGCTTCCGCCAGAACCTGCTCGGCAAGCGCGTCGACTACTCCGGCCGCTCGGTCATCGTGGTCGGCCCGCAGCTGCGCCTGCATCAGTGCGGTCTGCCGAAGAAGATGGCGCTCGAGCTCTTCAAGCCCTTCATCTTCCAGAAGCTGCAGCTGCGCGGCGAAGCCTCCACGATCAAGGCGGCAAAGCGCCTGGTCGAGCGCGAAGGACCGGAGGTGTGGGACATCCTCGAGGAGGTGATCCGCGAGCATCCCGTCCTCCTCAACCGCGCGCCGACCCTGCACCGCTTAGGGATCCAGGCCTTCGAGCCGCAGCTCGTCGAGGGCAAGGCGATCCAGCTGCATCCGCTGGTCTGCACTGCCTTCAACGCGGACTTCGACGGCGACCAGATGGCCGTGCACGTGCCGCTCTCCCTCGAGGCCCAGCTCGAGGCGCGCGCGCTCATGATGTCCTCGAACAACATTCTGCTGCCTGCCAACGGTGATCCGATCATCGTGCCGTCGCAGGACGTGGTGCTCGGGCTCTACTACATGACCCGCGAGCGCATCGGCGCGCGCGGCGAAAGCATGTCCTTCGCCGACGTTCACGAGGTGCACCGCGCCTACGAGAGCCGCATGGTCGATCTGCAGGCCAAGGTGCGCGTTCGCATCCGCGAGACGCTGCTCAGCGCCGGCGAGTTCCAGGAAAGGCGGCGTATCGTCGACACCACCGTCGGCCGCGCGCTGCTCTTCGAGATCCTGCCCAGGGGGCTGTCCTTCGATCTCGTCAACCAGGACATGACCAAGAAGGTGATCTCCGCGACCATCAATGCGTGCTACCGCACGCTGGGTCAGAAGGAAACGGTCATCTTCGCCGACCAGCTCATGTACACGGGCTTCCACTACGCAACGCGTGCGGGCGTGTCCTTCGGCATCGATGACATCGTCATTCCGGAGCAGAAGACGCGCATCGTCGCTAACGCCGACCACGAGGTGAAGGAGATCCAGGAACAGTACGCGTCCGGTCTCGTCACCAACGGCGAGCGCTACAACAAGGTCGTCGACATCTGGTCGCGTGCGAACGATCAGGTGGCCAAGGCGATGATGGAGAAGCTGGGCAGCGAGGAGGTCACGGACGCCAAGGGCCACGCCGCCCGGCAGAAGTCCTTCAACTCCATCTTCATGATGGCCGACTCCGGGGCGCGCGGCTCCGCCGCGCAGATTCGTCAGCTCGCCGGAATGCGCGGACTGATGGCCAAGCCTGACGGGTCCATCATCGAGACCCCGATCACGGCGAACTTCCGTGAAGGCCTCAACGTTCTGCAGTACTTCATTTCGACGCACGGAGCCCGCAAGGGCCTTGCCGACACGGCGCTGAAGACGGCGAACTCCGGGTACCTGACCCGGCGCCTGGTCGACGTCGCTCAGGACCTCGTCGTCACGGAGCCCGATTGCGGAACCGTCAACGGCATCACCATGGCGCCGCTCGTCGAGGGCGGCGATGTCGTCGAGGCGCTCGGTGAGCGAGTGCTCGGACGAGTGCTGGCCGAGGACATCATGAAGCCCGGCAAGCATGATGAGGTGCTCATCGCCAACGCCACGCTGCTCGATGAGAAGCTGGTGCGGCTCCTGGAGCAGGAGGGCGTGGATCAGATCAAGGTCCGCTCCCCGATCACGTGCCAGACCCGCTACGGCGTCTGCGCGCAATGCTACGGGCGCGATCTCGGCCGCGGCCGGATCATCAGCATCGGCGAGGCGGTGGGTGTCATGGCGGCGCAGTCGATCGGCGAGCCCGGCACACAGCTCACAATGCGCACCTTCCACATCGGCGGTGCCGCTTCCCGCGCGGCTGCGGCGAGCAGCGTCGAGGTGCGCAACAAGGGCCTCATCCGCTTCCACCACATCAAGACCGTGCAGCACGAGAAGGGTCACCTGGTGGCCGTGTCGCGCTCCGGTGAGATCGGGGTGGTGGACGACTTTGGCCGCGAGCGCGAGCGCTACAAGATCCCCTACGGCGCGATGATCAGCGTCAAGGAGAACGATCAGGTGGCGGCCAGCCAGGTCGTGGCGACCTGGGCTCCGCACACCCACCCGGTGGTCACCGAGGTCGCAGGCTTCGTGAAGTTCCAGGACTTCATCGACGGCCTCACCGTCACGACGCAGGTGGACGAGGTCACGGGGCTCTCCAGCACCGTGGTGCTCGACACCAAGCAGCGCGGCGGCAAGGACCTGCGGGCGACCATCAAGCTGGTCAACGGCAAGGGCAAGGAGGTGACCTTCGCCAATACGGAGATCCCGGCGGTGTATTCGCTCCCCGCGGGCGCCTTCATCGCGCTCGAGGACGGTGCACGCGTATCTGTCGGCGACATCATCGCCCGCATCCCGCAGGAGTCGTCCAAGACCCGCGACATCACCGGCGGTCTGCCGCGTGTGGCGGACCTCTTCGAGGCTCGCAAGCCCAAGGACCCGGCGATCCTCGCGGAGAAGTCGGGGACCGTCAGCTTCGGGAAGGAGACCAAGGGCAAGCGGCGCCTGATCATCACCAGCGACGACGGCGAGAAGTACGAGGAGCTGATACCGAAGTGGCGCCAGCTCAACGTCTTCGAGGGCGAGACGGTGGAGCGCGGCGAGGTGATCGCCGACGGCGAGCCGAACCCGCACGACATCCTGCGGCTGCAGGGCGTCGAGGAGCTGGCGAACTACCTCGTGCGCGAGATCCAGGACGTCTATCGCCTGCAGGGCGTGAAGATCAACGACAAGCACATCGAGGTCATCATCCGCCAGATGCTGCGCAAGACCGAGGTGCAGGCCGCGGGCGAGACAACGCTCCTGCGCGGCGAGCAGCTCGATCGGGCGCGCGCGCTCGACATCAACGATCGCGCTCAGCAGGACGGCAAGCAGTCCGCCGCCCTGCAGCCGGTGTTGCTCGGCATCACCAAGGCGTCCCTCGCAACGGAGTCGTTCATCTCCGCGGCCTCGTTCCAGGAGACCACCCGCGTCCTCACCGAGGCGGCGGTACGCGGCCTGAAGGACGACCTGCGCGGCCTCAAGGAGAACGTCATCGTCGGCCGGCTCATCCCGGCGGGCACGGGCTTCGCGACGCATGCCTCGCGCCGCAAGAAGAGCGAGGGCGTCGAGCGCCGCAGCTTCATGGACGTGGGCGGCGGCGTCCCTGACACCGAGGAATCGAGCGGAGTCGGCGAGGAATCGGAGAGCACGGCGAGCTGAGAAGGCCTCGATATGAAGCGCTGGATCCGGGCATCCTGCCCGGACCAGCGCGGCCGAGCGCAAAAACGCGGTTTTGCCCTCGGCCTCCGCCACCTGCGGCGGCGGGGCACAGTCCCTGTGCCTGGGCGCCGGCTCGAGCCGTTTCATACTTCGGGGTCGCGCGAAGCGCGACGGAGAACGCACTCGGGCGATCGTGAACGGGCCGGTGGGAGCGCAAGCTCCCACCGGCCCTCTTCATTGGGGAATCAGCGGCTGATCGAAGGGGTCTTCGGCTGCGGGGGCGGTGACCTGCGCCATCGTGAGGCGATATGCCGGCTGCCCGCGGCAGTCAGCGACCACGACGCCTGGAAGATCAGCCAGAGGCCCGCGGCAAAGATGAGCGCAAAGAGGATCGCTTCGGCGGAGAGGCCGAACGTGGGCACCCAATCGCCGAGCGTGGCCCGCATGAGATTGGGATCGGGGTGCAGGGCCAGGTAGGCGGCCTGTTGGAAGAGGCTCCCGTGAAGGGCCGCCATCTCGATCTGCAGGTGCCGTACGCTCGCGACCAGCGCCTGGATCGCGGCCCCCTCGGCGTGAAACGTCGGATCCCGGCTGGCGAGGTGGTACTGGATCAGCCGGCCCAGATCGCCGTGGAAATACTGGTCGGCGATCTTCTGCCAGGGAGCGAGATCGATCCGCGCCTGATCGAGCCGACCGCCGAGCCGCTGGCGGTACTGGCTGATGAAGCCCGGCACGAGACCGCCCGCGACCACGGCGCAGATCAGCAGCAAGCGGTCAATCAGTCCGCGGACGTAAGACATGGAGCAGTCGCAACCTACGGCCCGAGGAGCTTACCGTACGGTCGGGCGAACTCAAGTGGCTAGGGATTGGTCGAGACGGTGTAGGCGGTCAGCGTCCCGCCGCCGCCGCTCGCGGGCTCATCCAGAACGAGGAGCAATCCGTCGCCAGCCGACAGCTGCTGCACCTGGCCGCCGAGCGCCTGGGTCCACACCAGGGCCCCGGACGTTCCATCCACGGCGTAGAGGTTTCCGCCCGCCGTGCCCGTGATCACGTACTGGTTGACGACGATCGGCAAGGCGGTGAGCTGGGTGCCATCACCGTTGAATGTCCATGACACCGTGCTGTTGGAGAGATCGACGGCGTCGAGATTCGCTCCTTGCGGAAAATAGGCCATGCTGCCGGTGAATGCCGCCGGCAATGGGGCGGCGAGGGTTCCGGTGTTGCTGCCCGTCTGCGCGGAGAAGATGGAGGTGCCGGAGGAATTCGGGGAATAGACCAGCTGATTGGCGACGATGGGCGTCTCATTGGCGGTTTGCGGACAGAAGCTGGTGCCCTCGGAGCTGTCCCAGATGACCTCCCCCGTCGCGGGCCGCAAATCGAGCGTAGGGCACCCTGCGGTGGCGGCGGTGACGTACAGCCCGTCCGCGGTGACTGCCGAGATGCGGCTGACAGCCGACAGCGCGTGTTGCCAACTGATCGCGCCCGTCGCCTCGTCCAATGCGTAGATCGTCGCGTTTCCGGTCACGTTGACATAGACCAGCCCATCCGCGGCGGTAGGTGCGCCGGTGCCAGCCGCTGCGAGTCCGGTGCTCCAATCCAGCGCACCGGTCGCGGCATCATAGGCAAACAGGGTGCTTCCGCCGGACACGAATACGCGGCCGCTGTCGTACGCCAGGCTCGCAGTTCCCGCGCCGACTCCCGCAATCGCCTGAGGGCTCCAGGCCGTGGCGCCGTTGGTCTGGCCGAGCGCCATCAGCTGGGACCCGCCTGCCGTCCCGGTGGTCAGGAACACCTTGCCGTCGGCGATCACGATGTTGGACGGCGTTCCGGTGCCCAGGCTGACACGCCACGTGGGGGAGGCCGGGAAATCCACCGAGCCAAAGGTCATCGCGCCATCATGAGCCGGATCGATCTGGTAGGCGGTCGCATCGACGGAGCGTGAGACGATGCTGATCGGCTTGGCATTGGACTGCGTCGTCGAGCCCCCGGCGGATCCGCCAGCCGATCCCGAACCCGAACCCGACGGTCCGCCGATGCCCTGCGGATTCGTGACCGTGATGGATGCGCTGCCGGTCGCGGCGATGTCGGGCGCATTGACCTGGGCCAACAGCTCCGTTGCGGAGACGTACTGCGTCGAGCGCGGGGAGCCGTTCCACTGCACCGTGGACCCGTTGGAGAAGCCTGACCCCAGCACCGTCATCGTGAATGCGGGGCCGCCCGCCGCGACCGAGGGTGGAGAAACAGAGCTCACGGCGGGGGTGCAGCCGGCGAGGATTGCCAGCATGAGGAGCAGCGGAACGAATGAAATCCCGGGCCGCACCGGCAGGAGCGTAGCGCCGCCATCTCCTTGCGGCAAGCACGGGTCGCTGCCGTCATTGCCGCTACGCCGCATGCCGCTTCACGGGGGATTGCGACCAAGCGCCGCCGCCGCGCGATGAGTCGTTGAGTTCGCGGGGAATGCGGCCGCAACGGTTGCGCCTCGTGTCTTGCATCAGTACCGTCCCCTCTCCATGAATAGGGGTCGGAGGCCGACAATGACGCGTCATTCGTTCCTGATGAGAGCGGCCGCTCTGCTGCTCGCCGTGACTTGTGTAATGCCCGGCGCCTACGCGCGCAATGCGCATGCCCAGGCGGCGGCAAAGCCCAAAGATGTGTTCGCGCAGCTGAAATTCCGCAACCTCGGTCCGGCGATCGCCGGCGGGCGTGTCACGGCGGTCGCCGGCATCCCGGGCAACCCGGAGGTTTACTACGTTGGCGCGGCCGGCGGCGGCGTGTTCAAGACGAGCAACGGAGGATTGAGCTGGAAGCCGATCTTCAAGCACGAGGCGACGAGCTCGATCGGCGCGATCGCGGTGGCCCCCTCGAACCCCAGCCTGGTCTGGGTGGGTACGGGTGAGGCCAACAACCGCAACGATGTGATTCCCGGCGCGGGGGTCTATCTATCGACCGACGGCGGCAAGACGTGGCGGCGGATGGGGCTGAAGAACGTCGGCCAGATCGGTCGCATCGTCATCGATCCGCACGACCCGAGCCACGTGGTGGTTGCCGCGGTCGGGCAGGAATGGACTGCCAACGCGGACCGCGGCATCTTCGTGACGACCGACGGCGGCAGGACCTGGCGCAAGTCGCTTTACGTCAACGATCGTACCGGCGCGATCGATGTCGCCATGCAGCCCGACAACGGCCAGGTGCTCTTCGCGGCGACCTGGCAGACGCTGCGGCGCCCGTGGACGCTGCATGACGGCGGTCCCGGCTCCGGCATCTGGCGGTCGACCGACGGCGGCGAGACCTGGAAGCGGCTGCGCAGGGGATTGCCGACGGGCACCATCGGCCGCATCGGCCTCGCCATCGCCCCGAGCGACCCCGACCGTGTCTACGCGCTGCTCGAGGCACCGATCGGCGACGGAACGCTCTTCGTGACGAATGACCTGGGTGCCCACTGGCACCAGGTCTCCGACAATCACGCCTACAACGTGCGGGGATTCTACTTCTCGACTCTCGAGGTCGCGCCCAACGACGCCAACCGGCTCTATTTCCTGGGCCTGCAGCTGCTCGAGTCGAACGACGGCGGCAAGACGGCGCGTGTCATCGATTCCTCGGTGCATGTCGATCATCACGCCCTGTGGATCGATCCGGCGAACCCGAAGCGGATGATTCAAGGCAACGACGGCGGCGCATACCTGTCACTCGACGGCGGCAAGAGCTGGCGGTTCCTCGATGGCCTGCCGATCGAGCAGGCCTACATGGTCTCGGCGGACAACCGCACTCCATACGACCTGTGCACCGGCCTTCAGGACAACAGCGCCTGGTGCGGACCTTCCTCGTCTCTTTCCGATTCGGTCGTGTCCGGCCAGGACTGGTACGTGGTGGCTGGCGGTGACGGCGAGTACGCGGTACCCGCGCCATCAGACCCGAACATCATCTACGCGGATTCGGAAGACGGCGCGATTACCCGGTTCGACCGCAAGACCAAGCAGTCGCTGTTCATCATGCCGTATCTGCATGGCCCGGGATACGTCGACGATCTGCCGCCTTACGCGCAGAAGATCCGCTTCAATTGGACGCCGCCCATCGCCGTCGACCCGCGGAACGCGAATACCGTGTACATCGGCGGTAACGTGTTGCTGAAGTCCGTCGATGGCGGTCTCAACTGGAAGACGATCAGTCCCGACCTGACGCGCAATGACAAATCGAAGCAACAGCTGTCGGGCGGCCCGATCCACTACGATATCTCGGGCGCCGAGACCTACGACACCATCCTGTCGATCCAGGTCGCGTCCAGCAACCCGCAGGTGATCTGGGTCGGGACCGATGACGGACTCCTGTCCGTGACGCGCAACGGCGGCGGCGCCTGGAGGAAAGTCACCCCGCCCGATGCGCCCGCCTGGGCGCGTGTGTATCAGATCGACGTCTCACCGATCCACCCTGGGACGGCATACGTCGCATTCGACGCGCACGAGCTGGGCAACGACAAAGCGTATGCTTACGCGACGACCGACTACGGCCGTCACTGGCGTGCGATCGCGGGAAATCTGCCGGACGACGCCTCGGTGATGGTCGTGCGTGCCGATCCGCGAGATTCACAGGTGCTGGCGGCCGGCACCATGCGCGGCGTCTGGATCTCGCGTGACGGCGGCCGGCGGTGGCTGCAGCTGAAGGCCAATCTGCCGACCATGCCGGTCTTCGACCTGAAATTCGTGCGGGGAGACCTCGTGCTCGCGACCCACGGCCGCGGCCTCTGGGTGCTCGACCATTTTGCGTCCGTCGCGGAGCTCGATCCGCAGGCAGTGCCGAAGCAGGTCAAGCTGTTCACGCCCAGTACGGGCGTCGAGTACCAGCGATGGAGCCGCGGCGAGGGCGCGGAGCCGTCCTTCGTGACGCCGAACGCGCCGAATGGCCTCGTGATCGATTACAGCCTTCCCAAGGCGCTGAAGCCCAACAAACACCAGAAGGCGCTGCACCACACGCCGGTGAGGATCGAGATCCGTGACTCGACCGGTGAGCTCATCGCGACGCGCTACGGAAAGGCGAAGTACGGCGTCAACCGCTACGTCTGGGACCTGCATTACGACAAGCCCGCCGCCACCGACTTCGTGTCGTGGCCGCTCGAGGGCAGCCCGCCCGCTTGGGCGCTGACCGCCGGCCCCGAGGTGCTGCCTGGGACGTACACGGTCAGTGTCACTGCCGATGGACATACCGATACGGCGACAGCGCGTGTGATTGCGGATCCCAATCGACCGCCGGCGCTCGCGGCCCAAAGGCGCTCGCTGAAGCTCGCTCTGGAGGCTCGGGCGCAGGTGGACGCGATGAACAGGATGCTGAACCGCATCAGCGCGATGCAGGCGCAGCTCGCCGCCTATCGCAAGACTGTCGAGGCGGATGCGAGCGGCATCGATCCCTCACTGCATGCGCTCGCGAAGGACCAGGCACCGCTGCTCGCCCGGGGCGAGGCGCTCGGGAAGGCGCTGAGCAAGCTCAAGGACTCGGTCTACAACCCGAAAGTGCAGCACAAAGTGATCGAGGACAACCTGCACCAGCTGACCGACCTGCACGATGCACTCGAGCTCAATGCATCGCAGCTCGCGAGCCTCGGCGTACAGGCGCCGACCGGACCGCTGCTGCGGATCGAGAGCGAGCTCACCGGTGAGCTCAATGCGAAGCTCGCCGCGTACAACGCACTGCTCTCGGGCGATGTCGCCGCGTACGACAAGTCCGCCTACGCGGCGGGTGCGCCGACCCTCGCTGGCGGCAAGCCGCTCACGGTGGCTGCGCCTCCGGCGATCCACTAGTCTGACGCGCTGGGTCCGGGCTCCCGCCCGGCCCAGCGCGCCACGAGTAAGAAGCGCGGTTTTTGCTCGCGGCCCCGCCACCTGCGGCGGCGGGGCACGTCCCGTGCCTGGGGTGCTCAGGCCGCTTCAGGGTTCGGGGGCGAGCCGAATTCGATGGGCAACCGCTGACGCGCGGCTCATTCCTTCGCAAGCACTACGTGCATCGCCCGGACGCCGAGGACGTTGCGAATGCAGCGATAGCCGAGACGCGTCAGGTCGATGCCCGCGAACAGCGGCTCGCCGGAGCCCAGCAGCACCGGAGAGACGACGAGGTGGAGCTCGTCCAGGAGTCGTGCCGAGAGGTACTCGCGGATCGTATGAACGCCGCCGCCCAGTCGCACGTCCCGACCCTTCGCCGCCGCTTTCGCCTGCCGCAAGGCCGACTCGATGCCGTCCGTGACGAAGTGGAAGGTGGTGCGTTCTTCCATCTCGAGCGGCTTGCGCGCGTGATGCGTGAGCACGAAGACCGGGGTGTGGTAGGGCGGGTTCTCGCCCCACCAGCCGCGCCAGCTTTCATTGGGCCACGGTCCGCGAACGGGTCCGAACATGTTCCGCCCCAGGATCCAGGCGCCGACATTGTCGAAGCCGGCCGCCGCGAAGTCGTCATCGATGCCCGTCTCTCCGCCATCCTGGCCGAACATACGCCGCGCCGTGCGCGTGGCGAACATCCACTCGTGCAGTGCCAGACCGCCTTCTCCCATCGGGGCGCTGAGGCTCTGCCTCGGACCTGCGCCGAATCCGTCCAGCGATACGGCAAAGGAGCTCACACGGAGTTTGGACATTGAGAAAGCCCTCGGTCAGGCGGCTGCGCCGTCTGCCTCTAGTCGCGCGACCCTGCGCCTTTTCGACAAGGTGCGCCATCGCGCTGCCGCGCCTTGCTTTGGATTCCAGCGGCTGCTAGTCTCATATGTAAATGCGAATCACTCTTATCTGCGGCGCCTGACGTGTGGGGCCGGGGACAGGTGCGGTGGACGATCGAACAGCCAAGGTTCTGAGATCCTCCCGGGTTTCGCCGTCCGGCTGGAAGGTCTTCCTGGCCGTCATGGGCCCGGGACTGGTGGTCATGCTGGCCGATACCGATGTCGGCAGCATCATCACCGCGGCGCAAAGCGGCGTCCAATGGGGATACCGCCTGCTGCTCCTGCAGCTCCTCCTGATGCCGGTGCTCTACATCGTGCAGGAGCTGACGGTCAGGCTCGGCATCTTCACCGGCAAGGGCCATGGTGAGCTGATCCGCAATACGTTCGGGGCCGGCTGGGCCTGGGTGTCCGTCATGGGCCTCGGAGTCGCCACCATCGGAGCGCTGATCACGGAGTTCTCCGGTGTGGCCGGGGTCGGCGAGCTGTTCGGAGTCCCGCGCGCCGTGAGCCTGGCCATCGTGACCGCGATGTTGCTTGCGGTGGTGCTGACCGGCAGCTATCGCCGCGTCGAGCGGGTGGCCATTGCGCTCGGGTTGTTCGAGCTGGCGTTCTTCTTCGTGGCCTGGCGCGCTCATCCGCAGGGCGCGGAGCTGGCCAGAGGACTCGCCCACATGCCGCTGCGGAACAGCGCCTACCTCTATCTGGTCGCGGCCAACATCGGCGCCGTGATCATGCCGTGGATGATCTTCTATCAGCAGTCCGCGGTCGCCGACAAGAAACTGCAGCCCTGCCATTACCGGCATGCGCAATGGGACACCGCCTTCGGTGCCGTGATCGCGCAGGCGGTGATGGCTGCGGTGCTCATCGCGGCGGCGGCGACGATCGGAAGGGTCCACGCGGACGGCAATCTCAACACCATCGGTGACATCACGAAGATACTGGTGCCGGTACTGGGGACGACCGTGGGCCGGGTGGTGTTCGGGTTCGGCACGATCGGCGCGGGCCTGGTGGCGGCCATCGTCGTGTCGCTGGCCTCGGCCTGGGGCTTCGGCGAGGTCACTGGGTATCGGCACTCCCTGGAGCATCATCCCCTCGAGGCGCCCTGGTTCTATGGCATCTATGCGCTCGCCGTCATCGGCGGCGCGGTCATCGTGGACCTCGCGCCCGATCTCGTCGCGCTCAACATCGGCGTCGAGGTCATGAACGCTCTCATGCTGCCGCTGGTGCTCGGCTTCCTGGTCGCCCTGGCGTTCAAGGCGCTGCCGCCCGAGCATCGCCTGAGAGGACCGTACGCTTGGCTGGTCGTCGCGGTTACGGTGCTGACGGCCGGACTGGGTGTATACGGCGGCATTACCGGCTCGCTCCTGCTCTGAGGCCTCTGAGGCGCTCGCGCGTCAGCGGGTTTCCCGCCGCACCCTCATGTCGGAGACGTGACTGGAAGAGAGCCAGTACGAGCCGAGGTGCCTTGCGATCGTGACCTCATCGCCCGTGCGCAGGCCGAGGCCACCCGAAGCGCGTCCCGTCTGGCGCCAGACCTGCCCGTTGTCGAGGTGCAGGACCATGGCGTCCGGCGAGCGGTCCACGCGCACTATGCGGGCCGTCACTCGCGAAGGTGCGCTCCCGGAAATGAACTTCCATACGCCCGAGCGGTGCGGGGTTGCGGGCTCGTCCTTGGCGGACTTTGCGGGCGCCGATGTCGACACTGCCGCATCCGCAGTCCGCGTTGAGGGAATCGACGCCGCATCATTCGCAGTGGGCGCGGGCGGGGTGGCCGGTGGCGCCGGTTCCGCGGGCGGGGCCGGCTGAGCGGCCCGAGCCGGTTGCGCGGCCGGTGCCAGCAGACGCTTCATTTCCCTGTCGTAGCAGTCGAGCCGCTGACCCGGATCGGCTGTGGCCGCACACGCGCGAAGAGCGGCGGGTGCGCTCTGCGCCCATGCGCCAGCGGGAATCCCGCAAAGCGGCAGTATGCAAACCACCGCCACGGTCATCCGGCGCAATCGCGCCACGGCATACTCGGATGGCAGCTTAGGCATCAGGATCTCTCCGCCTCGCTCGCAGATGCATCGGTGGCAGTGTAGCTCGCCCTAGGCGCGGCCGCACCGAGGTGCGGGATGCGAGAGCCGCGGATCATGGCGTCCGGGCGACTGCGGGGCCGCGCTTCATCTGCCGCCGACGGGGATTCCCAGGTCTGGAATCCCGAATTGGCCTTGCAGCCGTGCCAGCCGGGCGAGGTCGATCGCGCCGACGATGTTGACGATCGTCAGCTGCCTGGGATCCGTCGCGATGACGGCAAGGCCATCGGTGCGCTTGCCGCTGCGCCGCAAGTAGATGTCCAGGGCTTTCCCCTGCTTCAGATCGTGCGTCGATACCACCGGCTGCCATCCCGGAGCGAGGAGCTGCGCCTGCACTGCTTTGACGTCTGCCTTGGAATATTCCCCGGGCTTGTCGAACGAATAGCTGCGGACGTAGATCCCCCTGATCCCCTTGATCAGGTCATTGACCGCGGCGCCGTTCGTGCCGCTCCTCTCGTCGATGAACCCGCTCGCCTGATGAAGGAGCGAGGAGTCGAGCGAGATGACGACGGATTGCGCGGCTCGTGTCGCGAGGGCGGAGAAATCCGGCAGCTGCAGGCGACCGGGAGTCGCCGCCGCGGCCAGCGAGGGCAGAGCCAGGAGGGCGCAAGCCAGAATGACGGGTCGAAATCGCATGGCGGTCTCCACAAGAGCGGATTCGGCAAACGGGGTGTCGGCGGGCGGATTCGGCAGAAGATTGGACAGCTCGGCGCCGAGGAGAGTCGGCCGGCAGTCGTACCCCCCGCTCACGCGGGTTTACGAAGCCAGAACAAGCCAGTCTCGATCGTGAAGGAGCCGTCCGCCTCGATCCGCAGGGCCTTGCGGACTTCCTGCGGCGCCGCTTCCTGCATCGAGCGGATGACCGCGACCCGGTCGGCGGGTGTCCGCATGCGCTCCACCCAGGCAGTGAAATCGAGCCGCATCGGCCAGCCGGCGTGCTCGAGCGCCTCCAGGCCGGCCGTTTGCAGCAGGGCGCGCCATTGCGCCAGCGAGCGATTGCGCACGTGCGAGGCGTCGCGCAGCAGCTCGATGCTCTGCATGAAGGTGTCGACCAGAGGGTCCTCCTGACCGAGCGTATCGATGATGAGGGCGTGTCCGCCCGGGGCCAGCACGCGAGCGGCCTCCTTCACGGCCTCCGGCAG
>JABBNZ010000079.1 GCA_019352035.1 Pseudomonadota bacterium | reverse complement strand
GGATGACGCAGCGGCCGTCGGCGTCAATTCGTGCGTCGGCGGCGGGGGCACTGGTCACGCGCAGCGAAATTCTCGATGCCGTGTGGGGTCATCGCCATGTCACCCCTTCGGCGCTCAACCGCCGCATCGCTCTGGTCCGCCGTGCCTTTGGCGACGATGCAGATGAGCCGCAGTACATCCAGACGGTCCATGGCGCCGGTTACCGATACATTGGACCGGTCGAGCGGCAGGATCAGATGCCCTCAGGACAGATCCTGCGCTTCGCGGCTCCACTTTCGGCGCAGCTGCCCGCGCGCATCGAGGCACTGATCGGGCGCGACCACGAGATCGCAGCTCTGGGGGAGTTCTTGCGTAGCCGCCGGGCGGTGACCGTCGTCGGTACTGGCGGCATGGGTAAGACTCAATGTGCGCTCGAATGCGCGCGCAATCTGGGCGCCGGCTTTCCCGATGGGGTCTGGTTCTTCGACTTGGCGCCCGTGCAGAGCGGCGCGGAGTGGTTGCAAGCTCTGGCCGCGGCTCTGGCGATTCCCTTTGCCGATGTGCCCGAGCTGCTGTCGAAGGTGGTGCCGGTGCTGCGGAGCCGGCGCGCACTGCTCCTGATGGACAACTGTGACCGCATTGCGCGCGAGCTGGGTGAGCTCGTCTCGGTGCTGCTTCGCGGGACCGATGAGCTGCGGGTGCTCGCGACTTCCCAGAAGCCCCTCAACTTCGCCGGCGAGCAGCTGATGTGGCTAGCGCCGCTCGCCCTGCCGCAGGATGAGCCGCCCGGGCGTTCTGTTCTGCGCAACATCGAGAGTGCACCGGCCGTCCAGATGCTGCTCACCCGGATCAGGGCGGTACAGCCGCATTTCTTCCTGACCGCGGCGAGCGCGCCGATCATTGCCGAGATCTGCCGCCGCCTCGACGGCATGCCGCTTGCACTGGAATTCGCCGCGGCGCGGTTTGCGCTGCTCTCACCGGAGCAGGTCCTGCAACGCCTCGACCACCGCTTCCGTTTCTTGAGCGGCGACGCGGCCGGGCGCGACCCTCGCCATCGCAATCTGCTCGCCATGCTCGATTGGAGCTACACCCTGTTGTCGAGCGAGGAGCAGCGGCTCCTGGGCTGGCTCAGCGTCTTCGTTCAGGGCTGGACCATGGAGGCGGCGATCCAACTCGCAGGCTCACTGAGCCACGATCCTGAAGCGGTCCTCGAGCTGTTGGGGGGGCTCGTGAGCAAGTCCTTGGTGTACGTCACTCCCGGACCCGACTCTCGCCGCTACCACCTGCTCGAGACCGTCCGCGAGTACGCGCTCGAGCAGTTGCGCGCGCTCGGCGAGGAAACGCGCGCCCGCGATGCCCATCTCTCGTACATAGCCCATATGTGCGCGCAGGCCCACCGCGACATGGTGGCAGGGGACATGCGCGGGCGCGTCGCGGCGTTGGCGCACGAGCATGGAAACATCGGTGGCGCCGTGGAGCACGCGGCTCGCGATGAGGGGAACCGCTTGGCGGGCCTCGGCATCGTGGGCTCGTTGACGATCTACATCAAGGCTCGCGGCCCGCTGCATGTTGGACAGAAATGGAGCCGCCGCGCGCTTGCCGGGACGGAGATGCTCGAGAGCGCCGAGCGGGCGCGCGCGCTGTTATGTCATGGCATCTCGGCTGCGCATCTGCGCGATTCGCGGGAATCGCCCGCGGCCTGCCTGCTCGAAGCTGCGCGCCTCGCCCGCGCGCACGACGATCCCTGGACGGAGGCGTATGCGAGCGCTTATTACGCGATGTGGCGGGCTAACTCGGATGACACTGCCGGTGCCGCCGAGACGCTGATGACCGCGGAATGCATCGGTGAGCGGCTCGCTGATCCGGTCCTCAAGGGGCTCGCCGGACTCGCTCGCGGCTGGATTCATATGACCAACGGCGACGGCGCCGCAGCGGCAGAGACGCTCGAGTCCGTGCGCGATCTCGGCGCGGACGAGCATCAACGGCATTTCATACGCGTCTATCTGGGTCTCGCGTTGGTCGGGCTCGGGCGCTACGCCGCGGCGGCGGCAGCCCTCTATGAGGCGATCGTCACGGGCATTGAGCTGGGCAACGTCCGCGGCGCCGCCGGCTGTGTCGAATGCTGCGGGTATCTCTGCGAGAAGCTCGGCCATCGGCAGGATGCGGCGCGCCTGCTAGGCGCGGCACGCGCCATCCGCGAGCGGACCGAGGTGCCGCTGTTCAACTTCTGGCTGCCCTATAGTCGCGCGGCGCATGCCGCTCTCGAGGCGCACCTCGGAGCGGAGGAATACGCGGTCTGCTTGCGAGCGGGCGCGATGATGCGGGAGGAGGAACCGATCAACGAGGCGGCGCTGCGGCTCAAATCGTTCAGCGCCGGTGCGAACCAGGGGTCCCCGCGCTAGCCTGAGACGAACAGCCCGTGGGGGTCATAGCGCTGCCGCAGTGAGCCGATACGCTGTGCGCGTGCGGCATCGAGCCGCGCCGTCAGCCCGCCGTCGTCCTGGCCGCTGAAATTCGGCAGCAAGCCGGGCAGCGCATAGGGCGTGAGCTGATCATACAGTCGTCTGACCCGCCGGCGCAGCTCGGGGAGCTCCTCGGCCCAGGGCGTCACGCCGATGAGATTGACGAAGAAACCGGCGCGCCGGCTCGCGAACGCGGTGTCGGCCTCTGCGACCTGCGCCACAGCGCCTCCCAGATGCTGCAGGTGGATCTCGCTATAGCGGGTGGGTAGATCGTTCGCGGCGGAGGCGAGTAGGCTGATGACCTCATCACTCAGGACGTCGCAAGTCGCGTTCTTCCAGTACTGCTGCCGGCCGGCCGGCGCGCTCCCGTCCAGCATGTGCTGCCATTGCACGTACGGCATCGGTCCGATGTGCGCGGCCAGCGGCGAGCCGAACCGTTGCAGTGGCTCGAGTGCCCGCTCGCCCGCGTCGGGCTCCCCACACCAGCAGAGCGCCGAGATGATAACCGGCTCACCATACCAGGAAGCCGGCAAGAAGGGCAGCGGCGGCGCATGGGCGATGACCATTACTCCGCAGAACTCATCGGGCGCCGTGCTCGCGAAATCCCGGAAGGTACGCAAGGTGTCGCTCGCCTCCGTGGCCGGTCGAACGATCAGTCCGGCGAGCACCTGGCGCAACGGATGCAGCCGAAACTCGAAGCTCGTGACGATACCAAGACCTCCGGCGCCGCCCCGCAGGCCGTAGAACAGCTCCGCGTTTTCGGTGACTGAGGCGCGCGCGAAGCGTCCATCGGCAAGTACGACGCCGGCTGCGAGGAGATTATCGATCGCGAGCCCGTGGCGGCGCATGAGCCAGCCGGTCCCGCCGCCGAGGGTGAAGCCGCCGACGCCGGTGCTCGAGACCAGACCGCCCGTAGTCGCGAGGCCGGCGCGAGCCGTCGCGAGATCAACGTCGTGCCACAACGCACCGCCCTGAACCACAGCGGCTTTGGCGCGCTCGTTAACGACGACCGCGCGCATACGCGACAGATCGATGAGCAGCGCGCCGTCAGCCACGGAGCGGCCCGCCACATTGTGACCGCCACTGCGCACGGTGACGGCGGTGCCGTGATCAGCCGCTATACGGATTGCAAGGGCTACGTCTTCGGCGTCGTCGCACACGACGAGCGCGGCCGGATGTCGGTCGATGGCCGCATTCCACACCCGGCGACCGATCGAGAAGCGTGGGTCCTCGGGACGCATGACCGTGCCGCGCAGACGTCGACTGAGCGCATCGATGGCCTTGATGGCGGACGACTCGATCGTATGCATGCTCCATCGCGGGGATAGCCCAGAGCATAGCAAACCGCGGCGGTGTGCTTTTTGCAAGCCCTGCGTCCCTTCTCATCACCAAATCGTCACTAAACCATCATGGCGCGGACATTCCGTGCACCACGCGCCCGTCCTACAGTTGACCGCCCCGTCCCACAACGATTGAGGAGACTCGCGATGAAGACCTTTCCTCTGATGACACTTGCGGCGATGGCGCTGGGAGCGTCCTTGATGGCCAGCGCCGACGAGCATCAGCCGTTGCCGGCCGCTGCCCATCATGCCGACTACGACTCAGCGCTCGTTGGCGAGGTGCGAGCCGCAACAGCGAAGTACCGTGACATCAACGCCGCGCATGCTGCCGGCTACTTCGTCCCTGCGACCACATGCGTCAGCGGTCCGGACCATGGCGCCATGGGTATTCACTGGGCCAATCCGGCGTACCTCATGAATCCGCCCTTTACGGCCGCGAATGAGCTCGATCCCGCCCATCCGGCGATTCTGATTTACGAGCCTCAGGCCGACGGGTCTCAGGTGCTGGTCGGCATGGAGTACGTCCTGCCGCTGCCGGCGTGGATCGCGAGGGATCCCGCCAACAACGATCCGGCCAATCCGCCGCCGCAGGGGGCCGCCGTTCCGTCCGTGGACGGCCACCTGATGAACTATCAGGCGCAGCCGAATCGCTACGGGGTGGGCAACAGTTTCTACCTGCACATCTGGGCGTGGCGGTACAACCCCGACGGCTTGTTCTCGGACTGGAATCGGACCGTCAGCTGCGCGAAGCAATCGACGACCCAACCGCCCGTCTCCTGAGCGATTCGGCCGGCGTTCTCTCCTGTCCCGCCGCGCTGGCAGAGCGCGGCGGGATTATCTTCATGGCACCCGCAAGCGCACCGCATCCAAGACGATCTACGAGATGTGCTCGTCGTGCGCGACGAGTTCGAGCACCTCCAGCGGGTCGTGTGACGAAGCTCCTCGCACCAGCCAGCGCGATTTCCAACTGAGCACCGGTATTTTAAAGCGGTGGTCAACCCTCTCGCCGATCTCAAACTCCCCGGCGTCGACATGGTCCGCGAGCATCTTCGCCAGGGCACGGAGCGCGTCGTCGAAGCCGACGCCGTCCTGACTTTGCTCGAAGAGAGTCTGCAGGCACCGCAGGATCAACGGCGCACGGCGTGCAGCCAAGGGCTGCCAAGCCGGATGGTGGTGCCTTGCCTGGCATCTCACCCCCTCCCGGACGTTCTCGGTCGAATTCTCCAGCTGATGTTGGAGCGCAGATTACCCGACGGACAGGTAGTGATCTATGCGCCAATACTACGGAGCATTTGGCGCAATATTTGATTTATACGCCGTAACCTCGTACGCTATTGGCGTATGAATTGAATTTGCGCCAAATAGCCGATGCCAAAGCTGCTTCCCGATGACCTCCTTGAGCGCGTCACGAGCGCGCTGGCCGCTGACCCTCAAGGCTTGTGCCTGGCAGAGCTGCAAGAGGCTCTCAAAGGCGTCGTGAGTCGCCGGTCGCTGCAGCGCCGGCTGGATGTGTGGGCGCGTTCCGGTGCGATCAAAACCGAGGGCATCCGTCGAGGTCGCCGATACTTTCCAGCCGGCAACGACTCCGTGCTGGCAGCTGCCGCCGAAGTGGGACGACTCGCCAGCGCTTCGGAGCCAGACGCCGTCACATCATCCGTTGCCGTTTCTGGAGCGGGCCGGCAGGTCCAGGCTCTCGTTCATAGGCCGATCGCCGATCGCGCGCCCATCGGCTACCAGCGCGGCTTCTTGGAGAGCTACGCGCCGAACGAGACCGAATACCTCCCCGAGAACCTGAAGACACATCTGCGGGCGTTAGGCCGCACGCCTGACGGACACCGTCCGGCGGGCACGTATGCACGAGACATCCTGAATCGGCTCCTCATCGATCTCTCCTGGGCGTCGAGCCGCCTCGAGGGCAATACCTATTCGCTGCTCGACACCCGCGAGCTCATCGAACATGGCAAAGCCGCTCCGGGCAAGGACGCGAAGGAAACCCAGATGATCCTCAATCACAAGGCGGCCATCGAACTGCTGGTGGAGTCTGCCGAAGAGATCGGAGTCAATCGCTACACCATAACCAACCTACACGCGCTCCTCGCCGACAACCTCCTCGAGGATTCCCGCAACGCAGGGCGACTCCGCACTACGTCGGTTGCCATCGGCGGTACGACATACCTGCCAACGGCAATTCCCCAGCTCATCGAGGAGCTGTTCACGCTCTTGCTAGACAAGGCTGCGAAGATCCGCGACCCGTTCGAGCAGTCTTTCTTCCTCATGGCTCAGCTTCCGTATCTGCAACCTTTCGTCGACGTCAATAAGCGAACGTCACGGCTCGCGGCGAACATTCCACTGATCAAAAGCAATCTGGTTCCGCTGTCGTTCGTCGATGTCCCTGAAAAGCTCTACATCGATGGTCTGATCGGAATATACGAGCTCAACCGGATCGAGCTTCTAAGAGATCTCTACTTGTGGGCCTATGAACGCTCGGTACGCAGATACAAGACCGCGCGCGATTCTCTTCCGGAGCCCGATGCCTTCCGCCTCAAGTATCGCAGCGAGATCTCCGAAGTTGTGGGCCACGTTGTGCGTGAAAAGATTCGCCCAACCGAGGCGAAGCTCGCTCAGCTGGCGAACTCCATGGTCTCGCCTGAAGACCTTGCTCGCTTTACGAGTATTGCCCTCGCGGAGCTCGCCGAGCTGCACGAGGGGAACATCGCGCGATTCCGGCTGCGGCCGTCCGAATTCAAGCAATGGAAGGAAGGATGAGATCCCCGGCCATTCGCTACCACTCACGCGCTCCCAGGACTCTTCGATTCTCCAGGCCAGCGGTATTTTGAACCGTTCGTCACCCCCTCTCGGCGACGAGCCGCCCCGACATGGCCGATCCCGGTAAGTCCTTGAAGACACTGGGAATGGTGCCGGCTATCTGATTTGAACAGATGACCAACGGTTTACAAAACCGCTGCTCTACCACTGAGCTAAGCCGGCGCCGAGAGGGGCAGCCAGAGTGGCGCCCCGGAGCCGCGCATTGTACCGGTCCGGCCGCCCTCAGAGCACGGACGGGTGTGCGCGGTCCCGCGACTCGGCCGCGATGCAGGGTACTGGCCCGTGCCCACGCGGCTTGCATTGCGGCAGAACCACCGCCGGAAACGGAGGCGCAGCCTGCGAAGCACTCCGCGGAGGCAGCGTCGCTGGCGTCGGCGAGCCGGTAGGCGGCGTGAGCGGTGGGGCCGTGGTCCCGCTCGGGCACGGCTGGACGCTGAGCGCGAAGCCGCCCCCGCCCGGCTCCACGTCCGACACATCCTTCAGCGGCACGGACACCGAGCTATTCGGCAGCGTCAGATCGAGCCAGTAAACCGTTCCCGGTACCGTCCGCTGGTCCACTTTGGGCTCGAGGCCCATCTTGCGCACGGCCTTCGCGCGCCGTTCGGCATGTGCGCGGTCGCTGAAGAGGCCCAGGGAAATCTGGCGGCCGCTGGCATCGGGCGGCATCGCTTCGGCGTCATCGATACCTCCGTGCTCCAATGTATGCAGCGCGCGCGTTACCGCGGCGTCATTGGCGAACCCGCCCAGATATACCCAGAACCGCTTGATGGCCGGTGACTGCGCGGTCCTCTGCTGCGGGGAGAAGCTCTTCGCCTGAAGCACCGCAACGGCCTTGGCGGCCCCCACGGCGTCGTCGAACGGCCCCACGGAGACACACACGGGCGGCGGCTTTGGGATTGACGTCTTCTGGGCCAGCGCCGCACGCTCGGCCGGTGGCAGATCGTTCAGCAGTTTCAGCCGCGGCAGCCCGGCGATGGAGCTCGGCGGCGGCGGTGCGGGCACGCCGATCCACTCCGCCCATCCGAAATAGAGCAGGTTGGCGAGCAGCAGGGCAAGGACGATGACACGGACCACGAGCCGATTGTAGCCTTGTCACTAACCGCCGACACACCAGGCCGCGAGTCCCTCCAGCACCAGATCCGGCACGAGAACGCTTGCCGTGCGCAGCAACGGCCGCAGGCCCGGCGCGCCGCCCCCCGTGAGTACGAGCTGGGGCTCACGGCCGACTACCTCGGTTGCCTCGCTGACGGCGCGATCCACCGCTGCCGCAGCCGCATAGCGGGCGCCCTGCTCCACCGCCGCCCGTGTCGAGCGCCCGAAAAGCGCGCGTCCGCGGCCACTGGCTCCGCCCTGTGCACGGCGGCGTATGCCGTTGGTCCCCTCCAGCAGGCTCGCCACCATGAGGGGCGGGGCCGGGATGATCGAACCGCCCCAATGGCGGCCGTTCGCTCCCACCAGGTCGATCGTCAGCGCCGTCCCGACGGCCACCGCGCAGACCGGCTGCCCGGCGAAGCGCCGGTGCGCGGCGATCATGGCCAACAGACGGTCGACTCCGAGCCGCCATGGATCGATGTAGCCGACAGTCACTGCGCAGGCGCGCCGCTGGGTCGTGACCCGTTCCGGAGCCGGCGCCCCGGCCAGACGCGCCGCCGCGGCCAGCGCGTCGGTCAGCGCATCCGCCGCAACACTCGCCACCAGGATGCGCTCGATGTTGCGCTTCGAGCCGATGACGCGGCGCGCGAAGTCGCGTGCCCGCCAGCCTGAATGATCCGCCGCGCGCGCCTTCCCGAGGCGCCCGCCCTCGAGCCACGCCCACTTCACCCGGCTGTTGCCGATGTCGACCAGCAGGGTCGTCACTCGACCGCCCTCACCGTCACATCACCCGAAACGAATCGCCTGACTCCCTGGAGTGTCTCGACCATCAGCGCCCCGTGGAGATCGATGCCGCGCGCCACCCCTCGCGCAGCACCCTCCAGCGTGTGCACGTCGATCTGGCGGCCGCGCAGCGCATCCGCGGCGCGCCACTCCTCCACGAAAGGACGCAGCCCCTCCTTCTCGAACGCGAGGAGGCCCGGGACGACCTGACTCACCAGGCCAGCCGCGATCGCGTTGCGCGAAGGGCGCTCGAGTCCCGCCGTGACGAGGTCGGTCGGCGCGAGGCCGGTCTCCCCGATCTTCTTGAGCAGCTCCGCCCCGAGCGCCACGTTGATGCCGATCCCGATGATCACGCAGGCCGGCCCGTCCGACTCCGCACGCAACTCGATCAGAATCCCTCCGAGCTTCTTGCCGTCCACCAGGATGTCGTTCGGCCACTTGAGTGAAGCCTGCTCGAGCCCGAGCTCCTTCAATGCGCGCAGACCACAGACCCCGATCGCGAGCCCCAGCGACCCCAGATCCTGCGGGACCTGCCGGAACGTCCAGGAGAGCGACAGGCAGATCGAGCCGCCCGGCGGGGCGACCCATGCCCGGCCGCGCCGCCCCCGGCCCGCGGTCTGATACTCCGCGAGAAACACCTCGCAGACACCAAACTGAGGGTTCGGGCGCTCGAGCAGCACACTGTTGGTGGAACCGACCGTCCAGGCCGTCTCCACCCTGCGCACGTGCCCGCGCACGGTCACCCGCAGGATCTCACTGATGCGCGCCGCATCCAGTGCGTCTCCTCCCGATCTCAGGCGATAGCCCCGATTGCGCACCGCATGCAGCGTCGCCCCGAGGTCGCGGAGCGACCCCACCGCCTTCCAGACCGCGCCGCGGCTGACTCCGAGCTTCGCCGCCAGGTGCTCGCCGGAATGGAACTCCCCGTCCGCGAGCGCGGCGAACACGCGGGCAACGAGCGGCTGCGGGTTCTTGCCGCCGGCTGACGCTTCTGGCGCGGGATCTCTCATGCGGTATCGGCCCGCTTCAACGGCCTTTCCGTCCGGCCCCGAGGAGCCACAGGCGGCGCGCCCGCGGCTCCGTGCCCGCGAGCATCCGCGAGATGTTCGAGCGGTGCGTGAATGCAATGAGCAGCGCGCTCGCGACGGCGAAGGTGACGAGCGGCGTGCGGCCCGAGGAGTCGGTGGCCGCCGCGGCGAGCGCGAAGGTCGCCGCGCCCAGGATCGAGGCGAGCCCCACGAATCCGAATGTCATGACGGCGAGCAGCCATACCGCCAGCATGGGCGCTATGAGGATCGGAGCCGCCCCGAGCACCGCCCCGATGAGTGTGGCGACGCCCTTGCCGCCGCGCAGCCCGTGCCAGAGCGGGTACACGTGTCCCAGCATCACCGCTATCCCGCAGGCCGCGAGCGGCCAGTGCTGCCATTGCGGCGGTGCCGGCAGCCCCGGCAGGCGCGCGGGCGCCAGGAGGCCGGTCGCGATCCAGCCCTTGCCGATGTCGATCAGCAGCACCCAGAGGGCGAACCCCTTGCCCTGGGTGCGCAGCGCGTTGGTACCGCCTGCATTGCCGCTTCCCAGGCGACGGATGTCGACGCCGCCCCGGAGTCTCCCCACGAGGAGGCTGCCGACAATGGAGCCCAGCAGGTAGCTGAGCAGAGCTTTGACGAGGAGGCCGCTCACGAGGGCAGGAAGACCTCGGCCAACATGCAGCGCACGCTGCCGCCGCCCAGCCGCTCGATCGTTGGGACCGGAACCGCCAGCACCTCGTCCGTGCACGCCGAGAGGCGCGCATAGGCGTCCGGGGACAGCGCGTGCCTCGCCGCATCCGACATGACGAGCACCCTGCAGTCCCCCAGCGCCTCGTCCCAGGAGCCGAGCTCCAGCATGTTGCCGGCGAAGCGCTCGATCTGCGAACGGCCGATCTCGATGATTTCCCGTCCCGTGCCCCGCAGACGCTCGATGACTCGCCCGCGGTCGGCAGGGATGATGGATTCCCCTCCGACCACCGCGACTTTCTCCCCGATGCAGAGCATGACGTTGGTGTGGTAGAGCGGCACGCCGGCGCGGTCGGCCGCGCTGAAGATCAACGGCTCGTATCCGAGCTCCCGGCACCACTCCTCCACGACCGTAGGATCGGTCCGCGCGGAGCGGCACGCGTAAGCGGTGCGCTCGATGTGATCCAGCACCAGACTTCCGGTGCCTTCGAGATACCTGCCCTCTGCTTCGTGGGAAGTCAGGTCGACCGTGCGCGTGACCGCGAACCCGAGCCGCTCGGCCGCCGCATCGATCACTTCCTGGCGCCTCTCGCGCCGCCGGCTCTCCGTCTGCATGGGATAGAGCACGACGGTCCCGTCCTCGTGGAAGCTCACCCAGTTGTTCGGGAACACGGCATCGGGCTTCGGCGGCTCGGCCGTATCCTCCACCACGCAGACGCTGACGCCCTCGCTCTCGAGTGCCGCGGCGAGTCCCTCATGCTCCTTTCGCGCCTGGGTCCTCTCCATGCCCCCCGCCGAGGCAGGCGGCCGCTGCATCCTGTTGGTGATCGCCGTCTGCGGGTTGTAGCCGAAGCTCGCCGGCCGGACCATCAGGACGGCCTCGGCGCACTGGCGGCGGGCGGTCCGCCGCTCGGCGCCCGATGGCTCGCCCGGAGTGTCACTGCTCATGGAAGCATTCTCGCATGAACCTGGCGTCCTCCGGATCCCGGGCGTATCCTGCCGAGGACCGCACTCCCGCGAGCAACAGCGACCCCAAAGGGGGCACAGATGGAGCCGGCGACCGCGACTCTCCCATCGACGGACCGCTCCGCGGCCGGCAGGGTCTTCATCCTGCGGCACAGCCTGGCGGTGCGCATTCTGCACTGGGTGAACTTCATCACCCTGACCCTCATGCTGATGAGCGGGCTGCAGATCTTCAATGCGCACCCGGCGCTCTACTGGGGGGCAACCTCCCACTTCTCTCGGCCACTCCTCAGCATGGAGGCCATGGAAGACAACCAAGGCCATGTCTGGGGTGTCACCACGGTAGGCTCCCTCAGCTTCGTGACCACCGGGGTATTCGGCTGGTCGAAGGGGAGCAATGGCAACTACACCGACCGGGGGTTTCCCACCTGGGCCACCCTCCCGGGGCCCAGGTGGCTCGCGATGGGGCGGGCCTGGCATTTCTTCTTCGCCTGGGTTCTGGTGATCAACGGGGCGTTGTACGTGACCCTGGGGATCCTCTCCGGCCACATCCGGCGCGACCTCTGGCTGACCCGTGTGGACTGGCGGCGGTTGAGGCATACCTTCGTGGAGCACGTGCGCCTTCGCTTCCCGAAGGGCGATGAGGCGCGCCGCTACAACGGCATCCAGAAGCTCTCTTACCTCTTCATCCTCTTCGTCGTCGCGCCGCTGGTCGTGCTGACCGGGCTCACCATGTCGCCCACCATGGATGCGGGATGGCCGTGGCTCCTCTGGATATTCGATGGACGCCAGAGCGCCCGCACCATCCACTTCATCTGCGCGATGACCCTGCTCGGGTTCTTCCTGGTGCACATCGCCATGGTGATCCTCTCCGGCCTCTGGAATAACCTGCGCTCGATGGTCACTGGCCGCTACGTCATCGAGACGGCGACGGCCGCCGGGAGGCAGGAGCATGAGTGAAATCATCAGCGTGCGCCGCCGGCGGCTGGTTCTCGGCCTGGGTGCGGGCGCCGGCTCCCTGCTCCTCGGCGGCTGCGACCGCCTCTCGAGCCTGCCGCAGACCCAGAGCGTGCTCCTCTCCGCGCAATGGCTGACCCGCGGGGCGCAACGGGCCCTGGTAGGCCGGGACTCGCTCGCGCCCGAGTACACCCGCGCCGACATTGCCCCGGTGTTCCGCGCGAACGGCACCCTCGATCCCGACAACCCCCAGTATCAGGCACTGGCGGCGAACGGCTTCAAGGACTGGCGCCTGAAGGTCGACGGTCTGCTCGAGAGCCCCAAGGAGTTCTCGCTGGACGACATCCGCTCCATGCCCGCGCAAACGCAGATCACGCGCCATGACTGCGTCGAAGGGTGGAGCTGCATTGGGCAGTGGACGGGCCCCCGGCTGCGGGATGTCCTCGCCCGAGTGGTCCCGAAGCCGCAGGCCCGCTACGTCATGTTCTTCTGTGCCGATCCGATGGACCACCACGGCGACTACTACTACGAGAGCATCGACATGCGCACGGCGGCGCATCCGCAGACGCTGCTCGCCTATGCGCTCAACGGCGAGAGGCTGCCGATCAAATACGGGGCGCCGCTACGGCTTCGACTGGGACGGCAGCTCGGCTACAAGATGGCGAAGTACGTCATGCACATCCGGCTGGTCTCGAGCTACCGGCCCTTCGGTCAGGGCCGTGGCGGCTATTGGGAAGACCAGGGATACAGCTGGTACGCCGGGATCTGAGCCGGCGCTTCTCAGCTTCCCGTGGCCCCGAGCTCCTGGCCGAAGGGATCCTGGGAGGTGAGGTCGAGCGGCTGGCCGGTGAGATAGCGCCGGCACAGATCGAACGGCACCGGACGCCCAAGCAGATACCCCTGCGCATACGAGCAGCCGAGCTGGCGGAGCTTCTCGAGCTGCTGCCATCCCTCGATGCCCTCGGCCACCACCTCGATGTGCAGGTGTTTCGCCATCGCGATGATCGCCTCCACGATCGCAAGATCGCTCATGTCGGTGACCAGGTCGCGCACGAAGCTGCGATCGATCTTGAGGTAGTCCACGCGCCACTGCTTGAGGTACGAGAGGCTCGAGTAGCCGGTGCCGAAATCATCGATGGCGATGCGCGCGCCGAGCTCGCGCAGCCGCGCGATGGCATCGCGGGAAGACTCGCCGTTCCTGCCCTCGCGGCCCTCGAACACCGCGCTCTCGGTGAGCTCGAGCTGCAGCATGTAGGGGCTCACGCGGTGCATGCGCGTCAGACGCTGGATGGTGGCAGGGAGATCCGAGCGCTGCAGCTGCACCGCGGAGATGTTGACCGAGATGGGCACCACTTCGGCACCCGCCGCACGCCAGCGCGCCGTATCCTCGATGGCCCGACCCAGTACGTAATCCCCAATGGGCACGATGAGCCCGGTCTCTTCAGCCACCGCCACGAAGCGCTCGGGAGGCACGAACCCGAGCGCGGGATGGCGCCAGCGCAGCAGCGTCTCCAGCGCAACGACCCGGTGCGTCTCGATGTCGACGATCGGCTGATAGTGCACATCGAGCTGCCGGCCCTGCAGCGCGGCGCGCAGGCTCGACTCGATCGCCATGCGCTCCTTCAGCTTGCGCTCCATCACGGGACTGAAGAGCTGGAAGTTGTTGCGGCCGCGGTCCTTCGCCTGGTACATCGCGGTATCCGACTGCCGCAGCAGCTCCCCCATCGTGGAGCCGTCGCGCGGGAAGAGGCTGACCCCGATGCTGGCGGTGGTCACCAGCGGTCGGCCGTCGATCAGCATCGGCGCGGCGAGCGCCTCGGTGATACGGCTTGCGGCCTCGTTGATCTGCTCCGTGCTGGAAACGGTCCTCAGCACGACGATGAATTCGTCGCCACCCATGCGGACCACGATGTCATCCGTGCGCGTGGTGGAGCGGATGCGCTGGGCGACGTTCTTCAGCAGTCTGTCGCCGGTCTCGTGGCCGCGGGAGTCGTTGATGTGCTTGAAGCGGTCGAGGTCGAGGAAGAGGACCGCCAGCATGCTGCCTCTGCGCTTCGCGTCCTCGACGGCGCCGGGCAGGTGCGCAGCGAGAAAAAGGCGGTTCGGCAGGCCGGTCAGCTGATCGTGATGGGCCAGGTGATCGAGATGCTGCTGCTTCTCGAGCAGCTGCGCCTCCGCCCGCCGCTGCATGGTGATGTCGCGCGTGGTGAGGACGTAGACGTTGCGCCTGCCGATGTCGACCCGGTAGCCGCTGATCTCGACATGCAGGAAACGACCGCCGCGGCAGCGCTGTCCTGTCTCGATGAGAATCCCCGCCGGCTCCTCGCGCAGCTGTGCGAGCAGCGCCTCCGGCGGACCGCCATCGTCGCTGAAAATTGTGGCGAGCGGCGTCTTCAGCAGCTCCGCCAGCTCATAGCCGGCGCTGCGCTGCAGGGCAGGATTGGCATCGAGAACGTCGAGCGAGGCGGCATCGACCACCAGCATCCCATGCGGCGACTGCAGGAACGACTCGTCATGGATTCCCTGGACGCCCCGACGCGAGCGCACCCGCGCCAGCCGCCAGAGCGCCAACGGGGTCGCAACCAAGGCCCCCATGGCCGACCCGAGCTCCAAGTGGTTCACGAACCCCCCGTCCCCATCGGCGGGAGTGTCGCTGAAGCGCAGCAGTGGATTCCGGGCGCACCGCACACTTCAGGCGGGCCGGACAGGTTGAATGAGTCGAAGAAGACGGGCCCGCTGTACGGCGTGCCGCTGGCGCCCAGGGGGAACGCGAGGTAATAGTCCTCCGCCGGTCCGTTGTCATAGAGTCCCCCGTCACCGGGCTGTCCGGGTACGAAATCACCGGGAGCAATCCACGCCAGATGGCAGAAAGCCCCCGGAGTTTCCTCCGGGGGCTTTTTGCGAATCAAAGCCTGGCAGTGACCTACTCTGGCATGCCCGAGGGGCACACTACCATCGGCGCAGAGCGTTTTCACTTCCGAGTTCGGAATGGGATCGGGTGGTACCCGCTCGCTATGGCCGCCAGGCAAACTGTTTGAGACATCGGGACCGGTGTCGCCACCGGTCCCGCCGCCTCCAATCCGGATCGCTTTGTTTCAGACGCTTGTCGCGTTCACGATGATCATCCTGAATGTCACCACGGCCTGCGGCCGCAGCGAAGCTCCATGCATCATCCTCTCGCGGTCAGACCGCTTGAGGTTATATGGTCAAGCCTCACGGGCAATTAGTACTGGTTAGCTGAAGTCATTACTGACCTTACACACCCAGCCTATCAACCAAGTAGTCTTCTTGGGCCCTTCAGGGGAGTCAAGCTCCCAGGGAGATCTTATCTTGAGGGGGGCTTCCCGCTTAGATGCTTTCAGCGGTTATCCCGTCCGCACATAGCTACCCGGCAGTGCCACTGGCGTGACAACCGGAACACCAGAGGTGCGTCCATCCCGGTCCTCTCGTACTAAGGACAGCTCACTCTCAAATCTCCAACGGCTACGGAAGATAGGGACCAAACTGTCTCACGACGTTTTGAACCCAGCTCGCGTACCACTTTAATCGGCGAACAGCCGAACCCTTGGGACCTGCTACAGCCCCAGGATGTGATGAGCCGACATCGAGGTGCCAAACTCCTCCGTCGATGTGGACTCTTGGGAGGAATAAGCCTGTTATCCCCGGAGTACCTTTTATCCGTTGAGCGATGGCCCTTCCATACAG
>JABBNZ010000078.1 GCA_019352035.1 Pseudomonadota bacterium | reverse complement strand
CGCGCTCATCGCGCGGCCTGCGCTCTGGCCCTGGGTGCTGGGCGCGCTCATCGCCGACCATGCCGTGCTCACGGCCGCGAGCCTGGTGCCGCGCAGCGGGCTGCTCGGGCCCAACTGGACGCGCCTGCCGCCCGCGGCCGCGACCCGGCGGCAGGTCGCGCTCACCATCGATGACGGTCCCGATCCGCACGTGACGCCGGGCGTTCTTGCCCTGCTCGAGGAGCGTCACGTCCCCGCGACGTTCTTCTGCATCGGGGAGCGCGTGCGGGCTCATTCCGAGCTAGCGCGTGAGATCACGCGCCGCGGACACGCGATCGAAAACCATAGCCATCGACACGCGCATTACTTCTCTCTGCTGGGGCCTCGCGGAATGAGCATGGACATCGAGCGCGCCCAGGACACGATCGGGATCGTCACCGGCCAGCGGCCGGCGTTCTTTCGCGCGCCGGCGGGGCTGCGCAACCCGTTCCTCGACCCGGTGCTGAGCCGTCTGGGCCTGCACCTGGCGAGCTGGACGCGGCGGGGATTCGACACGGTGAGCTCGAGCTCCGAGGCGGTGCTCGGAAAGCTCACGAGCGGGCTTCGGGCGGGCGACATTCTGCTCCTGCACGATGGCCACGCCGCCCGCAGCCGGACGGGCTCCCCCATCGTGCTCGAGGTGCTGCCCCGCCTGCTCGATGCGGTGGCTGGCGCGGGCCTGACACCGGTCACGCTGCGATCGGCTCTCGCCGCGGGGCCTGCGCTTTGAGGCCGCTCTCGATCAGCCGCTTCACCGCGACCAGCTGCATCGGCCGCGGCCTCGGCGAGACCGTCGCCTCGCTGCGCGCTCGGCGCAGCGGCCTTGCGCCCTGCACGTTCGAGACGGTGCGGCTCGAGACGTACGTGGGCGAGGTGCCGGGGGTCGATGAGGAGCCGCTGCCCAGGGAGCTCGCGCGCTTCGACTGCCGCAACAACCGGCTCGCGCACTTGGGGCTGCGCCAGGACGGCTTCATCGAGGCGGTGCGCGAGAGCGCCGCCCGCTGGGGCCCGCGGCGGATCGGGCTGATCCTCGGAACGAGCACCTCCGGGATGCTGGCGACGGAGCTCGCCTACCGCGGGCGCGATCCGGCAAGCGGCAGGTTGCCCGCGGGCTTCGACTACGCCGCGACGCACAACCCGTACGCACTCGCCGACTTCGCGGGCCAGCTCCTCGGGGTCGAAGGTCCCTCCACCGTGATCTCGACCGCCTGCTCTTCCAGCGCCAAGGCGTTCGCCGCCGCGTGGCGCATGATCGAGGCCGGTTGGATCGATGCCGCGGTGGTGGGCGGTGTCGACTCGCTCTGTCTCACGACGCTTTACGGCTTTCATTCGCTGCAGCTGGTCTCGCCCGCGCCCTGCAGGCCCTTCGATGCGGCACGCGACGGCATTTCCATCGCGGAGGCGGCCGCGTTCGCGCTGTTGGAGCGGCTGCCGGATGAGGCCGGCTCCGGCACGCTCCTGCTCACCGGCAGCGGGGAATCGAGCGATGCGCATCACATGTCCTCGCCCCATCCGCAAGGACGCGGCGCCCGCCAGGCAATGGAGCAGGCGCTCGCCGCCGCCAACCTCACTCCCGCCGACATCGACTACATCAATCTCCATGGCACGGGCACGCCGAGCAACGACGCCGCCGAGGGCTGCGCGGTGTCCGGCGTCTTCGGGCCCTCGGTGAGGGCGAGCTCCACCAAGGGCGCCACCGGCCATACGCTCGGCGCCGCCGGCGCCCTCGAGGCGGTGATCTGCGCGATCGCCCTCACGCACCGATTCCTGCCGGGCAGCGCCAACACGCGCCAGCTCGAGCCGGCGATCGGCTTCGACTACCTGCGCGGCAATCGAGAGGACGAGGGCTTGCGGCGCGCGCTCAGCAACTCCTTCGGCTTCGGCGGCTCCAACTGCAGCCTCGTCCTGGAGCGCTCGGCATGAGCGGCATCGCTCACCCGCGGCGGGCGCCCCCGCTGAGCGCATACGTCCGTGGCGTGGGACTGCTCGGACCGGGTCTCGCGGACTGGCACTCGGGAGCCCCGGTCATCGCCGGCAATGCGCCCTACCACCCCTGCCCCACCGTGCTGCCCGCTCCGCAGTCGCTGCCGGCCGCCGAGCGGCGGCGCACCGGCGCCACGGTGAAACTCGCCATCGGCGTCGCGCAACAGGCGGTCGCCGGCGCGGCCATCGATCCGGCGAGCCTCGCGGCCGTGTTCACTTCCTCCAGCGGCGATGGCCTCATCTGTCACGAGATCTGCGAGACCCTGGCCACGGACGACCGGCAGATCTCCCCGACGCGGTTTCACAACTCCGTACACAACGCGGCCGCCGGCTATTGGAGCATCGCCACCGGCGCCACCGCCGCTTCCAGCGCCATCTGCGGCTACGATGCGAGCTTCGCCGCCGGACTGATCGAGGCCCTGACGCAGATCGCCGTGAGCGGCGCGCCGGCGCTGCTGAGTGCCTACGAGACGCCCTATCCGGAGCCGCTGCGCGCCAAGCGTCCCATTCCCGATTCGTTCGGCGCGGCCCTGGTGCTCGCGCTGGCACCGGGTGAGACGAGCCTCGCGCGAATCACCGCAGCGCTCACCGACGCGCCGTGCGATCGCATGCCGGACGCCGGATTGGAGGCGCTTCGGGCCGGCGTACCGGCGGCGCGCTGCCTGCCGCTGCTGCGCCTGTTGGCTCGCCGTGAGCCCGGCCGCGTGGTGATCGACTACCTGTCGCGGCAGCGCCTGGCCGTGGAGGTCTGCGAGTGTCGCTAGGGACCACGCCGTTCAACCGCGGACCGGCGGGCGCGGAGCCGCTCGACCGCCGCTGGATCGAGACCCACATCCCGCACCAGGGGCCGATGTGCCTGCTCGAGGAGGTCCTCACCTGGGATGCCGCGCGCATCCGCTGCCGCGCCACCAGTCACCGCCTCGAGAGCAATCCCCTGCGCGCGGGCGGCCGCCTCGGCGCGCTCTGCGGCGTCGAGTACGCCGGCCAGGCCATGGCCGTGCACGGCGCGATCATGACCTCGATGTCCGGGGAGCGTGCCCGGCCCGGCTATCTCGCCAGCCTGCGCAACCTCGTGCTGCACGTCACCCGCCTCGATGACCTGCCCGAGGATCTGATCGCCAGCGCCGAGCGGATCGCGGGCGATGAGGGCACCGTGCTTTACCAATTCGCGGTCTCCAGCGCCGGCCGGGAGCTCTTGAGCGGCCGTGCCAGCATCGTATTTGGAGCAAAAGCCGGATGAGCAGTACGGGCAAGCGGGCGCTGGTTACCGGCGGCAGCGGCGGCATTGGCGCGGCGATCTGCCGTCGGCTCGCGAGGGACGGGCATCACGTGTATGTGCACGCGCGCCAGGGCGTCAGCGCGGCGGAGAGCGTGGTCGAGGAAATCACGTCGAACGGCGGCAGCGCCACGGCGCTGCATTTCGATGTGACGGATGCTGAAGGGACCCGGCAGACGCTGGAGTCCGCATTGGCCGCGGGGCCCATCCAGATCCTGGTGAACAACGCCGGTGTTCATGACGATGCCGTGCTACCCGGAATGCGTCCGCAGCAGTGGCATCGGGTGATCGACGTATCGGTCAACGGTTTCTTCAACGTCACTCAACCGCTTTTGATGCCGATGATCCGCACCCGCTGGGGACGGATCGTGAACATCTCATCGGTGTCCGCGCTGATCGGCAACAAGGGGCAGGTCAACTACGCCGCCGCCAAGGGAGCGCTCAACTCCGCCACCAAGGCGCTCGCCCTGGAGCTCGCCAGCCGCGGCATCACGGTCAATGCGGTGGCGCCGGGCATCATCGCGACGCCGATGAGCGAGGGGGTCTTCGGTCCCGAGGCCATCGCCCGCCTCGTGCCCATGAACCGGGCGGGCTCGCCCCGCGAGGTGGCCGGTATCGTCGCCTTCCTCAGCTCGGAAGAGGCTTCGTACGTGACCTCCCAAATCATTTCCGTCAGCGGCGGGATGGCCTGACCTCCCCCCGCCCCCGCGGCAGTGCCCCGGCTCGAGGTCCTGCTACAATGTACGCATGAAAGCCTCCCTGATCGTCGCCCTGCTCCTCATTGCCGGCGGCGTTTTCCTGATCGTTCGCCCGCCCCACTATTCCTCGGACCAGAGCGTGGTGAAGCTCGGCGGCTTCCAGGCCAGCGTCCGCCAGGAGCGGCCGATTCCGAGCTGGGTCGGCGGCGTGATCCTCGGGGGCGGCGTGGTGCTGCTCGGCATCACTCTTTTCAAACGCTCCTGACCGCGACGTTAAAAGGTAACGTTGGTATCCAACGCCTCCGCGGACGGAAACTTTCTCTCAAGCGTTGGCAAGCGCCCTGAAACGCCGGAAATTGCCTCAAAGGGCAGCGGCGGCGACGGCTCAGTCGAAGAACTCGACCTCGCCCGTCTCCAGCGAGTACTCCGCGCCGACCACGACGAGTCCTTCGTTGCGGATCAGCTTCTCCAGCACATCCGAGCCGTAGCGCAGGTGACTGACGGAGACGCCGACGTTGGCTCGCACCGCGTGCTTGATGAGCGCATCCTCATCCTTGGCGAGATCGGTCTTGAGGAGCACCTCCACGGAGGGGCGCACGCGATCGACGATGGAGCGGATGTTGCGGGACTGATTCTCGGCCGGCTGGCGCAGCTCCTCGAGCGTCGCGCGGATGGCGCCGCACTGGGAGTGGCCCAACACGACGACCAGGCGCGTGCCGAAGCGCGAGGCGGCGAACTCGACGCTGCCGAGCTGCGAGGGCGAGACGATGTTGCCGGCGATGCGGATGACGAACAGATCCCCGAGTCCCTGATCGAAGACGATCTCCGCGGGCACGCGCGCGTCCGAGCAGCCGAGCACGATGGCGATCGGCTCCTGGACCTGGGTGAGCTCGAGGCGGGTCGAGGCGCCGAGCAGCGGCTCGCGGCTGCGGATACGCTCGACGAAACGGTGATTGCCTTCTTTGAGACGCTGAAGCGCCTGCGCAGCGGTGATCATTGCGGCCGGGCTCTGGTTGTTTATTTCGCCGCAAGGGTAACACGCGGCGTCGAGCGTTCAACCCGCTAAGACCGCGGCGATTGCCCGGCCCATCATGGGCCTCGTCCGCGCTCACGCGAGTCCGACACTCCCCCGGCGCGTGTCCTCATGAATCGCTCCGGGCGATTGATTCCGGGCGGCCGCACCCGCCTGCTAGAATTCCCTCCCCCGCGCCCGCGCGAGCGGCGCAATCCACCCGGAGGAGCAACCCATGGCGATTCGCGAGCGGCTGATCGAGTACCGTGACGGCGCCACCGTTCTCGAGGGCTTCTTCTGCCACGATGATTCGCGGCAGGGGCCGCTGCCGGGCTTGCTGATCGCCCACGAGTGGGCCGGAAGGGGCGAGTTCGTGGAGCGCAAGGCGCGGCGCCTCGCCTGGCACGGCTACGCGGTCTTCGCGCTCGACATGTTCGGTAAGGGCAAGCGCGGCACCACCACCGCGGAGTGCTCGGCGCTCATCACTCCCTTCGTCGAGGATCGGGCGCTGCTCGCCCGGCGCATCACGACGGCCCTCACCACCGTGAGGAGCCTGCCCGAGGTCGATGGCCGCCGCGTCGCCGCCATGGGATTTTGCTTCGGGGGCATGTGCGTGTTGGATCTGGCCCGAAGCGGCGCGGACGTACGCGGGGTGGCGAGCCTGCACGGGCTGCTCAAGCCCTCGGGGCTGCCCGCGAGGAAGATCGCCTCCAAGGTCCTCATCCTCCACGGGTACGATGACCCGATGGCGCCGCCCGAGGACGTGCTCGCGGTCGCGAAGGAGCTGAGCTCGGCCGGAGCCGACTGGCAGCTACACGCCTACGGCAACACGCGCCATGCTTTCACCAACCCGCAGGCCAATGACGCCTCGCTCGGCCTCATGTACGAGGAGACGGCGGATCGGCGCTCCTGGCACGCGCTGCTGCAGTTCCTGGACGAGGTGTTACGGTAGCGGATCGGGCCCTGCCGCGGGCCGTCCCGGCGGCAGGGCCCGCTCACTCAGTGCCAGTTGTGGCGGGTGCTGAACTCCTTCGCCTGGCGCTCCGCTTCCTCGCGCGCGAGGCCGTACCTTTCCTGGAGCTTGCCCGCGAGCTGATCGCGATGTCCCTCGAGCTGGGTAATCTCATCGTCGGTGAGCTTACCCCACTGCTCTTTGATGTTTCCCTTGAGCTGTTTCCACTGGCCGGCAGCACGGTCGTCGTTCATGGCTTTCACTCCTCCGTAAAGTGACGGATGCGACGAGGAGTCGAGCAAGCCCCGTACCTTGCCCAGCTGTGGCACCACTTCGATCGTGATCGTGTTGGATTGCGGGTCGAAGAGGATGCGCGCCTGCCCCCGCTCGAGCTGCGCGCGCACCTGCGCGACTTTCTGCTCGAGGGAATGCTCGCGCTCACCGTAGTCGGTGCCCTCGCGCAGCACGAACGACTCCATCACCCCGAGGAGGGCCTCGGGGGAGAGCTCCCCGTGCGGGATGAGAACCGGCTCGGTCAGCTGCGGCGCGTCAGCGACAGCAGGCGCAGCAGCTCGATGTACAGCCACACCAGCGTGACCATCAGCGAGAAGGCGCAGTACCACTCCATGTACTTCGGCGCACCGCCGGCGACGCCGCGCTCGATGAGGTCGAAGGCGAGCACGACGTTGAGCGCGGCCACGGCCACGATCACGAGCGAGATGCCGATACCGAGCGGCGTCGGCGCGTAGAGCGCCTGCAGGGAGACGTGGAACCAGCCGAGGATCATGCTGGCGAGGTAGAGCAGCATGATGCCGAAGGTCGCGCCGATCACCACGGCCCGGAACCTGTCGGTGACGCGGATCAGGTGCGCCCGGTAGGCGATGAGCAGCGCCGCGAGCACCCCGAACGTGAGGCCCACCGCCTCGATGGCGATGCCGCGGTAGCGCTGCTCCAGAACGGCCGAGATCCCGCCCAGGGCAAGGCCCTCGAGCGCGGCATAGGGAACCGAGAGGTAAGGGGCGAGATTGGCCTTGAAGCTGATGACGAGGGCGAGCACGAAGCCGCCGAGGAGCCCGACCATCATGATGCCGGAGACGGCTTGCGCGTTTCCGCTGGCCATCTGCGACCACGGCCAGAGCGCCGATACCATGAGAACGACGAGGAGCAGGAACGACTTGTCGACCGTCCCCTTGATGGACATGTTCCCGGCCCCGATCCCGGGCCGCGGCAAGCTCGCGAAGGTCCTATCGTTCAGCAGGGGATTACCGGGACGGCGCGCAGGAAGAGGCATCTAGGGTCTCCTTTGGGAACGGACGGCCCTATTCTAGCAGCGGGACGCCCCGGCAGGCGTCCGCTGCGTACGGATTATGTCTTATAGCCTGCCGGTGGGCTCGTCGTGGACGGGTTCACCGTCCCGGAGAGTGGCTTCCTCGCGCTCCCGGTGGATGCGCTCGTAGATCTCCTCCCGGTGAACGGCGACCTCTTTCGGGGCATTGATGCCGCAACGCACCTGGTTGCCCTTGACGCCGAGAACCGTGAACGTGACCGTATCGCCGATCATGATGGTCTCGCCCACTCGCCTGGTCAGGATAAGCATAGTGTCCGTGCTCCTTATTATTACACCCTGTTCTATCGGCAAAACCGGCCCGCGGCCGCTTTGCGGACTGCGCCTTCGTTACCGGCGGCCAAAGACGCGGCTTTGGCCGCCCGTGCGGCAGTGAGCGCGCAAGGCCGACAGGCTCCCGGCGCATTGCTGAGCCGGCAACACCATACTACAACAGCCGGCCCGTCGGCGCACTGCTAGGTCCCGGCCGCGTGATCCCCCCGCCAGATCCGCTCGAAGGGCAGGCGCCACGCGTGCGGGGCGATGAGCTGATGCATGGAATTCGGGCCCCAGGAGCCGGGCGCATAGAGGCGCACGGGGGGCGGGGACTCCAACAGCGGCGCCGACACCTCCCACAGCCGCTCGATGCCCTCGGCGTTGGTGAAGAGCGTCCGATCGCCCCGCATCGCATCGAGAATCAGCCGCTCGTAGGCCTCCAGGACCTCGCCGACGAGGCCGGTGTCGTTCATCGCGAACTGCAGACTCAACTTGTCGAGGCGCATTCCCGGCCCCGGACGCTTGCCGTAGAAGGACAGCGACATCTTGGAGACGTCGGCGAGATCGAATGTCAGGTGATCGGGCCCCTGCGCACCGACGCCCGAGTCCGCGGGAAACATGCTCTTCGGCGGCTCGCGGAACGCGATGGAGATGATGCGCTGCCCCTCGGCGAGCCGCTTGCCGGTGCGCAGGTAGAAGGGCACGCCCGCCCAACGCCAGTTGTCGATGGTGCACTTCAGGGCGATGAAGGTCTCGGTGTCGGATTCCGGGTGGACGCCTTCCTCGGAGCGATAGCCGTTGTATTGTCCGCGCACGACGTCGCCCGGTTGGATCGGCGTCATGCTGCGGAAGACCTTGTATTTCTCATCGCCGATCGAGGCCGGCTCGAGCGCCGTCGGCGGCTCCATCGCCATGAAGGCGAGGATCTGGAAGAGGTGCGTCACGACCATGTCGCGGTAGGCGCCGATCTGGTCGTAGAAGGAGGCCCGTTTGCCGATCGCGAGCGTCTCGGGGACATCGATCTGCACGTGATCGATGAAGTTGCGGTTCCAGATCGGCTCGAACAGGCCGTTGGCGAAACGGAAGGCGAGGATGTTCTGCGCCGGCTCCTTGCCGAGGAAATGATCGATGCGGAAGATCTGCTCCTCCGCGAACACTTCGTGCAGCTTCGCGTTGAGCGAGCGGGCGCTGGCGAAGTCGGTGCCGAAGGGCTTCTCCATGATGATGCGCGAGCGCTCGACCAGCCCCGCCTCCCCGAGCATGCGCACCGCGGAGAGCGCCGCGCTCGGCGGCACGCTCAAGTAGTGCAGGCGCTGGTTTTCCGACGCCAGCGCCTTCTCCGCCCGGTCCACCGCTTCCCGCAGCGCGCCCGCGCCGGCGCCGAGCGGGACGTAGTCCAGACGCTCGGCAAATGACGCCCAGTCAGCCTGGGAGATCTTGCGTGTGTAGAACTCATCGAGAGCCCCACGTGCAAGGTTGCGGAAGCCCTGCGCGTCGACGTCCTCGAGCGAGACTCCGATGATCCGGCAGCCGGGGATGAATCCTAGTCCGGCAAGGTGGAAAAGCCCCGGCAGGAGCTTGCGCCGGGCGAGATCGCCCGTGGCGCCCACCAGAACCACGACCTGCGGATACCGCGGACCTACTCCAGGAGGTACTTTAGCCACCCTGCTTCACCTTTCGACTTGACCCTTGACCAGGCGCGAAAGGATAACGCAGGGCGGCGCGAGCGGAGGGAATTCTCCGCCCGCATCAAGCCGTGTGCGCGCTTACGCCGTCGGAGATACCGGCACGCTGATCTCGGGGCGGCCCCGGCCCCGCTGCAGCAGCCAACGGTGCAGCGCGCCCGTGGCATCGATCGTCCATTGCAGCAGCCGCGGCCTGCGCCCGAAATGCGAGGCGAACTCCCGGTTGATCTCGAGCGGCCGCCAGTAGGCGTTCTGCCACTCGCGAAAGCCCCCCGCGAACTCGCGCTGCTGCTCCGGACGTACCGTGAGCAGCGCGCAGTTGCAGGCGGCGCGGACCTCGAGCCGGTCTTCCGGGCCGACGCGGAAGCTGTGCCAGCTACGCACGTGGCAGAGCCAGCCTCCCGAGAGCTCGAACTCCTCGGGCGTGTTGCGTAATGCGGTGATGAGCGGGGCGACATCGAGATATGACATGGACTTGCTCTCCATTCATCCGAGGTCTCCGCGCCGGAAACCTCGTCGTTCACAGGGTCTTCTTCGGCCGGTCGCGGTGCGCGCGGCCAGCAGGGGAAGATTCAGCCTGAACCCCCTGGTTGCGGGAAAGTTCCCTTTCCTCCTCCTGCGCGGCGGCCGCCTGTTGTGACGCTGCGTGGCGACAACGGTCCAGGCTCCGGGCACGCCAAATGCGGAAGCAGCAGCGAGAGCTGGGGTCCGCACTGATGGACGCGGCATGGGGGAGGAGGATCCGTGATGAAACTCATGATTGGCATCCTGGCGGCGCTGCTGTGCGCATCGTGCGGCGCGGGTCCCTCCTCGAGCGGTTCGTCTTCATCGTCCGCATCGTCGTCTTCGGCGGAACCGGCAGCGGCGTCCTCGACGCCCGCTTCATCCCCATCCGCACCCTCCTCGCCGTCCTCGGCGCCCTCCGGGACCACCCTGTACCGGATCATCGAGATTCCCCGGCTCGCCGCGACGGGATCCGTCACCGCGACCGGCATCAATGACCAGGGAGTGGTCGTCGGAAGCCTCGAGACCACGACCGCGCCGCGAGCGTGGATGTACCAGCAGTCAAGCGGCGCTCTCGATGAGCTCACCTTCGATCCGTCGGAGAGCGGCGCCGCTGCGAGCGGCATCAGCAACAGTGGAGTGATCTCCGGTTACGAGGTGCCCGCGGGCGGGCCGCCAGTCCCGGGGTTCTGGACCACAACCGGAGGCGCGATGCCGCTCACCGGCACGTACCAGTCCTACGCCGAGGCCGCGGCGGCAAACGACAGCGGCACCCTCATCGGCAACTATGGGCAATCGGGCACCGTCTCGAGCATGCCTCTGGTCTGGACCGCGCCGGGCTACGCAGAGGCCACACTTCCCGGGCTTCCCTGCGACCGATGCACGCGGCTCTCGACCACCGCGAGCGCCATCAACGACGGCGGCCTCATCGTCGGCAGCAGCAACTACGAAATTTATGACAGCAGCGGCAACCTCGTCTCGAGCGGTCTGCACGCGGTCACCTGGTTGAACGGCAACATCACGGACCTCGGCGGGCTGCAGGGCGCCGATTACAGCGCGGCGTATTCCGTGAACAGCGGCGGCGATATCGTCGGCGGCTCCAGGGTGGGCCAGGCATCCGGAGCGCCAACCCATGCCTTCCTCTATCACGGCGGCGCCATGACGGACCTCGGCACCCTCGCCGGCGACACCGACAGCTCCGCGAGCTCCACCAACGACAGCGGCCAGATCGTGGGTTCCTCGCAAGGCAGCACGACATCGAGGGCCTTCCTCTACGAGAACGGCCACATGTACGACCTCCATTCCCTGATCGATCCCGCGAGCGCGCTCCCCGGGACGGTGAGCCTCGAGGATGCGGTCGGCATCAGCTCGAACGGATGGATCGCGGTCAACGGCACGGATTCCCGCGACCCGGGGTGGACGCGCGCGTTTCTGCTCATTCCCGAGTGAGGCTGAGCGTTCACGCCCGCTCCCCGAGCCTCGGCGGGGGCGCCTGTTGCGACTCAGGGCCGCGCCGCAGACCCTGCCAGGAGAAGGCATCGCGGGACAACGCCAGCGCCCAAGGCAAAGTGCCCCGCTCCATGTAGACTATCGAGCACTACTAACAACGATAGGCCACCGCGAATGGAGCGCCTGGGGAGAATCAGCCGGCGAAGCGGCATCACCCGCTACCACCAGCTCTATACCTATCTGCGCCGCGCGCTGGTCGAGGGGTCGATCACGCCGGGCAGCGCGCTGCCGTCCGAAACGATGCTGATGCAGCAGTACCAGATCTCGCGCAATACGGTGCGGCGAGCCCTGGGCAATCTCGCGCGGGAGCGCCTCGTCATCCGGCTGCGGGGCAGCGGCACGTATGCGCACAACAAGGCGGATGCGAAAGGGGCTCGATCCAGGCTGTCCGCGCTGGCGCATGACGGCAACTCGTTCGAGCAGGGCACGGTCGCCAAAGTGCTGCAGTTCGCGGCAGTCGCGACACCCGAGCATATCCTGCGGCGCTGGCCCGCCTTCGGCGCCAAGTGCACCCTCGTGCACCGCACGCGCAGCTTCGAGGGCGAAGTGTTCGCCGTCTGCGCGAGTTATATCCCGGCGGCGTTCACGCGCCGCCTCACTCGAGAGCGGCTCGGCAACCTCGCCGTGCTGAGCGCCCTCGCCCGGCTCGATCACGCCTGCCAGAGCGGCACGCTGACGGTAACGGCCATCGCGGCTGATTCCATCACCGCCCACCACCTCGGGATTCCGGATGGCTCCCCGGTGCTGCGCACCGAGACCATCTCGCTCACGGCGGACCAGCAGCCGCTCGAGTACCGCATGCACATCTACCGGCCCGACCGGCTGCGGCTGCAATGGCCGGTCGTGATCAAGGCGGGCGGCGCGGGCGGCTGGAGCATCACGCAATCGAGCTCGATGAGCTTTTGACGCGTCCCGTGCGGGACTCAGGTCCGGCGCCGGTGCGGGAATCCTCACCTGACTCCGGTGGGCGAGCGGCCTCGGCGGCGCAAACCACGGCGAACCCCTTCAGAGGGGGCGAGGCCGCCGGGGGCGCCGTCTGCCCGCCGCCGGCCTACACGCCGAGGGCATCGCCGTGCACGGGATCCACCGCCGCCTTGCCGCGGTCGTCCTTGCGCAGAAAGGACAGGAGCGCGCAGAGCAAGGCGACGCCGACCAGCGTCAGCATGACCATGTGGAAACCCATCATGAAGGGCTGCTTGCGGGAAATGGCGAGCGCATCCCCCTGGCCGTTCGGCAGCGCCGCCGCCGCTCGATGCGACTCCTGATCGCCGCCGACGGCCAGGAATACCATCCCCGAGATGTCGATGCCGAGGATGACCCCGAGCGAGCGCATCATATTGAGGAAGCCCCCGGTCATCCCGAGCTTGTCGCGTGGCGTCGCCGTCATCGTGGCGCGCGTATTGGCGGGGGTGAAGACTCCCAGGCCGGCCCCGAGAATGATCATCTCGAGCACGAGCTGCGCGGGCCGGGATGTGCTCTCGGAAAAGATCAGAAGGAGCGATCCGAGAGCGAGCAGCAACGAGCCGCTGACGAGAAACTTGCGCGAGCCCAGTCGGTCGCACGCGCGCCCGACGAAAGGCGAGAGGACCGCCATCGAGAGCGGGATCGCCGTCAGCATGATCCCGGTACGGGCGGCGCTGTAGTTCAGTACCTGCTCGAAGTAGAAAGGCAGCAGGAACAGGACGCTGAAGAGCGTGTAATAGGCGAGCAGGGCCGTGATGTTGCCGGCCGCTATCGCATAGCGGCGAAACAGCCTGAGGTCGATGATCGGATTCCTGACGATGAGCTCCGTGACGACGAAAGCCCCCATGCAGAAAAAGCCGAGCAGAAGGTGCGACAGAATCAGGGGTGAGGCCCAGCCGGAGGTTCCCGCGATGTTCACCGCCAGAACCAATCCCATGAGCCCGACCGTCAGCAGCCCGCTGCCGAGGTAATCGAGCTTCACGTCACTGCGATGCCGGTGGTATCGCGGCAGGATGTAGTGCGCGGCGACCGCGCCGGCGATCCCGATCGGCAGGTTGACGAAGAAGATGAAGCGCCAGCCGGCGAACGTGATGAGCATGGCGCCGATGAAGGGCCCCAATGCCATGGCCGTGCCCTGGACCGCCGCCTGGATCCCGAGCGCGCGGCCCAACTGCCGGCTGCGGAACACCTGCGTGATGAGCGCCACGGAATTCGCCTGCAGGAGCGCGGCGCCGAGGGCCTGCAGGGAGCGGGCGATGTTCAGGGTGATGATGCCGGGCGCCACGCCGCAGAGCGCCGAGCCCACGACGAATACCCCGAAGCCGATGTTGTAGAGGCGGCTGCGGCCGAAGATGTCGGCCATGCGCCCGACGATCGGCAGGGCGAGCGCCAGGACGATCATGTACGCCATGGAGACCCATTCGACGAGCGCGAGACTCGTGTGGAACTGGCCCTTGATCGTCGGCAGGGCGATGTTGACGATGGTCGCATCGAGCGCCGACATCGTCGCGCCGAGCAGAACCACGGCCAGAACGGCCCACTGCCATCGATCCCGGGCCATCAGGCCCGGCCGGGTCGGAGGCTTGCGGGAGCCGGAGCGCGGGCGTCTCTCGCGCCGAAACTCGTTCACGGCGGTTCGCTCGACGTAACCCGCCTCGATCTCGCGCCGAGCGGAAGGCGCGAGCTGGCGGGGAGGAATCTCCGTGCTCTCGATAGGGTGTCTTTGCTCCTTGGCAGTGCTGGAGCCGCGAGTGGAGCGGAGGCTCATCGAGTCGCGCCCAAAGGGCCTTGCAGCCGGATGATTGGCGATGGGGTCATGATGCTCCTGCGCCGCTCGAGACGGCGGAGTGCGGAAATTCATGCCGACGGCCTGCTGCGGGCGAGCGCGAGGCAGCTTTCGGGATCGATGGAAAGCGTGGACGCGCTGCCGAGATCATCGGCAGGAGCAAGCCATCAGCGTTTTCCATCTAGCAATCGGCGGTGCGGGGCGGGGTATGAGGACGTGCGCGGATTCTACCCCCTTCAACCGTGAACTGGTGCGGTAGTCGCACCCATCCGTATCGAATTGCCGACAACTCACCGGAGCCTCACCGCTTGCGGCTGCGCTGGCGGCCGCAGTCCCCTCACGAAGCAAGGCCGCGGGTCGAGGCATGCCTGTGAGCGCTTCTTCCGAGACGACCGAGCCAAGCGTCGAGACGCAACCACACCGCCGCTTCGGCGAGTCCGGCCGGCGGGCTGATCAGACGATTCAGGTACAGCCCTCGGACCACCCTCTGCAAGCGATTCGCGCCGACGGCGTCCTGAATCCAACGCTCTACTGTCGGCTCGGAAACTCCGGGCCGCACCGTTTGCGCCAGTCCCATGAGCGCCTTCCTGTCGCGCCGTGAAAGGGGCACCCCGCGTAGCGCGCCATTGCATATCGTATAGTGTCACTATACACTGCCTTCGTCGTGATTCGCTCCTTCCGCCATGCCGGGCTCGAGGCGTTCTTTCGCACGGGCTCGAAGGCCGGCATCCAGCCGAAGCATGCGAAGCGGTTGCGGCTTCAGCTCGGCCGGCTTCATGCGGCGAGCGGTCCGAATGATATGGCTGTCCCAGGCTGGCGACTGCACCCCTTGCAAGGTGATCAGAAAGGGCGTTGGGCCGTATGGGTGGACGAGAATCGGCGGCTCACGTTTGCATTTGAAGGCAAAGACGCCGTGCTCGTCGACTACGAGGATTACCACTGAAGAGGCCGACCATGACCGAGATGCATAACCCCCCGCACCCTGGCGAAGTCCTGCGGGAGTGGCTGGCCGATATCAGCGTTACCGAGGCGGCCAAGCGGCTGGGTGTGACGCGGGTAGCGCTGTCGCGCCTGCTGAATGGCTCCGCGGGCGTGAGCGCGGACATGGACCTTCGCCTCTCGAAGGCCCTCGGTACGACGCCGGGCAGCTGGTACGCGATGCAGGCCAATTACGACATGTGGCAGGCGCGGAAGCATTTTCGCGCCAAGGTTCGCCCCATCACCAAGCGATCCGCCGACGACTGTGACGCGCCCCACCCTGCACCCGCGTGACGACCAGCCCTTCAGCGCCGTCAACTGGCGGGAGCCACCAGATGCGTGTTGCTGGTGAGCCGCTCGGGTGCGCAGTGACGCACTCGGGCGGCGCTTTCGGGATACCGCAGGGAGGCGAGGCGGGGGCGATTCGGCGAGAGTTCCAGCACGGGGTTTTCCCCATGCGTTCCCCATGACGGCCAGAACGGGAGCGCGGATGCGCTAAGCCAATGATTTGATTGGCGTCCCCGACGGGATTCGAACCCGTGTTACCGCCGTGAAAGGGCGATGTCCTGGGCCTCTAGACGACGGGGACGTGAGAGAGGGCGCGCAAGATTACACGGGCCGGGGCGGGCAGACAATCGCGACTCCCGCGTTTATCAGGTCGCGGCGGACTTCGCGCCGGGCGGCCGCGCGCCGCCCTTCTCGGAACGGCTCCCCGCCGGGCCCGAGGGCAGGCGCGCCAGGAGGTCCGTCAGCATATCCAGGTCGAGCGGCTTCACCAGGTGCGAGTCGAATCCCGCCTCGCGCGAGCGGCGGCGGTCGGAATCCTGGCCCCAGCCGGTCAGGGCGACCAGCGTGATCCGCTGGCCCCAAGGCTGAGCCCGGATGCGCTTCGCAACCTCGTAGCCATCCAGCAACGGCATTCCGATGTCCAGAAGCGCCACCTCGGGCTGATGGCGTTCCGCGCTCTGCAGCGCGGTGCCCCCGTTCGTGGCGGTGTAGACCTCGTGGCCGCTCAGCTGCAGCAGCGTCGCGAGGCTTTCCAGTGCGTCGTTGTTGTCGTCCGCGAGCAGGATCC
>JABBNZ010000077.1 GCA_019352035.1 Pseudomonadota bacterium | reverse complement strand
ATTCTGGAGGCGATGCATGGCTACCACTCACGAGCTGTTCTCCACTGTAGCTAGGAAGGACTATCTCGGCTTCTGGGCGGATCAGAGCCTGAAGGCCCGGACCGTCGTCGATTTTCTCGACCTCGACAAGCGGGATGTTGCCAAGCTGGCGGGCGTCGCGCCCTCGTCCGTCAGGTTCGATCAGAAGATTCCGAAGGAAGTCCTGGATCGTCTCCAGGAGATTGCCAATATCTGCGGCCTGGTGGCGCAATTCTTTGATGGCGACGTCGCCAAGACGGCGCTCTGGTTCAAGACCGAAAACCCGCTGCTCGGGAGGATCAGCCCGCGCGACATGATCCGTTACGGGCGTTACGAGAAGCTGCGTCGCTTCGTGATGAGCGCGCTCGAGGAGAATGCGGCGAGTCAGCGCTCGAGGGCCAGAGGACAGGCCACGGGGTCGTCGGCCGCGGTTTCCTAGTTCCCAGCCGCCATCGCAAAGGGGCGAGCCGGATCTTCCGGCGCTGACGGAGCTCGAGCGGTTTAGTCACGCGTCCCTCCATCAGTGGCTCGCGGCGAAGGCGAACCTCGACGCGCTTCAGCAGGCGCTCTACTTCGACCTCGAGCCGCTGCGCAAACGAAACGAAGCGCGCCTGCTGGATGCGCTCCTCTCGCAGACGCTCTCGTCATTCCCGTTCGAGGGCTGGAGTCGAATTGTCGATTACCGCTACGGCTTGGAGCCGCTCTCTGCCGCCGGTAGCCTCAAAGGGGAGGGCGGACACCATTGCGGCGGCATGATGCAGGTCGCGAGGGACACGGGGCTCACGCGCGAAGGCCTCTACAAGGCCCTGTCGAAGGACGGGAATCCGAGTTTCGGAACGGTGCTGAAAGTCCTGCAGGCCCTCCATCTGAGGATCTCGTTGCACCCGGCCTGATTGGAAAGCCGCTGGAAGCGCGCCCAAACCCTAGGGGCCTAAACGAAGACGCTCGCGGTATCGCGAGCGTCTTCAGCCTCTTATCGCCGGCGAGGCCGGCGCCTATCGTGCGATCAGCCTGTGGTCTTGCGACGGCGCACCATGAAGCCCAGCCCCGCCAGTCCGACCGCGAACAAGGCAAAGGTCGCTGGCTCAGGCACCGACGTCGTGACCGACATCAACACGATGTTGTTGTCGTAGGTGGTCGTCCCCGACATGCACGACGAGCCGTTGGCGCAGGGCACGTCCACCACGTAGTCAGCGTAGTTGCCGAGATCGCTCACGTTCACGATTGAGTTCGTGCCGCCGCCGATGCCCTGATCGAGGGTCGTGCACAGACTATTGAAGTAGCACCCCTGAACCTGCCAGGATTCCCCGCTCTGCACCGAGCCGATGCTCAGCGAGAGAATCGGTGCGCTGGCCAAGATCCCGATGCCGTCAGGATAGAAGATCTCATTTTGCGCGTTGGGAATGAGCCCGAGACCCCGCTCCGGATTACCCGGGAGCGTGCCGGCGCCCTTCACATAGAGGCACGGCGCCCCGGTCGTCGTGCCGCTCGAACCGCTGCAATTGCTTTCGTACCAGGGGTTGGGGGGCACCAGCGCATAGGCGGTGATGTATTGGCCCGTGGCTTCGGGGTTGGTGAACGAATACTGTGCGCCGAGCGCATGGTTCGAGCCGCCAGCGAGCGCGAAGAAATCCCAGGTGATCGGCGACGCCGACGCCGGCACGGCGAGCGCGGTACCGAGCACGGCCGTGGCCGCGAGTGAACTGACCAGGGTCAATGGCTTCATCTTTCGTGATCCCCTCGTGTAATGATCGTCGAATGGCGGCAGCCAATGCAGTAAATATGCCAAAGCGAATAATGTCGTTCGCAATCAATATCGTAGTTCGCCTCGTTCGCGATCCAATTCAGTCTGTAGCTGGGACTTGTCAATTTTTCCGACACACTACGGTGCCGGGTCGGAGGGCTCGGTGGTCGCTATTGGCGGTTCAACGCATTAGGGCCGCGGCACGCGCTCCGTTTTCAGTCACGGGGGGGCGGCATCCCTGCAGCATGCCGATGCGGTGTACAGCCTCACCGCGCTTTGCCGGGCTTGCCCCGCAATGCCTGCCAGTTCTTTTCCGCCTCCGGCAGATAGGTTTGCGGGGAATTGAGGAAGTAAACCAGCGAGGTCGCCGAGGTGAAGCAATACAGATTGTGATTGTCCGGGTCGGTCCAGTTGAACGCGCAGTCGGCCGGAATCAACTTGCCCGCGACGAGCCCGATCGGATCATGATCATCGAACGCGCCATGCATCTTCACCGGAGGGACCACCCACTTCCAGATGCCTTTGTGCTCCTCCATGGCCTTCCTGGCGACCGCTGATTCGGAGTTCGAGGCCGGTGGCGCGGTGTCAGCCTTCACATCCTGTGCGCAGATGGACAGGGCCAGAAGCGAGCATCCGAGGAGCAGCGATGACCTCGCTCGTGTTGGAGTTTTATCCCGACGGTTCATGCTTTCATCCTCGAGTGAATGGCGGCGCCGCAAATCTGTCATCCTCCGCGGCGCAGAAGCGTGGCCGATCGAGCAATGTCAGAATGTTGAATCATACCGCGAATCGCCACGGCCCTGAGAGCCGCTCGGCCCCGAACGCTCGGACTGCCGCCCTTGCGGACACGCTCGGGTCAACGCCGGCTGGCTGAAGTCCCGGTCCGGGCGCCCGCCGCGGCCCCGCTGACACACGGTGAGCATCGAGACGCACGTCTCGGCCGGTGTGCCGTCATCCCAGTACAAGCTGTCCACGGAAGTGGCGGTCCGTCACGAGCACTACAGCGACTTCGGCGGCACGACTTCGGCCGAGCTCTCCGGCCGATATGCGTTCACCCCGGTCGTCGCGGTGCGCGCGACGGCCTCGACCGGATTCCGCGCGCTATCCCTGCAGCAGGAGTACTACTCCAGCACCGCGATCAATTTCATCACCGGGGTGCCGTACACCATCCGCACGTTCCAGGTCACGGACCCGGCCGCCAAGGCACTGGGGGCTCGGCCGCTGCAGCCGGAGCTGTCGCACAATTACAGCGTCGGCCTGGTGCTGACGCCGCACAACGGCCTGTACACGACGATCGACGCCTACCAGATCACGATCGCCCATCGGATCATCCTGAGCGGCAATCTGTTCGGCACCGCCGTGGGGAACTACCTGACCTCGGCGGGGATTCCGTTCGTCGAAGGGGCCGGTTTTTCACCAACGGGGTCGATACCCGCACGCGCGGCGTGGATCTGGTCTCGAGCTACACCCTGCAGCTGCCGGCCTCCTCGCTCGCACTGACCGGCAGCTTCAACTACAACAAGACCGAGATCCTGTCGATCGCGCCCAACCCGCCGCAGGTCGGCCTCGCGGGTCTCACTCTGCCCATCATCACCCGCGACGAGCAGGGACGCATCACGGTGGGCACGCCGCGCACCAAGGTGGCTGCCGCCGCGGACTGGAGCTTCGGATCGTGGACGGTGCACAGCCAGGTCACGCGCTATGGCCAGTGGAGCGACCAGAGCATCACGAGTTCCGCCTACGATCAGACGTACGGTGCGATCGTGGAGCTCGACGCCAGCCTGGGATACCACTGGCGCAGGTGGTCCTGGACTCTGGGCTCGAACGACTTCAACAACGCGTATCCCGATAGGGTGATACCCGCGAACAACTTCGGTGGCATACTGCCTTATCCGCAGACCTCGCCCATCGGGTTCAGCGGCGCGTACTACTACGGTACCGCGGCCTACCGCTGGTAGGACCGGTTCGCAACGCAGGGCTGAGCAGGTAAAGAAGGCAAGAAATGCAGAAGAGAGTGGTGGCGGGAACCGCCGCGGCGATGGTCGTGGCGGCTCTAGGGATGGCGGCGTCCGGGACTTCATCGGCCCGGGCGGGGATCTCGAATCTGGCGCTCGACACCACCGCTCCGCCCACCACTCTGGCGGCGCTCGCTGCGGCGAAGCCCGTCATTGCACGCCATGCCATGGTGGTGACGGATCAGCATCTTGCGACCGAGGTCGGCCTCGGGATCCTGAAGGAGGGCGGCAACGCCGTGGATGCGGCGGTGGCGGTCGGATATGCCCTCGCCGTGGTAAATCCCTGCTGCGGCAATATCGGCGGCGGCGGCTTCATGGTCATCCATCTGGCGAGCGGGAAGAACGTCTTCCTGGACTTTCGCGAGAAGGCGCCGCTGAAGGCCAGTCCGACGATGTACCAGAATGCCAAGGGTGAGGTCGTTCCGGGGCTGAGCACAAAAAGCTACCTGAGCGTCGGCGTTCCGGGGACCGTCATGGGCTTGAATGCGGCCCTGAAGCGCTATGGCACCATGCCGCTCGCGCGGGTCATGGCGCCGGCGATCAAGTTGGCGCGGGACGGATACGTGCTCGAGCAGGGTGACGTCAACGTCTTCGATACGCACGTCAAGCAGTTCGCCAGGCATCCCAACGTGGCGGCCATCTTTCTCAATCACGGCAAGCCCTACACCGCCGGCGAGCGGCTGCGGCAGCCGCAGCTCGCCAAGACGCTGCGACTGATCGCGCGCGATGGCTCGGCTGCGTTCTACCGCGGGTCGATCGCCCGCGCGATCGTCGCATCGAGCAAGGCGCACGGCGGCATTCTCTCGATGAAGGACCTGGCCGACTATTCGGTCGTGTGGGACAAGCCCGTGCTGTGCGAGTATCACGGCTACACCATCGTGTCGGATCCGCCGCCGAGCTCCGGCGGCACGACGATCTGCGAGATCCTGCAGATCCTGGCGCCGTATCCGCTGGCGAAATGGGGCTACGGCTCGGTCGATACGCTCCATTACCTGATCGAGGCCGAGCGGCGGGCCTTCGCCGACCGCAACAGCGAGCTGGGCGATCCCGCCTTCGTGCACAACCCGGTCGAAAGGCTGATCTCCGCGCGCCACGCGGCCGCGCTGCGCGCCTCCATCCTCGCGGACAAGGCGACACCGTCGTCGCAGATCAAGGGGAACCTCAGCACCCAGGAAGGCACCGACACCACGCACTTTTCCATCGTCGATGCTCACGGCAACGCCGTCGCCGTGACCTATACGATCAATTTCCTGTTCGGCAGCGACTACATCGCCGGCAACACGGGGTTCTTCCTCAACGACGAGATGGACGATTTCACCTCGAAGCCGGGTGTGCCGAACGCGTTCGGACTGGTGCAGGGCACCGCGAACCAGATCGAGCCGGGCAAGCGTCCGCTGAGCTCCATGTCCCCGACCATCGTGCTGCGCGGCAAGCGGCTCTACATGGTGACGGGAAGCCCCGGCGGCTCGACCATCATCTCGACCACGCTCGAGAGCTTTTTGAACGTTGCCGAATTCGGGATGAACGTGCAACAGGCGGTGAACGCGCCGCGCGTGCACGAGCAGTGGTATCCGGACCAAGTGTTCGTGGAGCCGGGACTGATGACCGCGGCGGTGCAGCGGCGGCTGGAGGAGATGGGCTACCGCTTCAAGGTCGTGCAATCATGGGGCGCGGACGAGGCGATCGTGGTCGATCCGAAGACCCACCTGCTCGAGGGTGCCAACGATCGCCGCCGGCCGGCCGGCCTCGCCGCGGGCTACTGACCGTTCAGCTGCGCCGATCCATGGCGAAGAGGATCGACACCAGCGGCACGTGTCCGTGCCCGTTCAGCGCCATGCCGTTGTTGCCCTGGTAGACGCCATAGCCGCAGAGGATGCGGCCGGGCGTGTAGGGATGGACCATGGTCGGATGGCCGCCCGACTGCTGGGCTTCATCCTGTTTCGCCGTGTATGGCGACGTCTCGACCGCCTGGACTTCACCGCCGCTTTTCAGTTTCACCGCCCAGACGGAGCCGCCGGAAGGCAGCGTCTGTCCCTGTTCGATGATGCCGGTGAGGAAGACTTCGGAATTCTTCGGCAGATCCGCCGGCACGCCCGATGAGACATAGACCATCTTGTCGTCGAAGGGGCCGCCGCTCACGTTGGGAGGCCGATCCCAGCGCATCGCGACCTCGAGGTCGTAGCAGGTTCTCGCCTGCGAGAGGTGGTTGAAGAGCTTGCGCCCGTCCGGTCCCGGCGCCTGCGACATGTAGCGGACGTATTTGAGCTGGCGCGCTGTCGGAAGCTCCGGCCTTGCCGGTTTACCGCCCAGCCCGAGCTTGCTGCACCCCGCCAGCGAGGTGGCGAGCAGTAAGGTGGTGGCGGCGGACCGGAGGGCGAGGATGCGCATCGATCGATTCTAGCGCGAATGCCGTGCGCGCGGATGAGCCTGCCGAGCTCACCGCCTCCGCGCAGGATGCGACATCCAAACCTCGATGGGAATCGATCGAGCTCACGGCCCTGCTTCAGTTCATGGTTGCACCTGCGGCGTCGGGCCGCGAGCGAGCGCTCTCGATTATGACACCGACGGGTCGATGCAAGGCTAGGCCGATATCAGGCCGGCGGTGATGTTGATCGCGAACCCGAGGATCGCGACGTTGAACGCGAAAGAGATGATCTCGTGCGCAATGACCACGCGCCGGACGGAGGACTGCGTGGTGGACACGTCGGCGGTCTGGCAGGCCGCGGCGATCGTGAAGGAGAAATAGGCGAAGTCCCAGAATGTCGGCATTTCCGTCCGCGGAAACGCCAGTGGCCGGTCGCCCGGTGGCGCGCTGTAGAACATATCCGCGTAGTGCATGGCGAACACGGTCGGCACCAGCAGCCAGGAATCGATTACGGTGAGCGCCGCGAGCGCGAATCGCCACAGCCGTTCGGCATGGTCGGCGTGCCGCAGTGTCGCGAGAGGCTCCACGATGGCGAGCAGGCTCAAGAGCGCCGCGCCGGTGACGGCCGCCAGGATGACCGGGCCCGACGGATCCTCCTCCACGTAATGCGAGCGGATCTGCTCCGCCGTCAGTCCCTTCATCCATTGGTAGATCATGGCGAGGAACAGCATGACACCGAGATCCCAGCTGATCAGCACGCCGGTGATGGAGGAAATCCCGTGCGGAAGAAAGAAGAAGCTCGCCGTGGCGGCCGCGAGGGCGATCCAGAGCCGCAGATGGCCCTTGAGGACCTTGCGCGGGAGATCGGTGCGGCGATGGTTCTGCACTCGGCCGGATCGTAGCACGCGGCGCCCCGCCGGTGTATGCCAGCGCGCGCGGACGCGATTGCGCGCGCCGTTGGACCGGAGTACAGTCAACACCAAGGCGGCGGGGGTGTGTGGTTGCCAGGCGGGCCACGAACGCTACTAATAAATTGCACGACCCACCGCAAGAAGAATCGGTTCCATTCCTCAGGCTACCAACAACATCTCAGGGGATAAGCCTATGCACTTGTCCAGGAAGCTCACTGTCTCTTTACTATCCGGGGCGGCGTGCCTCGGAATTCTGTCCGCGGCCTCTGCCGCGGCGCCATCCGGACCGGCACGAGACAAGAACGTGACCGTCATGGTCATCCGCGGCGCGGATCTGCTGAAGGCGCGCTCCGCGGGGGTGCAGAGCGCGCAGGAAATGCCCGTCTACAGCCAGCAAATGAGCCTGTCGTCGTATGGGCCGCCGGCGCACTTCGAATTTGACAATAATCATCAGGGCGGCCCTTGGGGCGGCGGCCCATCGGGCGGTGATAACGGGCACGACCAGAATCACGTCCCGGTGTGGACGTTCACCGTGAAGAACGCCGGCCGTGACGGGTTGAACCACGTCGGCGCGCTGGTCGGCACGAACCCGTTCACGGACAAGGGGACCAGCCGGGTTCCGGTGGTCATCGTCCCGATGATCGTCACGACCCACACGATCGCCACGGGACTCACGGCGAACGGCACCTTCTCCCCGACGGTCGACGGGGCGGTGACTCAGGACTCCGGGGCGGTGCAAACCACCTGCCTGACGGCGCCCAACAACGTGCCGTCGAAGCTCATCGAGCAGTCGCCGATCTTCCAGAACGCACCCTTCACCTTCGGTGGCACCTACATGGGTGACACGCAATACATCGATGCGGTGCAGCGGGCGCAGTTCTATCGCGGGATGGGCGATGATGCCGACAGCTATCACGTGCTCTTCGCCCCGGTGCGGATCATCGCTCCGGTGAAGGTCGATGTCCCGGCGAACGAGGGGCTGGCAACCGACGTTCCGGGCAATGCGTCGTCCACCATCTTCGGGACCTGCGGCACGGTGCAGTTCCTCGACATCAACTGGTTCGACTCCTACATCAACGGCACGATCCTGCCGCAGCTCGCGAAAGAGGGAATCGGCCCCGGAACGATACCGATCTTCTTCCTGTACAACACCAACCTGGCCTCGCCGGTCACCGATCTCAACAGCTGCTGCGTGCTCGGCTACCACTCCTCCGCGGGCGAGCCGAGGCCTTCGCAGCTCTATGCCGTGGCCGAGACCGATGTGAGCGGCTTGTTCCCGATAGGCATCGAGAACACCGCTGTCCTCTCGCATGAGCTGGGCGAGCTGGTCAACGACCCGTACGGCGACAATGAAGTGCCGCCGTGGGGCCATACCGGCCAGGTGGCCGGCTGCCAGGAGAACCTCGAGGTCGGCGATCCGCTGACCGGCACGCCCATGCCGCCGGTCACCATGCCGAACGGGTATACCTATCAGCTGCAGGAGCTGGCGTTCTTCTCCTGGTTCTACGGTGGCCGGTCGCTCGGGGTCCACGGCTGGTACTCCAGCAACGGGAGCTTCACCAGTGACGCCGGGCCGCTCTGCGGATCCTGAGACAGACACTGCGAGTGAGATCCAAGGCCTCTTCCCGGTCTTCCGGGAAGAGGCCTTTCCTTTTTTGACCATGCTCGGCTCGCGTGAGCCGTTCGTGCCGGCGTCTTCGCGCGGCCGCTATAATCCGCGGGCAGATGTGCGCCCGCTATCAGACTCCCTCGCAAGCCGCCGCCGAGCGGTACTGGCAGGTGCTCGAGCCGCTGTGGCGATTCGAGCCGAGCTGGCGAGTCCTGCCGACGGATCCGGTGCCCGTGGTGGTGAGCCTCGATGGCGCGGTCACCGGGCAGACGATGCGATGGGGGCTGTTGCCCCATGCGGGCGAGACGAAATTCCCGCTCATCAATGCGACCGTCGAGAAGCTCGAGACCTGGTACGCCTGGCGGCAACCGTGGGAGCGCCGCCAGCGCTGCATCCTGGTGATGGCCGGATTCTACGAGCCGCACCTGTTCGAGGGCGGCCGTAAGGAGCCGTTCTACGTGCATCTTGCCGACCGCCCCGTCTTCGGCGTCGCGGGTCTCTGGGACCGCAGGCGGCAAGCCGATGGAACCGATGTGCTCTCGTGCGCCTTGATCACCCTGCCTGCGAACAGCCTCATGGCGGAAATCCACAATGAGAAGCAGCGGATGCCGGCGCTGCTGCGCGAGGAGGATCATGCGGCTTGGCTGCAGGGCAGCCCGCAGCAGGCGAAGGCCGCCCTGGTTCCCTATCCGAGCGATACCATGGTGGCGTGGCAGGTCAGCCGGCGCCTCTATGCGGTACGCACGCCGAACGACGCCGCCCTGATCGAGCCGGTTTGCGCCGTGCCTGCGCCCGCCGGGCGCGACTGAGCCGCGGATCGGCAGTGCGCCCGCGGCGCTTCGTCACACAAATGCGCTCCCCGGTCTCCCCGCGATAGGGGTAATCTTGCCGGCTTCGAGAATAGCGTGGGGGCCGCGGCCTTGCCGGACGACCATTCGATTCTGACCGCTACTTTGCCGGGGACTTCATCGTCCGCCATCGATCTGCGGCGCACCGCCGCGAATCCCGATTACTGGTATCCGCTGGCCTGGTCCGATGAGCTCAAGCCCGGTCGGATCATCGGGCGGCGATTCGCCGGGGAGCCGATTGCGCTCTACCGCGGCCAGAGCGGGCGGGTGGTCGCCCTCGAGGACCGCTGCGCGCACCGGCAGGTGCCTCTGCACCTGGGCGTGGTGCAGGGCGATCGCATCAAGTGCCACTATCACGGTTGGGCTTACGACTGCACCGGCAAGTGCGTCGACGTGCCGTACCTCGGCAAGGAGCGCGTCCCGAACGGAGTTCGCACCTATCCCGCGCGAGAGGTGGACGGACTGATCTTCATCTTTCCGGGCAATCCGGCTCTGGCCGAGGCGCGTCTGCCCGCGGCGCTCGGCGCCTCCCAGCGCCGCGACTACAAGACGCGCCGGCTCAACCGCGAGGTGGCCTGCCACTATACGTTCATGCACGAGAATCTCTTCGACATGAACCACCAGTTCATGCATCGCAAGCAGATGGGCTCCATTCGCGCGAGCTGTCTGGGGCGCCGCCACGGGGAGCACTGGGCGGAGGTCGAGTACACCTTCAGCCGCACGGAAGGCAAGTCGAGCGTGGGGGAGCGCGTCATCGTCGATCTGATGAGGACGCGGGACGATGACAGCCGGGATTTTCGCGATCACATGCGCATCCGCACCGATTACCCGTCGCAGAGCCTGAAGGTCTGGGTGGGACGCAACATCCAGGAGACCCAGGATCCCGTGTTGGAGGTCTGGCTCTGCTACACCCCGCTCGATGCCGGGCACCGCACCAATCGCACGTTCGGATATCTTTCGGTGAAGAAGCCGCCGATCCCCGGCATCATCCATCTCGCCTGGCCGTTCGTCACCTGGTTCACGGAGAGGATCTTCCGCGAGGACAAGGAGATCGTCGAATACGAGCAGCGCGCGCACGATGCGCAGGGCGCCGATTGGAACAACGAGGTGTTTCCCGCGCTGCGCGATCTGCGGGCGGTTCTCGCCCGCTGCGGCGTGCCCCTAGGCCTCGCCCGCTGAGGCGATGAGCACCGCGTTGGTTCCACCGAACGCGAACGAGCTCGACATGACGGTGCGCGCGCCGGTATTGTGTCGCGCGCAGTTGGGCACGTAATCGAGGTCGCAGTCGGCAGCCGGTACCGCGAGATGCATCGTCGGCAGGAGCGTCTCCTGCCGCAGCGCGAGCAATGCGAGCGCGAGCTCCAGCGCGCCGCTGGCGCCGAGGAGGTGCCCGTGCATCGCCTTGGTGGCGCTTACCGGGATGCGGTGGGCCCGCTCACCGAACACCTCCTTGATCGCCGCCGTCTCCACCGAATCGTTGGCCTGCGTGCCGGTGCCGTGGGCGTTGATGCTGTCGATGCTCTGCGGCGCAATCTCTCCCGAGCGCAAGGCTGCTCGCATGGCGGCGGCCTGGCCGGCCACCGTGGGCCGCGTGATGTGGGTCGCGTCGGTGGCGAGTCCATAGCCGAGCAGCTCACCCAGGATGAGCGCTCCGCGGTCTCTTGCGCGGCCCCAGTCCTCGAGCACGAGGATGGCCGCGCCCTCGCCCAACACCAGCCCGCTGCGGTTGGCCGAGAAGGGCTTGCAGGAGGCGGACGGGTCGCTCGAGTCCTCGCTCGCGAGCGTATGCAACGCTTCCCACGCCTTCATCGCGCCGTAGCAAAGCGGCGCTTCAGAGCCGCCCGCGATGGCGACATCGAGCTCCCCGCGGCGCAGGCGCAGCCAGGCCTCGCCGATCGAGACCGCCGAGGAGGAGCAGGCGGTCGAGTAGGTGAGATTCGGGCCGCTCAGATCGTGCTCGATTCCGATCCAGGCGGCGGGCGCGTTGGTCAGGCCCGTGAGGATCGCGAACGGCTTCATGCGCTCGCACCCGTCCCGATAGAGCGAGAGATAGCCGTCATCGGTGGTGAGGGCGCCGCCCATGGCGGTGCCGATGAAGACCCCGACCCGCCGCCGGTCCGCGGCGGGCAGATCGAGCCGCGCCTCGCCGATCGCCTGGCGCGCCGCCACCAGGGCGAGCTGACTGACACGATCCAACATCCGCAGCCGGGGAGGGGGGAAGTGCGCTTCGCCCTCGAAGCGGACGCAGGCCGCGAGCGGGGCGGCGAGCCGGTCCGACCAGCGCGTCTCCAGTCGGCGAATGGCGGAGCGGCCGGCCGCGGCGTTGGCGAGCGCTTGCGCGCCGCCGCTGCCGAGCGGGGAGATGAGACCGATTCCGGTGATGGCAACGCGGCTCATGCCCCGGTGTCCGTGGCGCCCGCAGGCTGGGCGGGGGCGTGCTGCTCCGCGGGAGGCTGGGGGGCGGCAGTCTGGGTGGCGATCAGCTCATCGACGTACGCCGCGGCTTCCCCGAGAGTGCCGAAGGCGATGCCCTCCGAGGGCAGCTGCACGCTGAACTCCTCCTCGATGAAGAAGAGCATCTCGACCATGCCGAGGGAGTCGATGCCGAGGGAGCCGAGCGGCTGCTCGGGCGAGAGTCGGGCAGGGTCCAGCTTGTAGCGCTGCTCCAGGATTCGTGACAGTCGTTCGAGCGTGCTCATGGTGAGGACCCCTGGATGAGACCGGGAAGGGCGTCGGAGGGCGTCACGGCGGAGCGCGTCTTGCCGCTCAACCGTGCCGCCATGCCGAGCAGCGCTGGCGCGCGCCGCAACAGCGGCAGGAGCGGAGCCGTCATGCCAGGACGCATCGCTGCGTGCGCAAGGCAAGCCGCGAGTCGCATGCGCCGCGAGAAGTAGGCTCGCCATCGCGAGGCGTAGCGCGCCCGGATCTCACGCCGAAGCGTCTCCCCCCGCATGTCGCGCCTGAATGCCTCTGGGGACCCGGCCAGCTCGATGCACAGGAGCCATGCCGACTGCAGCGCCATGCTGATGCCCTCGCCGATGATCGGATGGACCTCGCCGGCCGCATTACCGATGCGAAAAGCGCCGCCGGGGGCAGCGCTCAGATGGATGCCGGGCCGGAGGGGTCCGGCTGCGAGCCAGGGTTCGACTCGATGGGCGTCCGCCAGCGCTTCTCTCACGCCGCGGCACTCGCGGCGTAACAGCGCCTCGACGGCTTCGCCTGCTCCAGTGCCCGCCGGGCTGTCGCGCCGGCAAGCGGTGAGCCGGTCACGGCGGATGCAGCAGGCGAGCGTGGTGAGTCCGTCCCCCGCGACGACCATGCCGCCGTAGCCGCCGCCGAAGCCCAACACCGGCAGCAGCCCGTCTTTCAAGTCGGCATCGCGGAAAGTCGCTTTGAATCCCAACAGGTCCGAAGGGCGGCGCTCGCCATGCCACGGAGCTGCGCCCGCGGGAGGCGGCTCCCAGGAGCCGTGTGCGCGAATGATGACGGGCGCGCTCAGCGTAAGCTTCACGTCATCGTTTCCGGCATCGATGTCGTAGCCGGCGCCGCAAGCGTGCGCGCGAACGGCGCGCACTCGCAAGGGCTGGAATACGGCGGCGCCCGCGACACGGGCCTGCTCGAGGAGCAGCAGATCCAGATGCTCTCTGCCTATGGCGCGGCCCCAGGGAAGGGAGCCCTGCGCGCAGGCGGGTAGCGGGGCCGTGATCGTCTCTTCTCCGTACCACAGCGCGACCTCCCGCAGCTCCGGCCCCGCATGCTGGCGCAGCGTCTCGCCGAGGCCCAGGGCTTCCAGGAGCGGAAGATTGCTTGCCGCGATGCACTCGCCGCACACCTTGCGGCGCGGAAAGGCTCGCGCCTCGAGAAGCGCCACGGAGCGGCCGCCGCGGGCGAGCAGAATGGCCGCGCTCGAGCCGGCTGGCCCCGCGCCGATGACGATGGCGTCGTAGGAGCCGGCCATCAGACCGCATCGCCGCGCGCAGCGGCAAAGAGATGACTGAAGAGGCCCGCGGGGCGCTCTTCCACGACCCATGCGGCGCCGCGCGCGGGCCACACGTCCGACAGCTCCTGCCCCCGAAACCCGGCACGCACGCTGACCACTGCATCGTGCAGGGTGTCGCGGCTCACAACGAGCGCCGGCAGCAGCCGGCTGCCGAGCAGGGCGGGCAGGCTGCGCCGCGGCTCGCAGGCAATGAAGATATCGCAACGATCCGCGACGGCCGACAGCAACTCCCGCAACGCATCCGCCTCGAAGTGGTGGAGGAAGAGGTTGGTGAGGATCAGGTCCCAGCGGCCTGTGAGCTGTCGTTGAGTCGGGGCTCGGGCCCATTCGAGTACATCCACGGTGAGCAGGCGCAGGGTCCAGCCGAGATGAGCAAAAGCGATGCCCGTCGTTTCCGGGATGAGCGGCTGCCGGTCGAGCAGCGTCAGCTCGGCCGCGGGCCAGGCGGGAGCGAGCCGCGCGGCGATATGCAATGCGAGACTGCCATCGCCGGCCCCCAGCTCCAGGATTCGAAGCGGACCGTGACGTGAAGAGGACGCCAACGCCCGCCGCATCGCCCGGCTCAGAATGCCGCAGCTTCCCATCACCCGGTTGACGCGCCGCAGATCGCGGCGGGACCGGATCGCGCGCGCGTCCGTCGGCGGCAGCTCGTCGAGGATCTCGGGACGGACCGTTCTGGGCGGCGAGGTCAATCCACTCTCAGCAGCGCGCCGTGACAGGTGAATCCCGCGCCGAACGATCCGAGCCACCACCAACCTCCCGCTGCCTCGCCCGCCAGGGCGGCTTGCAGCACGAAGTACACGAATGCGCTCGAGAGATTGCCGTACTCGCGCAGCACCGCGGCGCTGAAGCGCAGAGCCTCCGGGCCGAGCGCCAGCCGCTCCTCGATCGCGCGCAGAACGTCCCGTCCGCCGGCGTGCATGATCCACGTGCTGATCTGCGACACGTCGATTCCCGCGCGCGGCAGCACCGTCTGCAGCATCCGCCCGACATGCTCCGCCGCCAGGCTGGGCACGGGACGGGTGAGCACGTTGCGCAGCATTCCGCCGCGATGCTCGAACATCAACGCTTCACGGTGCTGCGGATCGAGAAGGGACTCGCTGTCCTGCCACAGGATCCGGCGGCGTCCCGCAGGCGCGGCGCTCGAGAGGACCGCGGCACCCGCGCCGTCCCCGAAAAGACACGCGCTCACCATGACGCCCGGGTCATCGTCGAGATACATCGCCGCGCTCGATACCTCGACACAGATCGACAATACGTGGCGACAGTCCTGACCGGGGCCGAGCAGCGCCTGACCGAGCCGCATGTTCGGCAGCGCTGCCGCGCATCCCTGGCCGACGAGGTCGAACGCAGGCGTGCTCGCGCGTAGCCCTAGGCGCTCGATGACGTAGCCCGAGAGTCCCGGACACAGATAACCGGTGCAGGTGCTGACGACGATCCCATCGATTTCGTCAACCGTGAGCCCGGCGCTGTCGAGCGCGGATGCACCCGCTCGCGCGGCCAGGTCCGGAGCGGTGTCGAGGAAGCGCCTGTGCAGCGTATCCGGATCGATCCGGAACGCATCGGCGAGAGAGTCCACCGCCAGCCGGCGTGCCTCCATGCCATTCTCGCCGAGCAGGATCGCCCTCGCGAGGGCGCGCGTGCGCTGGTGCAGGCGCTCGAACCACTCGGAGCCCCGAAACGCCTCCCAGCAATCGAGCTTCGTGTAGCGCGACGGGGGAGCCGCGGTTCCGATTCCGTTCAGGTACATGCGATGGGTGTTCCGGGGGCGCGCCGGATGGGCCGGCGGAGAGTCTAGCGCAGCAGGCCGCGTGCCGGCACCCTCGCGAGCAAGCTTGGCAGGGCGGTGAGCGTCGGAACAATGGGCGGCCGCGATCGTGAATAGGGGATGAAACGACGTAATGAGCTCGACGCACTCAGGGGAATCTTTCTGCTCGTGATGGCCGGGACGCATCTGCCGACCGCGCTGAACTCCGCGGCCAATCAGCCGCTCGGATACGTCTCCGCGGCGGAAGGGTTCGTGTTTCTCTCGGCATTTCTCGTGGGCTCGATCTACGCGCCGTTGCTCTCCCAACGGGGCTTCGCCTACGTTCGCGAGCGGCTGTGGAAGCGCGCGAGGAAGCTCTACGGCTACCATCTGTTGCTGCTGCTTTTCGTCTTCACGGTCGTCGTGGGCGTGACGGAATGGAGCGGCTCTCACGCGCTGCGCGATTATCTGCTCGTCTTCTTTCATCATCCGGCCGTGGCGGTCGCGGCGAGCCCGCTTTTCATGTACCAGCCGCCGCTCCTCGACATCCTGCCGATGTACATCGTGTTCCTGCTGCTCTCACCGGCGCTGCTTCGAGTCGCGAACCATCGCGGATGGCTCCCGATCCTCGGCGGCTCGGGACTGCTGTGGCTCTTCGCGCAATGGGGCGGGGGGCACCTGCTTTATCAGGGCGTTTCCGCACTCGGCATGCCGCTGCCCCTCGATGCGTACGGCGCTTTCAACTGGTTCTCCTGGCAGCTGGTGTGGGTGGCGGGTCTCTGGCTGGGCTCCGTGCAAAATCGCCCGGACGGGGTCGTGCAGGCGATTCGCGCGCACGCACGTCCGGTGATGGCGGCTGCGCTCGCAGTGAGTCTCGTTTTCCTCCTTTGGCGCCATCACGTCGGGG
>JABBNZ010000017.1:58790-60581 GCA_019352035.1 Pseudomonadota bacterium | reverse complement strand
AGGCGCTGACGAGACTCAGACTATCCCCATCTCAAGCGCCTTCAGCACCGCCCGGGTACGGTCGCGGACACCCAGCTTGGAAAGGATGTTGGACACGTGGTTCTTGACGGTACCCTCGGCAACTTTCAGTGAATTGGCAATTTCCTTGTTGCTGTAGCCGCCGGAAAGCAGGCGCAGGATCTCGGTCTCGCGCTCGGTCAGTGGATCAGGCTGCTCCAGGCTGGTGAACTGGTTCTGCATCCGCGCCACGCCCGCCATCAGGCGCTGGGTCACCATCGGCGCGACCAGTGATCCACCCGCCGCCACCGAACGCACGGCCTCGACCAGTTGCTCCAGCGAGACGTCCTTCAACAGGTAGCCGCGCGCGCCGGCCTTGAGCCCCTGCAGTACCAGCTGATCATCATCGAACGTGGTGAGGATGATGGTCGGCGGCAATTCATTGCGGGCCGACAGTGCCTGCAGCACTTCGAGACCGCTCATGTTCGGCATCCGCAAATCCAGCAGGACCACGTCGGGCTTGATCCGCGGGATGTCCTGCACCGCCTGCGCGCCGTCGGCACATTCCGCCACCACGCGGATATCTTCGGACAGGTCCAGCAGTGAGCGAACACCTTGCCGTACCAGATTCTGGTCGTCGACGAGACAAACGGAGATCATCGCGAATCCTCGGGCAAACTTGAATCAGGAGTGTGGAGTTGACGAAACAATGCGGCAGCGACTGCGAGGCACAAGCCCATCTCGGTCAAGCCACAACATTACGACACATTCAGGGCCGGTGGTTCAAATCGGGATGGCGTGTGCGCCAGCGCCGTCTGCTCGCCCAGCGGCAATCGCACGGTGAGCCCGAAGCCCCGGCTCAACCCGGTGTCCACGGTCAGGCTGCCGCCAAATTCGGCCAGTCGTTCGCGCATGCCGGACAGGCCATTGCCGGGCACGACCTGATCCGCGCCGCGGCCGTCGTCACGCGCGTGCAGACCAAGCAGGCTCGCCTCGGCATAGGCGAAATTGAGCCAGAGATTGCGCGCGCCGGCGTGTTTGGCCGTATTGGTGATGATTTCCTGGGCGCAACGCAGCAACACCTGGGCACGACGCGGATCCTCCACACTGAACCGAGGCGGCATCACCACGTGCACGCTCAGCCCGGGAACTCCGTCGATGAGGCTGTTCAAGGCCTGGGTCAGGTCGATGGCGTCATCCTGACGCAATTCACTGACCACCTCGCGTACATCGGCCAACAGGTGCCGCGCCGTGCTTTGGGCGCTACGCACATGGGTCGCTGCGGGCTCGCCACTGAGATGGCTGGCCACCTCCAGATTCAGGCTCAGGGCCGTCAGGTGGTGGCCGATCAGGTCATGCAGGTCGCGGGCAATGCGCATGCGTTCGGCGATACGACTGGACTCGGCCAGCAGCGCGCGGGTGGCGCGCAGCTCGGAGTTCAGCCGGCGCTGCGCCTCGCGCTGCTCGGCTTGCTGACTGGCCACAGTGGAGGTGACAAACACCAACACGGATATGCCGAGGTAAATGCTCGCCTGCAGAAAACCCACCGCAATGCTGTAATCGTACTCGGGCCAGGTAGCAAAGATCACCACCAGGATCAGGTGCTGCAGCACCAGCCAGAACGCCGCCAGCCACAACGGAAGCATCCACGGCAGCACCAGCGAGGCCACCACCATCAGCATCGCCGACAGCCCGCTGTGGCTGTACCAGCCGACCGTCACGGCGGCGGCCGTCATCAAGGTCAACCCGAGCAGTTTCATCACAGGGTAGCGCCGCGACCCCAGGTTGCTGGTG
>JABBNZ010000017.1:0-58780 GCA_019352035.1 Pseudomonadota bacterium | reverse complement strand
AACGAGAAATTGGGCCGCTGCAACTGGCTGAGCCGCTCGATCGCCCAGTTGGTAATCAGCGGGGTACCCACCGAAAGGTAGGTGAAGAAGCCCGCATAGCGCAGCAGGCGGATATGATTGAAAAATGGCCAACGCATGGGCGCATCATTGGCCGTGGCGACATTTCGCGCAATGCGCGAGAAGTCATGCCTGTCGGCCGCCTGACTGGCTGAATGTCTCCCTTACAAAGCTTTTACATCTGCCAGCGGCGTATGTAAGGCCCCGGCCACATGTCATAATGACGACTTGTGTGGGACCGATTCGATCGGTCTTGTCCTTGGCATTCAATCTATATTCAATCTAGCGGAGCAACGAATGGCCCTTGCCATCCGCGACGTGCGCGAGCAAGACCTGGATGCCGTGCTGGCGCTGAACAACGCTGCCGGCCGCTCCATCCTCGCCCTCGACACCAGTCACCTGCGTTATTTTTTCGAGCACGCCGAGTATTTCCGCGTGGCCGAAATCGACGGTCATCTGGCGGGCTTTCTGATCGCGCTGCGCGAGGGGGCCCACTACGACAGCCCGAACTATCGCTGGTTCTCCGAGCACTACTCCCAGTTCGTCTACATCGACCGTATCGTGATTGCGAACAGCTACCGTCGCCACGGTCTTGGTCGCATCTTTTATTGCGACGTGCACAGCTACGCCGAGGTACGCGTACCCTTGCTCACCTGCGAGGTGTTCCTGGAGCCGCGCAACGATGTCGTTGTGCTGTTCCACGGCACCTATGGCTTTCAGGAAGTCGATCAGCAACAGATGGGCACCGACGGACCGAAGGTGAGCCTGCTGGCCAGGGACCTGGCCAGCTACGGCTATGTCCGCGAGACCTGGCTTGATCACGGCGGCCTGCCCGATGTGCCCTGGCTGACCGAGCGTCTGCATGCGGTGACTGCTGCACCCAGCCAGCAAAGGATTGCCGGAGAACGGCATCCATGAGTGTGCAAATGGATACTTCCGATGCCTGCGACCTGCGCTTTGGCCAGGTTGGCATGGCGTGCGTTCGCGTGCGCCGGGTGGATGCTGCCGCGCTGTGTGACGAGCTGGAGCGGCGTGTACGCGCCGCGCCGCAGATGTTCTCCCGTGCAGCGGTCGTGCTGGATCTGAGCCACTTGCTCGACCTGCCCGACGACGGCACCGTGGACGCCCTGCTGGAAGCAGTGCGCAGCGCCGGCATGCTGCCGGTGGGCATTGCCTACGGCACCAGCGAAACCGAGGCGCTGGCCAAGCGCATGGGGTTGCCACTGATCGCCAAGTTTCGCAGCCGGAAGGCAACACCGCGCCGGTCATGACCTCTATGCAGTGGCCGCGTCCGGCCAGCGTGAGCGGCGGATCGCCGGCCGCCTGCATTGCCTGGATCTGCAGGCGGCGCATGCCGCCGCGCACGCCGCGGCTATCGAGCGCAATGCCGTCCATGGTCACGCGGTCGAAAGGCGGCTGGTCCCGCTCCGCGTAGATGTTCTCCCGCAGCACCGCTCCGGCGCATTGCGCCAGAGGCAGGGACTCGATCGGCAGACACGTCAGGTGCTGCGCGATGAGCTCATCGGCCTGCGAGGGATCGATCACGGTCAGCCTGATTTCTTGCCTCGCGTCTTGAAGATCTTCACTTGCGCATTGAAGCGGTTGGCCACCGTGTGCAGCTGGTCGACAGCGGCATTGTGCTTCTGAATCTCGATGTCCTCGAGCTGCTGCTTCTGCTGCTTGCTCAGCTTGGTGCCGGCGTGCGCCTCGGCGCTATCCCGCTCGAGCTTGATGCAGGCGAGGTACCCCTCCATCCGGTGGTTGTACTTGTTCACCGACTTCATCCCGGCGAGCATCTCCTTGAGTGTCGCGGTGCTGCCATCCGGAAGGTGGCTCGGGGTCTGCGGATAGCTGCAATCGGCATAGGCTGCGGGTGCAAGGACGGCTGCGGCGACGGCCACCGCCGCTAGGAGCGATTTCATGAAATATTCCCCTGGTGGATTGAGCGACTATTTTAAGAGCGGGAGGCCTTGCGGGCCACCCGCGCTGCCGCGCGCCTGGCCTGGTAAAGATAGCACCCCGCGGTGTGATCGTTGACGACGCCGACGGCCTGCAGGTATGCATAGGTGATCGTCGAGCCGACGAATCGGAAGCCGCGCTTCTTCAGGTCCCGGGAGATCCGGTCGCTGAGCTCGCTGCGGGCGGGCACCCGGCTGCGGGTCCGCCACCCGTTGCGGACGGGGCGGCCGCCGACCCAGTCCCAGAGATATCGGCTGAAGGAGCCGAATTCCCGCTGCACGGCGAGAAAGGCCCGTGCATTGCTCACGGTGGAATCGATCTTGAGCCGATTGCGGACGATGCCGGAGTCCTGAAGCAGCGCGGCGCGGCGCCGCGCGTCGAAGCGGGCGACCTTCGCCGGGTCGAACCCGGCGAAGGCCTTTCGATACGCGGCACGCTTGCGCAGAATGGTGGACCAGGACAAGCCTGCCTGGGCGCCCTCGAGCGTCAGCATCTCGAAGAGCCGCCGGTCTTCGCGCACGGGCCGGCCCCACTCCTCGTCGTGATAGCGGGCGTACTCGCCATCGCCCGCCGGAACCCACCCGCACCGCGCTCTCCCTAGGGGCGGGCTGGCGGCACGCTTGGAAGGCACGACTCTCTCAATGGTGAAGCCACCGGCCCAGAGTAGCATGGGCATGCGATGAGGCGCCGATGCATCGCCAGGGCTTCGATTGCCCTCTGGTGCCTGGCGGCGGCGGCCCCCGCGGCGTATTCCGATCCGGCGAGTCCGCGTAGCTTTGATCGCTCATGACGCGGTACGGATCGACTCCCCTTCACGGCGGCGTCATCGCTCTCGCCGGGGTAAGATCGCACGATGCCGGCGCCCCCGGCCGCTCCAGCCGATAGCGGGGTCCTCAATGTCGCAATCCGAGTCGCACCTGTCGCGCAACCTGCGCAACCGGCACATCCAGTTGATCGCCTTGGGCGGCACCATCGGGGTGGGGCTCTTCCTCGGCTCGGCGCAGGCGATCCGCAATGCCGGTCCGGCGCTCATCGTCAGCTACCTGGTGGGCGGCATCGCGATCTTCTTCATCATGCGCGCGCTCGGGGAGCTGCTGACCTACCGGCCCGTCGCGGGCTCCTTCGCAGTTTATGCGGAGGAGTTCTGCGGCCCGTTCGCCGGGTTCGTGACCGGCTGGTCCTACTGGTTCATGTGGGTCGTCATGGCCATGGCGGAGCTCACCGCCATCGGCATCTACGTGCGGTTCTGGCTACCCGCGATTCCGCAATGGCTGCCGCCGCTCCTCGCCCTCGCCGTGCTGTACGCCGCCAATCTCCTCGCCGTGGGGGTGTTCGGCGAGCTCGAGTTCTGGTTCGCTCTGATCAAGATCGTGACCATCGTGGCGCTCATCGTGGCCGGGGTCGCGGTGATCGCCTTCCATTTCGGCCACTTCGGCTCGCAGGCGAGCTTCACGAACCTGTGGTCTCACGGAGGGTTCCTGCCGTTCGGCATGTTGGGTGTGCTGCTGACGCTGCAGATGGTGATGTTCGCCTACTCCGGCGTGGAGTTGATCGGCGTGACTGCGGGCGAGGCGGAGAATCCGGCCGTGGTGCTGCCGCGGGCGACCAACGGCATCATCTTCCGCATCCTGCTCTTCTACATCGGGGCGCTCGTCGTCATCATGGCGCTCGTGCCCTGGAATCAGCTGAGCCCGGACACGAGCCCGTTCGTATTCGTGTTCGAGAAGCTGGGGATCCCGGCGGCCGCAACCATCATCAACATCGTCGTCATCACGGCAGCGACCTCGTCCTGCAACAGCGGCCTCTTCAGCACCGGCCGTATGCTTTACTCGCTGGCCTGCCGGGGGCAGGGGCCGCGCGCATTCGGCTCGCTGAACTCCCGAAAGGTGCCGGCGGCCGGCATCCACCTCTCGGCTGCGGTCATGCTGGTCGGGGTCTTCCTCAACTACCTGGTGCCTCGGCAGGTCTTCATGTGGGTGACCAGCGTGTCGCTGGTGGGGACGCTCTGGACGTGGGGCATCATCATGGTTGCGCATGTCGGCTACCGGCGCGCGGTGAGCGAGGGGCGGGTGGCGGCCTCGAGCTTCCGCATGCCGGGGGCGCCGGTGGTGAACTGGCTGGTGGTCGCCTTCCTGCTCTTCGTCACCGCCATGCTGTGGCTGAAACCCGTCACCCGCGTGGCGCTCTACGTCGCGCCGGTGTGGTTCGGCCTGCTGACGATCGGCTATTTCGGTGCAAAACCCCAGGCAGCCCCTGATAAAATACCCGCGCCGCGCCCGTAGCTCAGTTGGATAGAGTACCTGGCTTCGAACCAGGTGGTCGGGGGTTCGAATCCCTCCGGGCGCGCCAATCCTGACAGTGTCTATTATTCGCTCGCCCCGGTTGGTGCGGAGTGCCGGAAGCAGTCCGCTCCGCAGTTTGATGCGGACGTGCGCTTGGAGGATTCGCGCCGAGCCCATTTTCACGGAAGGGGGTGAAGCTCGATGCCTCGGCGAGTTACCAGTTGTCGACCTATCCGTCGAGGTCACGCGCTAGAAGGGTCTCCTGATCATCCCTATGCCAGGTGTCGATGGATCAGACGATCCAGAAAGGTCTCGCATTCCTCGAGCTGGGAGCGCTCGATGAACTCGTCGGGTCTGTGCGCCTGCTCGATGTTCCCCGGTCCACAAACCACAGTCGACCAGCCCGCCTGCTGGAAGTAGCCGGCTTCGGTACCGAACGGAACGGCGATGTCCGTCTCATGACGCTCGGTAACGGCTCTCACGAGCTCTGCCGCCCGCCCGTCCTTCTCCGCCCGCAATGCGGGCGCATCGGCGAGCACGGTCGTCTCGATTTCGCACCGCTTTCCCTGCCTGGCAAGCTGAGCCAGCAAGTGCTCGCCGTGAGCTGCGAGTGCACTGACGATTGCGCCGGAATCCGCGCCGGGAAGCGGTCGGATATCCCACACGAACTCGCAGAGCGCGGCCGTGACGTTGACGGCAGTTCCGCCGGAGATCCTGTTGACGCTCACCGTGGTGTAGGGCGGATCGAATGCCCGGGCGCCGGCAGGCCCTTGAGAAGCCAGCTTGTCCGAGATTTCACGCAGGTGCGCGATCAGCTCGCCAGCAAGCATTACTGCGCTCTCTCCTCGATGCGTGAGACTCGAATGCCCCGAGATCCCGGTCACCTTCGTCGCCGCCACGCATACACCCTTGTGTTGCGTGGCCAAGCGCATCCCCGTAGGCTCTCCGACGATGACTGCCGCAGGCTGATGCAAGCTCTCGCTTGCCGCCGAAATCATGGATGATACTCCGAGGCAGCCGATCTCCTCATCATAGGAGAGCAGCAGATGCATCGGGCGCCGCAAGCGAGCTCGGCTCCAGTCGGGAATGCGCGCCAGGACCGCGGCGATGAAGCCCTTCATGTCGGCAGCGCCGCGGCCTTGCAGGCGCGCTCCTCGGGCGGTCAGCTGGAATGGGTCGCTGCTCCATTTCTGGTCGTCCACCGGCACAACGTCGGTGTGACCGGATAAGACCAGGCCGTCTGGTGCAGAAGGCCCTACCGTTGCGAAAAGGTTCGCTTTTGTGCCATCCGCATTCGGAACGAGGTGGGATTCGATTCTCAGATCCGCGAGGTAATTGCGCACCCAATCGATCAGGGGACGATTGCTGTCACGAGATACCGTTGGGAAGCTGACGAGAGAGCGCAAAATCTCGACGCAGGCGAGTTTCATGACTGGACTTCACCAGGATAGCGGGGAAGCAGCAACATCAGGACGGCCGCGGTGAAACACATCGCCGCGGCGCCTTTGAGAGCGGGCCCGTATGTCTTCGTAAGATCGTAGGCCACGCCGAATATCAGGGGGCCGAGTCCCGCTGCGATGAGCACCAGCGCGAACAAGATGCCGTACACGCGCCCGTAGGTCCGAAGTCCGAAGTACTTCGCGAGGAGATACGCGATCAGGTCTACCTCCGTGCCCATGGCGAAGCTGATCATCACGCCCGCCGTTCGCGGCAGACCGTTGGAAGCCGCAAGCATCGCGCAACCCGCGGCCGCGCAGAGGAGAACCACCGCCCCCACCCAGGGACCGAAGAGCCGGTCGAGCGCGGCGCCCGTGAACAGGCGGCCGATGATGACGGACATGCCGAGCGCGCTCGCTGCGCGTACCGCCTCCGCCCTCGCGATGCCGTGCGTTTGCAGGATCGGCACGAAATGAAAGACCACGCCGGCAATCGCCGACGCGGACAAGGCGAACGCTGACGCCAGGATCCACAGGACCGGGCTTCCAGTTGCGGCGCCAAGGTCTTTCGCGGGACCGCCAGGGCTGAATGCCGATGGACGATCCGCCGGTTCGCGTAAACCGAGAAACGCCACGGCGGCCGCGAGCGCGACGACAGCCGCCAGAGACAGGTAGCCCACGCGCCATCCGCTATCGGCGATGACGGGCCCGAGTACCAAGGGTGCGCAGGACCCCACCGCGCCCGCTCCCGCGAGCGATATCCCGAGCGCCAGTCCCCGCAGCCGCCTGAAGGACGCATTCACCGCCCGCGTGAAGCTGATCGGACTGGAGCCCGACGATAAGAGACCCATCGCGAAGAGCGTGCCGAGATAGCCAGGAAGCACCAGCGGCACCGTTCCGAGCACCACGTATCCGGCAGTCAGGCCCAGCAGCGAGGCCGCCGCGGTTGCGCGACACCCGAAGCGATCGAGCAGCCAGCCGGCCGCGGGCGAGAAGAACGCTACACCAAAGGTCGTCGCAGTCGAACCCGCCGCAACCCACGCGCGTGACCAACCCGTCGCGTGCTCCAGCGGAGCGATGAACAGACCTCCGGTGTAGAGGGTGAGCGAAGAGACGCCGCAACCGATTCCGACGAAGGCCGCGATCAGCACCGGCCAGCCGCGCCGCAGCTCTTCGGTCGCGGTCATCGAATGCGAGTCCTCAGAACTCCGATGCGCTCGATCTCGAGCTCGATGAGGTCTCCCCGCGCCGGGTAGCGTCCGAGCTCGAAGCCACAGCCCCCACCCACTGTCCCGGTCCCGAAGATCTCTCCGGCATGCAGAGTTTGACTTTCGCTCGCGAACGAGATCATGCGGTCGATCCTGTGATGGATCGTCCCGACGGAGTTGCGTGACCATTCCTCCCCATTTACGCGTGCCACCATGTGCAGCGCGTAGGGATCAGAGACCTCGTCGGCAGTGATGATGCAAGGTCCGAGCACATTGGCACCGTCGAAGTCCTTGCCCCGCGCCGGACCCAAACCCACCTCCATCTCGCGGAACTGCCAGTCGCGGGCGCTTAGATCGTTGAAGATCGTATATCCGAAGACGTGCTCCATGGCCCGCTCGGTCGAAATGTCCTTGCCACCACGCCCGATGATTACGGCGAGCTCCAGCTCATAGTCGATCAAGTTCGATCCGGCCGGCCATTCCACGATGCTGTCCGGGCCCACCACCGCGAAACGGTTGCACTTGTAGTAGACCGGCTCGTCGTACCATACCTGCGGCAGCGTACGCTTTCCTGCAGCGGACGAGTGAGCCTCGAACGAGGCGAAATCGCGCAGCTGCACCGGAATGGGCAGAGGCGGCAGAAGGGTCGTCCCTGCGCAGGGCCGCAGTGCCCGCTCAGGTGCGGCGGCCACCGCTGCGCGCGCTTCCGCCCACGCGTCGGGGCCGGCCTCGATGAGTCCCTGGACAGTCCGGAACACGGCGTTTCCAGTGGCCAGCTCCAGATCGACGAGATCTCGATCAGCCTCGATAAGTGCTCCGGCGACGGCGGCTTTGTCAGGCCGGACGAAGGTGACGAGTCGCATTAGCTCGGCGCGTCTATGAGAACAACCGCCACCGACGCCGCCGTATCGTCGGGTGTGCTCCAGGCATGTGCCGTTCCCCGCTGCACGATGCAATCGAGCGGCTTCAGGGACAGATCTCCCCCCTCGAGGTGCAGCGTAACGCGTCCTGACAGGACGACTAGCAAATCCAACGTCCGTGTCCGGTGCATCAGGATATGCTCTGAGGGCACGCCTGAGTCGTTCGCACCGACCTCCCTCAGCATCTTCGCGACGTCTTCTTGAGTAAGACTGTCGAGGACACTTCGCGGTGGTACCTTCATGATCCGGAACGTCAGCCCTGAGGACGGCGGCGTCAGCCTCAGCGGAAACTCCGTGGTCGGCGATGCCGCGTGGTTGCTTGCCGGCACTGGCGTCTGCCAGAGATCGTGCATCCAGCCAGGGCCCCCGGGGACTTCCGTATCACTGATGCACACCGACTTCCCGTCGAGATCATGACCGGTTACGACCCGGCGAAACGTGGGCAGTCCCAGCGCCTCTCCCTGGGACTGACTGCCTGATCCGCTGCTATTGTCCAAGCCTGTACTCCACTTCCGCCATGACGCTGCGCGGCTCGTTGAAATTGGCCGCGAGGGTACTGCCGAAGATGACCACATTATCCACATGGCGCTGATCGGTGAGATTCTTGCCGACGAGGGAAAAGCGCCAGCTCCCGCTCGGCATATCGTATCCGAGACGCGCATCGAGCTGACCATACCCCGGTGAGCTGAGGCCATTCACGTTCGGGGCCGAGAAGTAGATCCGAGTCCGCTCGCTGTAGATGAGTTCACCGGAGACTATGCCGATCGGAGTATCACGATCGAAACCAACCGTGGCACCTGTCTGCCACTTCGGCGCGCGATTCAAGGACTGGCCGGCGTTGTTGAACGGCCCGGGCCCGATGTAGTCGACGTACCTGGCATCGGTGAAATTCGCGAAGGCAGACAGGCGCAAGCCTCCCGGCAGCATCACGCCTGTCTCGAATTCGGCGCCGTTGATCCGTGCCGCCGCGGCATTCAGAGTTTGGATGAGACCCAGCCCCCTGGAGACACGCACCTGCAAGTTCTTGTAGTCCTCGCGGTAGCCATCGGCGTTTATATACACGTGCCGGTTCGCCGACGTCCACTTGAGGCCTGCTTCGTAGTTCCAGACGGTCTCGGGATTGAACGGGGTCGCTTGCAGCACCGTCATGCCGCCGCTCTTGAAACCTTTTCCGATAGTCACGTATAGCAGCAACTGCTTGTTCGGAGTGTACGTTGCACGGGCCGAGGGCGTGACCGACGTCCACGCATGCGTCAGACGTTCGGCAGGAGCCGACGCGATTCGGCCGGCGCCGTTACCGGCACTGGTGAAATCCTTATGGTCCTCGTTGATGCGGGCCCCCGCGGTGAGGGCGAACTGATCTCCGAATTTCTGCGTGTATTCGAAAAATGCTCCGACGGCCGTGAGCTGCTCACGGGCACTGATCGTCAGACTCGAGACTAGTACCGGCACGCCAACCACTTGCACCAAGGTGTCGGTCGCATGGTACCCATCGATTCCCGTGATCCAGGTATTGTGACTGTTGTTTCCGGAGAGGGTCAGGGACTGGCTGAACTGATGGTGGTGCTCATTCGTGACGTTCGTGGTGATGGAAGTCGCCGTGCCATCGGTATCGATCGATCCCCTGAGATCATCGAATCGCCATCCGGTGATCGACTTCAAGGTGGCGCCGGGCATGTCATACGCGATCTCGAGGCTCGCGCCGCCATCGTCGTGGCTTTCGCCGGTTGGAAAGTTGAACGCGAAACTGCTCGGGTTTCCGGCGAGGCCGTCGTCCGCAATGTTCGGGTGTGCTGCGCTGTAGGGTACAGCGTTTATTTTCTTGAATGCGTCGTGGATCCGCTCGGTCAGGCCATCCACTCGCAGGGTCGCATGCAGGGAGCCCCGGTCGAATGCAAGCGCGCCGACCCCGGAAGTGCTCTGCCTGCTCACCGCTTTCGAGCCGTTGAAGGTGTTGGCACCCCATCCACTCTCGCCGGAATGGGCTACTGCGAGGGTGCCGGACCAAGAGTCCGACAGCGGCCCGGAAACGCGGCTGGCCAGGCGCCACTGGCCGAAGTTGCCGAAACTGGCCGACGACGTGAGCTCCGGGTGGCGACTTGGATGGCGCTGGGTGATCAGGATCGCACCGGCGGTCGCATCGCGGCCGTAGAGCGTTCCCTGCGGGCCGCGGATGACCTGGATCTGATTGACGTCGAGCAGGTCGACCATCACTGCGGATGGCTTTCCGAGGTATACGCCGTCCAGATAGACGGCCACCGGGTCCTCGGAACCGATGAGTGAGGTGCTCGAGGCAATACCGCGGATCCCCAGGGGGAAGTTGTCGTATCCCGCGCTCCCGTTCATGGTGAGCCCCGGAAGCTGCGGCGCAAGGTCGAACAGGGTCTGATCCATGCGGTCAGAGATCTGGCGCCCCGAGATCGCGGAGACCGCCACGGGCGTCCTCTCGAGAGGCGTATGGCGGCGGGTGGCGGAAACGATGACTTCCTGTAGCCCAGTCGAATCAGTCTCACCGGAATCGGCAGAAGCCGACCCAGTGCGCTCGACCACAGCCGCCCGTGCCGGCGTCGCGCCCCACAGATTCGACAGAGCGAGCGCGGTCAGAACGAGCCCGTATTGTGAATGTTTCATGCGTGGACACCCCGTGGAGCCGATCTGTTGGTCGGTCGGCCGTCCAAATTTGGAGGGTAATGAAGTGGCACCGGCGCCCGGTCTTAGGGGCCGCCGGCGAGGGCGTGGAATCCTGCCACGTAGAATTCGACAAGTTCCCTGCGGAGCTGCTCCTGCTGCGGCTTCTTGGGCGGTAACGCGGGTTGCTGGGTCAGCCGCTCGTAGAGGGAGTCGACCAAGGTGTGGACGACTCCCCACACCATCAGCCGATAGGCGCGTGTCAGCTTTGGCCTCGAGACACCGGGAAGCGCATCGGCGAGCGCGTTGAGAAACGGAAGCGCGCTCGGTGCCGCCAGGGTCGCCATCTGTTGCACGATTGAGGGATTCTCGAATGGACGGAGCTGGAGGCGAACGTACTCGAGGCCATCCGGCGTCGCTGCCAGCGATATCAACGGTCGGATGAAGGCATCGACTATGTCTTCGACGCTCGGCGAACTGGCGCGCTCGCGACAGGCCGCAAGGAGCTCGAGCCGCTCTTTGGCGAGACCGCCGAGGTAGTGCTCCACGACGGCTATAAAGAGATTCTCCTTCGAGCCGAAGTGATAATGGAGGGCGCTCAGAGGAACATCCGCGGATTTGCTGATCTCGCGAAGAGAGGCACCGCTCAGACCCAGCCCCGCGAACTGCGCGAGCGCCCCGCGCAAAATTCGTTCGCGGGTGCCGGCCGCGCTGTATCTTCGCAGAGTGGTGCTTTCAGCCACTGGCTAAACCATGTCGGGATGGGTCAGTGAGATGCGCGATCCTGGCATGAAAGCCTGCGAGAACGAAGGCCGTGCCTGGATCCGCTGGTACCACGGCTCCACCTCGGAAAGGTCCGCCCAAAGAGAGTGCAGATCGAGATCCTCGAGGCGCACCACGATGGGCGTGAAGACGATGTCCGCGAGGGAGAACGCATCGCCATTGAGCCAGGGTCCGCGCTCCAGCGCCTTCTGTGCGCGGCACAGCGACGCGCGCAGCTGCTCCAATGATTCCTGTGTTTCCTGCTCGGCGAAGCCCTGCGGACCGATGCGCTCGTAGAGATGCCGGCGCAGGGGTGCCTGCACGGTGAGCTCACGCTTGGCCTGCGGGCCGAGCTTCTCGAGGATCGGCACGAACAGTTTGTTGATCGACGGAATTCGAATCGCAGCCGTCGGCACCTCTTCGAGGTATCGCAACCATGCTCGCATCCGCGCACGCCCCAACGGAGTGGCGGGTGACAGCCGCGGCTGGTCGAACACCTCGTCCAGATACTCGCAGATCACCGAGGAATCGATAATCGAATCGCCCGCGTGGACCAGAGTCGGTATGACGCCATTGGGGTTCAGCGCGAGATATTCGGGCGACTGATGCTCTCTTTCCTTGATGCGCAGGATACGCGACTCATAGGACAATCCCTTCTCCGCAAGGCAAAGCCGCACCTTCTGGCTGCACGTCGAATGAGCGGCGTGATACAGCGTCAGCTCCGGGCCACCGGGCAGCGACGCAGCCAGTTCACTGGAATTGGGAGTGTGCATGCAGGAGATTGTACGGACGACCGTCCAAATGTCAACGAGCAGATTCCGTCATTCCATTTCCGATTGCGCTCGCCAGGCTCTCCACCTCCACATCGATCACACGCTCGCGGCGATGTCCTGGAGCACACCAGGAAGCAGATCGACCGATCGAAGCCTCCTCCAGGGGCTTTTCTGTGCCATTGCGCACTTTGGGCTCGTCTCATTCTCATTCCAAGCGCTCATCAGGCGCTATCTCTCCGTTCACTGGCGCATGAGACGATGCGGAAATCCCGTGGTTTAGAGGTTGTGCGCTCCTCCGCCCCTCTGGCGTCGAACGTGATCGGCGGTTCGACAAAATCGCCTGGAGCGATTTTGGACGACGCGAAGCGCCGGGCCCGCAGCGCCGAGACCCCCGGATGGGCCGAGCAATTCCTCCGGGCGCGCCAATCTAACAGCCGTCCATTCCAAAGACCTGGGTAGTAGTTTGACGATGCCGTCCTCGGGCCGGAGATCGCCTCCGGATTCTCGTCGATCATCAGCGCGATGCGGGCGAGCGCTCGCGCGGTCGCCAAGGCGAGCCGGGGCGGCAGCGTTCGCCGGCGCATGAGCCTCGGGCGACTATGACATACATGTAGAACAATACTCTCCGGCTCCGGACCGGCATCGCCCTGGGCCGGGCCGAACTCGCGTCGCGCCAGCGCATCTCATGAATTCCGCTCGCGATCGGCCAGGCATCCAATGCGGATCCACGGCGAACCTACCTTTCCGCCGCTGCGCGTCGCCTGCGGCCCGGATCGCGCGCCGTCGAGCCGCTCTGGAGCGGCGCACCCTGAATGCGCGGAGTGATTCCCAATTGAGTTCGCTTTTGATATAAGGAGAGGACATTTCGTATACGGCTTCGGGGAGTGCTCGACGATGACGCCCAACCACTCGCTTGCCGCGACCGTCGCGGCGATCATCGGCGCATGCGCTGTTTGCGCGCCAGCCGCGGCAGCTGCTCACAGCGTCGCCGATCCCGGCGGTCGGGCCGCCTCGACTCCGCGGAGCGCTTCCCCGCAAGCCGGCACCCTTGCGACCATCACGGTGACGGCTCAGCGCCGCGCTCAGAACCTGCAGAACGTGCCCATCTCCGTCACGGCATTCTCGTCGCATGATCTCGCGACCCAGCAGATCACCACGACGGTGAACCTGCAGGATTACGTTCCGAACATGTTCGCCGCCAATAACGTGGGTCAAGGCTCGGCGAATGTGTACTATCTTCGCGGACTCGGGCAGACCCAGGCTTTCCCGACCTTCGAGCCCCAGGTGGGAACGTACGTAGACAATATCTACATCGCCCGCCAGAACGCCAATAATTTCGCGCTGTTCGGAGTGCAGAGCGTACAGGTGCTCAATGGTCCGCAGGGTACTCTGTTCGGGCGCAATTCCACCGGCGGCGCGATCCTCGTGACCCTCAAGAAGCCGACCCGTACCGTAGGTGGAAATGCCGAGGTCAGCTACGGCCAGATCGGCAATGGATTGTCGGACGTCTACACGGCGAAGGCCGCCCTGGATCTACCCATCTCCGACAAACTCCTCACGCGAACTTCCATTTACGGAATCACCGACAACGGATACGTGCAGGACTTGACGACGCATCAGCGGCTGAACAGCCGTAACAATTTCGGGGTACTGGAGGCAGTGACCGTGCTGCCATCGCCGGGGATTGACTGGAATGTCTCGTTCGACTACGAGCGCAACAACGCCGCGAATCTCCTGAATCAGCCCGGGCCGGGCGGGAGTCGCATTTCTTATAGTGGCTTCAACGTGATCGGTGGAGCGCTCAGGCCGTACCTTACGGGAGCCAAAGGCACATTCGGGCAGGGTGCCGTGGTCACCAGCTACGGTGTGGCCTCCAATTTGACCTTCGACCTCGGCACCGGCACCCTGCAGTTCATCACCGGATACCGGGGGCTGCATCAGGCTCTTGCGGCCGACTACGCCGCAGCGGTGCTCGGGAATCTTCCGGTGGCAGACGCCGTGCCCACCGGCGAGATCACCCTCGCTCAGGACCTGGCCAATCACCAAGTCTCACAGGAGATCAAGTGGCACGACGTCGCAGGCAGGCTGAACTACACCTCGGGTGTGTTCTTCCTGTATGAGACCAACGGCAACAACTATGGCCAGGTGCTCGGTCTGGGGCCGACGTTTGCCTTCCCGATCAACGACCAGTACTTCAGCAACGATACGACCTCGATCGCCGCCTATGCCCAGGGCGATTACAAGCTCACTTCCGCGTTGACGCTCACTCTCGGAGGTCGGATCACACACGAGACCAAGAACGTCACGGCGTACCCCAACAAGCCGGGACTCGGCTATACCACGGCGCAAATCCAGGCCGTGGGCTATCCGACGCACCTTGCGACCAACCAGTTCACCCCGCGCCTCGCCCTCGAGTACCACTTAGCCCCGAACCTGATGGTGTTTGCCTCGGCGACGCGCGGGTTCCAGGGCGGCGGCTGGAATGGCCTTACGGGCACCAATCCGGCGGACTTCAATCCGTTCCGGCCCGAGACGGTCTGGTCGTACGAGACCGGGTGGCGCTCCATGCCGACCAACCGCCTGCGGTTCAACACGACATTCTTCTACGAGGACGTCAAGGACGATCAGCTGCTCTACGACAACCCGCACACCGATTCGTTCGACACGAGCAACGGCGCCAGCATGTATGGTTACGGCGTCGAGGCGCAGGTCGAATGGCGCCCGATTCGGGCGCTGACCGTGGGCGGCAACGCCAGCTCGATGAAGGCGGGCTACTACGATCCGACTCCGCTCATCACGGGGCAGCAGGCGCAATGCCGCGCCGGGGTCGCGACGGCCTGCAGCGCAGGAATCGTGCGGGCAGATGGGTCTCTCGCCACCCCGGTCTTCACTCCCGCACTGTCCCTGACACTGAATGCGAGCTACCTGCTGCGATTCGGCCGCTGGACCGTTACACCCTACGTCGCGGTGCACCATGTCAGCAGCGAGTGGTTCGATACCGCCAATACAGCCGGGCCCACTGCGCCCTATCCCGGCGGCGGCGGCATGGATCCGGCGCGAACACTGCTCGATGCGAGTGTCACCTTCGCCGACCCGTCGCTTCTCCCGGTCACCGTCACCGCGGAGTGCCACAATTGCACGATGGTCAACTACGGGATCGCGAATCTCCTGGGTCTCGACTATTACAACACCCCGGGGGAGTGGGATCTCAGGCTCGATTACGCCTTCTGATGTGGGATCGTGAGCGGCGGCTCGCTGCGTGAGCCGCCGCTCAAACCGACGCGGTGCTCACCAGCACCGCGCCCCTTCGGCGGTCTCGCCGCGCGCTGCAGCGAGGCTTTCCGGCAGCGCGGGATCGTAGCTCGGCCACCACCCGAAGCGCCGTCCGCTATCGACGTAGCGGGTCGACAGGGCGCCGCCTTTGGTACGGAAGAAATAAAGGTTGCCGGTGAGGGTGCCGTAGGGGCCGTGCGGAATTTCCGGCGGTCTCCAGAAGTAGGCGCCCGGGCGCATGACTCCGCGGTTCCCGTGGGACTCCCCGCTCAGCAGGTACATCTCTTCCACCACCGGGTGAACCTCCGCGCGCTCCGCCCAACGCATGGGCAGAGTGCCGAGGATCCAACTTTGGTCGTGAGTGACCGGGTCCTCATAGAGCCGCTTGCGCCCAGCACCCGGCGGAAACTCCGGATGAAAGTTGCCGGTGTAAGGCACCTGGAACGCATCCAGATGCTCGACGAGCCGCGACGTGTCGAACTCCGCCCTCCCAGCGTGCGCCGGTCGGCGCGAGAAGAAAGTCAGGACCACGGCCCCGTCCGCGCACACCATAGGTCCCCGCTCGTAGCCTGCCGGAAGATGGGCGTAGGCGTACTCGCCGTACACCCGGCCTCCCACCGACAGACTTCCGGAGAGCACGAGGAACTCCTCATCGGCTGAGAGCGCCCGGCTTTGCGCGAAGCGCCATGCCGAGGGGTAGCGCACCAGCAGGCTGCAGGCGCCGTCCTGGGCGTCGACGCTCAACACCTTGGAATCTACGCCAGGCCGGACACCCCAAAGATCATCGGACTGCCAGGGGAGCCTCTGTGACTGGATGAACTCGATCCAGGGTCTCGCCATCATGTGTCTCCTCTTTCAGGGGCCGGCGCCTCGCCGCGCAGCGGCGCTTTCTCATCGGGCGATTCCGACAGCACGCGCAGGAGCCGCCGGACGGCGTCATCGGCCGCCTCGCCGGACCGCCGGCAGTACGCTGGGTCATTGGCCACCTTCTCGAGATCCGCCTCGCTCAGCAGCCCCTGCGCGCGCAGCGCCGCCTCGAGCGCAAGGCGACGTGCGCGCTCGACGTGAAGCTGTGACGCGATCTCGAAAACGAGCGCCGCGAGCTTGGAGCTGCTGAGCTCCCCAAATTCAACGGGTGGGGTCATACGGGCTTCTCCGCCTCCAGAACGGCCCAAGGGAAATGCCATTCGGTGCGCCTGGGCCAGTGAAGCGCGGGCATGCGCCCGGCCGTGCGCTCGTCGAAGGCAGTCCAACGGACGTTGCGCAAACCGACGGCCCGGGCCATGCCGACCGTATCGGCCGCCATCATGGGCGGCATGAATGGCTCGTTGTTGCGCAGTCCGTGCTCCCGCATCGCCAGATCCCGCAGCGGTTCTCCCGTGAACTGAAAGTCCAGGATGCGCAACAGGCCGCCCGGCTCGAGGAGGCGAGCCGTCTCCTCAAACAGCTTCGACAGCACCTCGAGCGGCAGCTCGTGAACCAGCATGGTTGCCGTGAGCAGTGACGCCGTGCCCGCTTCGAGCCGGGTGTCCGCGGCATCGGCCTGGCGGAACCGGATCGCAAGGCCCTGGGCATTGGCGCGCCGGACGGCCAGGCGCAGGCATGGCTCGGAAAAATCGACCCCGACGACTTCCGCCCGCGGGTAAGCCTTCTTCAGCAGCCAGGTCGACTTGCCGAACCCACAACCGAGATCGACGATTCGACGATATTGCCGCGGCGGAATTGCCGTCTCGAGAAACAAGCGGTGAAACCGGTAATCGTCGTTGTCCCCCTGCATCACGAGCTTTGCGCCGAGCTCGTAGACATCGGCGGCGACGGTACTCGACCACACGCCCCCGGGCTGCAGGTGGATGTCCCAATCGGTGTACCAGTCAGGCAGATCGAGCTCGGGGTCGAGCTCGAGCGTCGACGCCTCCACAGTCGAGGCACGGATGACGGCGCCCGCTCCATCGTTTCGACTTTCGATTGCGTCCTTCGCTGCCCGCCAGAGCATCTTCTGTGAGCCCCGCTCGAGCCACGCGAATCCGGCGTAGCCCGCGAGGTCGTGCACGCGTGTGGCCAGGAGCTGCGGACTCCCCGACATCGCATCGCCGAACCGCGCCTCGTATTGCGCACAGAGTCGCGGGTACAGCGTATCGGCCCAGCGGCGACGAAGCATCAGAACGAAATCCAAAGCTGCGCGATTCTCGATCGAAAGTGTCATCGGAGTGCTCCCTGAATGGCGGCGGCTCGGGTCACCTCCAGCCCTTCAAAGCCGGCGTCCAGCTCGGCGACGGACCGGCGGTAGGCGCTGAATCCGCGCCAGGTCAAAAGGATCGAAGGAATGCCGAGCAAAGCGGCCTCGATCGCGACGGCGTAACGCAGGGCGCCGGCGGTGCCGAGAAGATCGGCGATGAAACCGACGAGGGGTGGCCCGATCAGCTGCGCGGTGAGGCTGATTACCAGGTAGTAGATGGCCGTGGCCTGCGCGCGGATTTGTCCGGGTGAAAGCATCACGAGCGTCGCAGGGCCCGCGGCGGTCGCCATGGCCTGTCCCACCTGGGCGCAAAAGAGCACGATGAGCGCCACTTTCACCGAGGACATCAGCGGAAAGGCGACATACGCCGGTACGCCGATCAGCAGGCCGACGAACAGCGCCCGCAAGGTGGCATCGCGCCTGCCGGCCCCGAGATCGCGGTTGGTGAGGAAGACTCCGATGAGTGTTCCCAGGGGACCGGCCGTGAGGAATATCGCCCCGACTGCGATCCCAACCTCCGCGACGTTCCAGTTCCATGTTCTCTTGAACAGGCTGACGTTCCAAAGTCCGAGGGCGCCCATCATGACGTTGCACGATGACGCGACGAACAGTGTTCCAAACGCCCGCCAGCGGCCCAGGATGTAACCGGCGGCGTCCCGGAGATTCGAGCCGGCGCCATCGCTCCCTGAGGAGCCGCTGCCGGGCGCTGCCAGACTTACCCGATCTTGCCGAGCAGGTTCACGCACCGTCAGCATGAGCAGCGCGAGCAGCAGACCGGGTGCGCCCACGAGCAGAAAGCACAGTCGCCACGATGCGACATGCCCGAACAGAGGGAGAGAGATCGGATGCAGCGACTCGATATAGTGCACGAGCGGTCCGAAGAAGAGGAACGAGAAACCCGCACCGAGGAAAGTTCCCGACATGAAAAGGCTGACCGCCCGGGGCTGCCGCTCGCGGCTGAAGTAATCACCGATGAGCGAGATGGAGGCCGGAGCCACCGCCGCCTCGCCGACACCGACACCGAGACGCGTCATGAAAAAGGGAACGAAGCTGCGCACCACGGCGCCTGCGGCCGTCATCGCGCACCAGACGGCAATGCCGACGGCGAGAATTGCCTTGCGATTGGTCCGGTCGGCCAGCCAACCCAAGGGGATCGCCAGCACGGCATAGAGGAAGACGAACGCCGGCCCGAGCAGCAGCCCGATGCGAAAGTCATTGAGATGAAGGTCCCGCTTGATCGGCTGGACCAGCAGGCTGGGCAGGAAGCGATCGAGATACGAGACGATCTGGGCCAGAGTCAACAGCCCGGCGACGTACCAGGCGTAACGGACGGAGGGCAAAGTTGCGCCTCGGCGACTTCGGCTCATGCGAGCCCACCTGATGCGAACCGGCAGCTGCTACGATGTGGCAGTCGAGGCAACCCACCGCGAGAGTCATGTCTTCTCATCACGCGCACGCCGATACCCATGTACGACCTCTCCTGGGGGCGATTCGAGCCGTAACCTACAGTGTGCCGGACCTTGGCGTCATCGAGCACGCCTATCGGTCCCTTCTCGACTACCAGGTGGTCGCTCGGACTCGCGTCGGCGCCGCCGATGCGCGTGCATGGGCCGCACCGGCAGCGGAAGGTCTGCGGGTCCTGACGTTCGCACCGGCGAGCGGCGAATCTGTGTTCCTGCGCTTCATCGAAGACACGCGGGCCGGTGATTGGCGGGCGCTGACCACCTTCGGATGGAATGCGACCGAATTCGTCGCGCAGGACGTGGAGGCGCTCGCGAGACGGCTCGAGAGAAGCGAGTTCGAGATCATCGGGCCGCCGAAGCCCCTCAACCGATTTCCAATGATTCGCGCCATGCAGGCGATAGGGCCGGCGGGGGAGTGCTGTTATTTCACTCAGATCGACGCCGGGTCGGGACTCGATCTGGCCGCGGCGCGATCGTTCGTCGGCCGCGTATTCATCGCCGTCGGCGCCGGTCCGGATGTCGATGCCCTGTTCGCTCCTTACGCGCGATTCCGCAACCGGACCGACCCGCCGGTCGCGACCCCGGTCGGCGTCATCTCGCATGCGCACTCGCTGCCGTCGGACACCCCGCATCGGCACGGGCTCGTACGCCTGACGGAAGGCACGCTGATCGAGCTCGACCAATATCCTTCCTCCGCGCGCCGCCGGGATCGCAGTCCGGACGCGTTGCCGCCCGGGATGGCGATGGTGACCTTCGCCGCCGAGTCCCTCGAGGGCCTGCCGGTGCTCGCTCCGGCCGCGGACTGCTCGTTGCCTGCGTTGCGCGGCTCTTGCGCATGCCTGCGCGGCGCAGGCGAGGAGCTCATCGAAATCCTCGCGTAACGGCCGCAAGCCACAGGAACGAATCCCATCCGGCACGGGCGATCTCATTCAGCCTGCGCCGTCGCGCCGAAGCCGAGCGGCAGTCCGGCCTCGGCTGTGAAGCCGTAGAGGGACTCACCGGGCAGTGCCCGGGAGAGCACCGCGCGCACCCGCAGCAGAGCGGCAAGATCGACGCCAGTGTCGACCCCCATTGCCTCCAGCATGAAGCACAGGTCCTCGGTGACGATGTTGCCCGATGCGCCGGGGGCGAACGGGCAGCCTCCGAGTCCCGCCAGGGAGCTGTCGAAGGTAGTCACATTCTGCTCGAGCGCGGCGAGCGCGTTTGCGAGACCCAGGCCGCGGGTGTTGTGCAGGTGGATTCCGGTCAGCGCATCCTGGCCGACGACCGAGCGGACGAGCCGGACGACTCGCCGCACCGCGCCCGGATCTGCATAGCCGGAGGTGTCCGCGAGTCCCACCTCATCGCATCCCGCGGCCATCAGCTGCTCGGCAAGCACGGCAACGCGAGCCGGGGCGATGTGGCCTTCGAGGGTGCAGCCGAATGCGGTCGACAGCGAGCATTCGAAATGCGGACGCCGCTCTCGCGGCAGCGCACGCAATGCCTGCGCGATGGCGCGCGCCTCCTCCAGCAGCTGTGCGTGGGAGCGGCGCAAATTGCGCAGGCTGTGCGTCTCGCTCACCGAGCAGGGCAGCGTGATCTTGTGAGCACCGGCCTCGATGGCCGCTTCCGCTCCGCGCAGGTTCGGCACCAGCACCGCGACCGTGAGACCGGGTATCGTCCGCGCGAACCTGACGAGGGCTGCGGTATCGGCGAGCTGCGGCAGCAGTTTCGCGGGCACGAAGCTTCCGACCTCGAGCTCGCGGATGCCGGCGGCAGCCTCGGCGCGGATCCACTCCATCTTGGCCTCGGTCGGCATGATGGAGCCGATGCTCTGCAGCCCGTCGCGCAGGCCCACCTCGCTCACCAGGATCGGCCGCTCATTCATCGCCCATCTCATCGCAGGATAATTTGTAATAATATGATATCAAATGACCGGTGCCGCAAGGTGAAATAGTGCCCGGCGCGGGTCTGCAAGGGTTGGGGCAAGCGCCTGGGGAGGGCATATGCCGAAAGACGATCAGCCACTGGCCGGGATTCGCGTACTCGAATTCACGCACATGGTCATGGGACCGTCCGCTGGCCTCATCCTCGCCGACCTCGGCGCGGATGTAATTCGCATCGAGCCGCCCGGCGGCGACCCGACCCGCAGGCTCAGAGGCTCGGGCGCGGGTTATTTCGCGATGTACAACCGCAACAAGCGCAGCGTGTGCCTCGACCTCAAGTCGACGCAGGGCGTGGAGCTCGCTCGACGGCTGGCCGGCTCGGTCGATGTGATCATCGAGAATTTCCGCCCTGGGACGCTGGAGCGGCTTGGTCTCGGCTATGACGTGCTTTCACAGGTCAACCCGCGACTTATCTACTGTTCGGCCAAGGGCTTTCTGAGCGGCCCCTACGAGGGACGCACGGCACTCGATGAAGTCGCGCAGATGATGGGTGGCCTCGCCTACATGACAGGCCCGCCCGGCCGACCGTTGCGCGCCGGAGCATCGGTGATCGACGTCACGGGTGGGATGTTCGGTGTGATCGGCATCCTGGCCCTGCTGGAGCGGCGCAACCGTACCGACCGGGGAGGGAGGGTCGACTGCTCACTGTTCGAGACCACGGCTTTTCTCGTCGGGCAGCACATTGCGCAGCTGGCCGTCACCGGCCAGCCCGCGGACCCGATGCCCGCCCGCATCTCCGCTTGGGCGGTGTATGACGTGTTCGATACCGCCGGCGGCCAGCAGATCTTCGTGGGCGTGGTGAGCGATGCGCAATGGCAGGCGTTCTGCGCCGCCTTCGACCTCTCCGACTTCGCCGCGGATGAGACGCTGGCGACAAACAACCAGCGGATCGCCCAGCGAGAGAGAATCCTGCCGCGGATCCGCGCGCTGTTCGCCGCTCAGCCCCGGGATGGGCTCCTCGCGCGCCTCGAGGCGAGTGGCCTGCCGGCCGCGAAGATCGCGCGGCCGCAGGACCTGCTCGAGGACGAGCATCTCACCGCCGGTCACGGCCTGCTCGACATGCAACTGCCGGATGGGCGGCCGGCCCGCCTGCCGGCCCTTCCCCTCGAGCTCGACGGGCGACGCTGCGGCCTTCGCCAGAGTCCGCGCCCTGCCGGCGAGGACTCGCGCGCGGTGCTCGGCGGCATCGGTGTCACGGACGAGCAGTTCGCCCAACTGCTGCGCGAAGGGGTCGTCGCGTAAGCGCTCAGTGCTGCAGATCGAGACGCAACTGGTAGCGGTCCGAGCGATAGTGGGCGATGGTAAGGAGCAGCGGCCTGCCGCCGGAGTCGAATACCGAGCGGGTGATGCGCAGGATGGCCGAGCGGGGCTCGACGGCCAGCGTGCCGCAGAGCTTCGGATCGGCCACCATGGCCGCCACCGTCTGCGTCGCCTTGCCGAGCTGATATCCAGCGCTGCGGATGAGCTTCAGGATCGGGGTATGCAGCAGCCCCTTGCGGGTGATGTGATCGGCCAGTGCGATCGGCACGTAACTGATGATGTATCCGAGCGGCTCCTCGTCCAGGTAGCGCACCCGATCGGCCCGCAGCACCCATTCCCCGGCGCCGAGGCGCATCGTCTCGGCCACCCACGCGCTGGCCGGCTCCTTTTCCAGCGCAAGCACCCGTACCTGGGTGACGCGCCCGAAGTGGATCAGCGAGTCAACCGCCTGATCCATGTTCGCCTCGATCGGTTTCACCGGCGGCCGGTAGATGACCGTCGTGCCGACGCGGCGCTTGCGCGCCACGAAATGGTGCTGCGCCAGTTCCGCGAGCGCTCGCCGGGCGGTGATCCGCGAGACGGCGTAGGCGATCGAGATTTCCTTCTCGGTCCCGATGGGTGAGCCGTGCGGTCGCTGCCCCGAGAGGATCTCATCGCGCAGCTGCAGAAAAATCTGATGGTAGAGAGGTACGGCTGCGGATCTGTCGAGCGCGCTCGCGCGCTTGTTGCCTGCTTGCATAACTCGGCTCGGCGCCCCTCCCCTGACCGAAACTGCGCGGCGGGGCGCGACGAGCGGCCTCAGCCCCTCGGGGATTCTAGGGCAACTGCGGCCGCACTGCGAGCGCGGGGCGTACGGCCCGCCAGCCCTACGCTCGTCCTCGCTAATTTGTCACATGACTATATCAAATGATGTTGTCGGACGGTACACTAAGAATCCCCCGCGGAGCCTGAATCGGTCAATGCCGTCGACACTCTTCGAGAAGATCTGGAATGCCCACCTCATCGCCGAGGGCTCAGGCGGCGGGCTCCTGCTTCTCGATCGCATCCTGCTCCACGAGCGCACCGGCGGAGTGGCGCTGCAAAGCCTGCGCCAAGCCGGTCACCGCATCGCCAATCCCGCGCACGTCTTCGCCACCATGGACCACGTGGTGGACACGCGTCCCGGGCGCCGATCGAATGCGCCGGATGCGCCTCCCAACGTCTTCATCGATGTGACCCGCCGCGAAGCCCGCGCGGCAGGCATTCATCTGTTCGACGTCGATGATGACCGCCAGGGCATCGTGCATGTGATAGGCCCCGAGCTCGGCATCGTGCTGCCCGGACTGACTCTGGTCTGTCCCGACAGCCATACGGGCACGCAGGGCGCGCTTGGAGCCCTGGCGTGGGGGATCGGCTCGACTGAAGCCGAGCATGCTCTGGCGACGCAGACCCTGCGCGTTCCCAGGCCGAAGACGCTCCGGGTCACCATCGACGGTGCCCTCCAACGGGGAGTCACCGCCAAGGATCTCGCGCTGCACCTGATCGCCACGCGCGGCTCGGCCGGCGGACGGGGATTCGTGGCCGAGTTTGCCGGGCCGGGGGTCTGCGGCCTCGATCTCGAGGCGCGGATGACACTCTGCAACATGGCGACGGAATTCTCCGTATTCGCCGCGCTCATCGCGCCGGACGAGCGGACCTATTCGTACCTGCGCGGCCGCTCCTTCGCTCCGGCCGGACCATTCTTCGAGCGCGGACTGACCGACTGGCGGCAGCTGCGCAGCGACCCGGACGCTCGCTTCGACCTTGAAATTCGCCTGGATGCGTCCGAGGTTCGTCCCATGGTCACCTGGGGGACGAACCCGCAGGATGCGCTTCCGATCGACTCGGCGGTTCCCGACTTCCCAGCGGTCGCCGGGCGACTGAGCCTTCCGGCCTACCGGCGCACTCTCGAATACATGGGTCTCGAGCCGGGACGCCGGATCGAAGGGCTGCCCATCGACGGAGCTTTCATCGGCGCTTGTACCAACAGCCGCCTGAGCGATCTGCGTCGTGCCGCGGCGATCCTTCAAGGCCGCAAGGTCGCGCCCGGCGTGCGCGCGATCTGCGTACCGGGGTCCACCCGCGTCAAGCGGATGGCGGAGGACGAGGGGCTTGCCTCGGTGTTCGAGCGGGCCGGATTCGAATGGCGCGAGTCGGGCTGCTCACTGTGCTTCTTCGCGGGCGGCGAAAGCTTCGCCCCGGGACAGCGCATCGTCAGCTCGACCAACCGCAATTTCGAAGGGCGCCAGGGACCGCAGACCCGCACCCATCTGGCGAGCCCAGAGACGGTAGCCGCCTCGGCGATCGCCGGATACATTGCCGATCCCCGTCAGGCTTGCGATTGAATTCATGCCACAGCCTTTCACCGACTTGACCGCCTGCGCGGCGGTGCTCTTGCGAGACAACGTCGATACCGACGCGATCATCCCGTCGCGGGAGATTCGCGCTGTCGCAAAGACAGGTCTCGCCGCCGGGCTGTTCGCGAACTGGCGCTATCTGCCCGGGGAGGGCCGAACGCCGGATCCCATGTTCATCCTCAATGATCCCGCGTTCCGAGAATCGCAGATCCTGATCACGGGAGAGAATTTCGGCTGCGGATCGAGTCGCGAGCAGGCCGTCTGGGCTCTTGCCGAGTACGGCTTTCGCGTGCTGATCGCGCCGTCGTTCAGTCCCATCTTTTACCGCAACTGCCTGCGCAATGGCCTGCTGCCGGCCCGTCTCGACAAAGAGGCGATCGGCGGGCTCGCCGAGTGGGTGCGCGAGGATCCGAAGCGGCATCAGCCGCTCGTGAGCCTCGCGACCCAGCGCATCCAGACAAGTGCGCGCTCATGGCCGTTCGAGATCGCCGCCGACGCCCGCGAAGCACTCATAGAGGGACTCAGCGAAATCGAACAGACACTCAGGCTCCGCGAGCAAATCGCGGTGTTTCAGGTTGCGGATCGCGTAAAGCGTCCGTGGGCATATCACATCAGCCCGCCTGCGTCCGCTGAGGGCGTGGCGATTGAGTCAACTCTCCGGAGGCCCGGCATAGATGGAAAATGAAAAGTTCGATCTGCTGATCCGCAATGTGCGGGTGGCGCGTCCCAACTCGAGCGATGTTCCGTTGCAGCACATTGGGATCAAGGACGGGCGGTTTGCGCAGATCGGGCCGGCCCTGGAGCCCGAAGCGGCGCGCCAAGTCATCGACGCCAAGGGAATGCTGGGATTCCCTGGACTCGTCGATGCGCACATGCATACGGGCATCTACAACCCGATCGCGGAAGATGCGCAAAGAGAGAGCCGCGCCGCGGCGCAGGGAGGGGTCACCTCCAGCCTCAATTACTTCCGATCCGGACAGTACTACATGAACCGCGGGGGGCCTTACGCCGAGCTCTTCCCTGAGCTCCTCCAAGCCTCCGATGGCCGGTTCCATGTCGACTATGCGTACCACCTCGCCCCGATGGACGGCCAGGAGATCGGCGAGATCGACATGCTGATCGAGAAGTACGGCGTCACTTCCTTCAAGATCTTCATGTTCTACGGCGGTTACGGGCTCCATGGCGCGTCCGGGCACCAGCACGACTTTCTCATGATCGGACCCGATGAGAAGTACGATCTCGCGCACTTCGAGTTCGTCATGCGCGGCATCAGGAAGGCGATGGAGAGGTTCCCCGAGCGGCGGCCGTACATCAGCCTGAGCATGCACTGCGAGACCGCCGAAATCATGGCGGCCTACACCAAGCTCGTCCAGCAGGAGGGCCGCCTCACGGGCCTCAGAGCCTACAGCGCCGCTCGGCCGCCGCACTCCGAAGGTCTGGCGATCACGATCGCCGCGTATCTGGCGCAGGAGACGGAGTGCCTCAATATCAATCTGCTTCACCTGTCCTCTCGCAAGGCGGTCGAGGCCGCGCTCGCAATGCAGGGCGCCTTTCCGCAGATCGATTTTCGGCGCGAGGTGACCATTGCGCACCTGTGCATCGACTACGATGTGAAGACAGGCGCGCTGGCCAAAGTGAACCCGCCGATCCGCTCGCGGGAGGACGTCGATTTCCTCTGGCGAACGCTGCTGGATGGCAAGATCGACTGGGTCTGCAGCGACCATGCCTGCTGCCGCCACGAGCTCAAGGTGGACGGCGGCAAGCCCGATGACATCTTTCTCGCCAAGTCAGGATTTGGCGGCACGGAATATCTGCTCTCCGCACTCGTCTCAGAAGGGCGCAAACGCGGGCTCTCATACAACCGTGTCGCCGAGCTGACCTCCTTGAACCCCGCGCGCCGCTTCGGTCTTCTCCAGAAGGGGGACATCGCACCAGGGTTCGATGCAGACCTGGTCCTGTTCGATCCGGGCAGCTCCTTCGTGGTGCGCGCGAGCGAGTCCGAGTCCGGGCAGGGCTTCACGCCGTTCGAAGGGCTGGAGCTCTCGGGAAAGGTCATGGCGACGTATCTGCGGGGTGAGTGCATTTACCAGGACGGCAAGGTGCTTGGTGCACCTCGTGGCCGCTACCTGCACCGCCCGTGCTTGCCGACGCAGCCACGCAGCAGTCGCTAAGACGAGCGCGGCGGTTTGCTCAGCCGCGCGGTACCCGCAGCGCGACGGAGCGAGATTCCGCTGCCGGGCGCGAGCCGAGCTGCCGAGTCGGGCTTGGAGCAGGCGGATCGGCGATCTCGATGAGCGCGTCATCGATATCGACAGGGATCGTCGCCCGCTCGATGGCTGCGAGGTCGTGAGTGTCCTCGGTATGCACGAGCACCTCCAGTGAGGCGAGCGAGCGGCTCTCGGCGGTGTCGTGGACTGCCATGCCCGGCGTTCCAGCGGCCGGGGCTCTGCGAGTCGCCGCGACCGGCCAACAGCAAGGCCGAGGCGGCGACTGCGATGAATCGCCGGGCTCTGGTGATCCTCATTACGTACGGTTGTTCGTCGAGGATGATTGGGTGCTGATGTCAGGAGGTGCGAGGAGGGCGTAACGTCGGCCGTGCGGCAAGTGGTAGCGGCGGACGATGGAGGCGGCGCCTTCGGCGGCGAGCTCGCCGGCAACGCCATCACCGGGCGGGTGATAAAGATGGACCCACTCGAGCAGTGGTGTGAGCTCGCCGGAGGCATGTCCGGGCAGCAGCACGAGCACGCGCGCGCGATTGCCGCGGGCGGCAAACCAGCGGCTCACCGCTGCGCGCCGAGAGGCGCCATCCGTCATCAGGATCGTGAATGGGGTGCGGATCCGCCGATCCAGCATCGCAACCGTCGTCTCGTCGGGATTCAGCAGGGCGAGGCTCGCATGCGCATTGTCGGAGAGAATCCGCCGCGCCAGAAGGGGCAGGTCCTGCCAGCGGTCTATCGTCGGAAACATGACGAGTGCGGTGATGCAGAAGGCCGCCGCGTACGCGGCAAAGGTCCACTGAAAGGCTGGCAATGCTCGTCCTTGCCGCTGCGCCCCGGCAGCCCGCCGCAACGCAAGCCCTACCAGCACGAGCATCCCCGCCGCGGCGCCCGAGTATCCGGCGATATCCCTCGCGAGGGCGGGATCTGCGCGGGCGTTCGCCGCGCCGGCGATGCCGAGCACGGCGAGTGCCGCCGCGAACACACAACTGATCACGGCGATGAGCCGCCTCGTCCAGAGCAGCGGGTCCCCGCGGCCCGAGCTCGCGAGCCGCTGCGCCTCGCTGAGCTGCAGCGCGATGAGAAGGCTCACTCCGAGGAGCGCCGGCACCGCATAGATGTCCCGCGCGGTCGCCGCCGCCGACAGCACCAGGAGGAAAGGGAGGCAAGCTGAGACGGCGAACCGCCAGCGGGTCCCCTCGGGACCGGCGAGGCGCACCCGCTCCCGAGCCCGCCATGCGGCAGCAGCGGCCAGCGCGGTCCACGGCAACAGATAGACCGGCAGCTCGATGAAGTACTTGCCGAGCGAGTTGCGATGCCCGGTACTGTAGTGGTATGCGGCGGGCGCCGGGATGTTGGTGAACCGTCCGGCGAGGTTGTACCAGAAGAGGATGCGCAGCGATTCACCGCCGTGCGCCGTGCCCGCCACGGCGTAGATCCAGGGGCCGATGACGGCCGCCTGCAGGAGCAAGCCCGCGTAGAGCTCCGGCCGCCGCAGCTCCGACCAGCGCCGCTCCCAGACGATGAGCGTGAGAAGAGCCAGGCCAGGGACTCCCCATCCCACGGCACTCTTCGCCATGAACCCGGCGGCCGCGCCGGCATGCATCAGAAGGTAGCCGCAGAGCTTCCTGCGGCCCGGCGGGGCCGTGTAGCCGAGCCAGGCGCCGAGGAGGGAGACGGCGCAGCCCGCCAGGAGGCAGGCATCGGGCGCGAGCCAGACTGTTACGCGGAAAGCGGTGATCGCCGATCCAGCCGCCAGTGCGGCGACGACTGCAGCGCCAGCCCCGTCCATCGCGAATCCGAGTGCGCCCATCGCGATGGCGATGATGGCCGCATAGAGCAGATTGGGCGCGCGGGCCGCGCGCACGCTCGGGCCGAAGAGCCGCATCGCGCCGGCGGACATCCAGTAGGACAGAGGGGGTTTCTCGAGGAATGGCCGGCCCGCCAATTGGGGAAGGACCCAGTCGCGCTGCCCGCTCATGCGCCACGCGATGTCCGCTTCCCTGGGCTCATCGGGCGTCCACGCGCCGCGATCGAGGGTGCCGATGAGCCACAGCGGCGCCAGCGAGAGGAGGATCACGAGGATCCAGCGGCGAGCGCCAGTGGCGAAGATCGAGCGCATGGGGTCTCGATTATGCCCCAGCGCGGCAATCGAGACCGTGGGCGCTCCGGGCGGCCGCGCCGCGCCTGGGGTGCCGAACGCCGAGCGTGACGGAGCGCCGGAAAGATCGGGGTGTTGGCCGTCCAGTCGGTTGCCGCCGATATGCCAGAATGCCGCATGGCCCGATCTCAGCGATATTCCGCTTTCGTCGAAGTCCGTCTCGATGGGGCGTGCCTCGAGCGCAGCGGGCGCCGCGTGCTCGAGGATGTGAGCTGGATCATTCGTCCGGGCGAGAGATGGGTGTTGGCCGGGGCCAACGGCGCCGGCAAGACGCAGCTGCTGAAGCTGGTCGGCGGGTCGGTGTGGCCCACGCCTACCGGCCGGGAGGTGCGGCACTATCGCTGGAAGGCAGAGCGGTGGCGCACCCCGCACGAGATCCAGGACGAGATCGCATACGTGGGGCCGGAGCGTCAGGACAAATACACGCGCTACGGCTGGAACCATACTGTCGAGCAGATCGTGGCGACGGGCGTGCATCGGACGGATATCCCGCTCCACACGGCGAGCGATGCGGACCGCAAGCGAGTCGCCGCCATTCTTCGCCGGCTGCGCATCGAGGGGCTCGCGCCACGGCGATTTCTCACGCTCTCCTACGGCGAGCGGCGGCTCGTCCTGCTGGCGCGCGCGCTGGCCTCCCGGCCGAAAATGCTGCTGCTCGATGAGCTGTTGAACGGACTGGACGAAGCCAACCACGAGCGGGCGCTGCATTGGCTGGAAGGCACCGCGCGATCGGCAATGCCGTGGGTGCTGTCCACTCACCGGGTCGAGGATGTTCCGTCGAGCGTCACGCACGCCATGGTGCTGGAGCACGGGCGCGTCGTGTACCGCGGCTCGCTCGGCCGCGCGCCACTGTCGCGCTGGCTGGAGCGTCGGGCGGATGCCCCTGCCGGGGCGCGGCCGAGCGGACCAACCTCCAGGTCCTCGGGCCGGGCGGTCGTGCGATTGACCAATGCGAACGTGCACCTGGATGAGCACGTCGCGCTGAAGGATGTGTCGCTGACGGTCCATGCCGGCGACTGCTGGGTCGTGCATGGACACAACGGCTCCGGGAAGACGACCTTGCTGCGCACGCTCTACGGTGATCATGGCGTCGCGGCCGGCGGGCGCATCGAGCGCGCGGGAATGCTCGGCCCATCCTGGGCCTCATCCGTTCGGGGCCGGCTTGCGCCGTCCAAAATCGCTCCCGGCGATTTTGCCGAGCCGGGCGTGCCGCTGCAGGTTTTCAAGCAGCGCGTAGGTCTCGTCGCGCCTCATCTGCAGGCGGATCATCCTCAGGACCTCACTGCCCGCGCAGTCGTGCAGTCGGGCCGCTACGCCAGCATCGGCTTGAACGATGCGCCGACCGCGGCCGATCGAGCGGCCGCCCGCCGAGCGCTTCGGGCCTTCGGCTTGGGCGCGCTGGCCGCTCGTCCGCTGCGGGAGTTGTCTTACGGCCAGTTGCGGCGCGTGCTCTTCGCGCGCGCGTGGGTGCGAGATCCCGCGCTGCTGCTGCTCGATGAGCCCTTCTCGGGGGTGGACGAGCCCACCCGGCGCGACCTGTCGGAGCGCATCGAGGCGAGGGTCGCCGGCGGCACGGCCGTCGTCATGACGACGCATCGGCCCGAGGAATGGCCCCGCTGCGCCACCCACGAGCTGGAGCTCGCGGGCGGGGAGGTCCGCTATGCGGGGCCGGTCAGAGCGCGATCTCGGTCTCGAAGACCGACACCGCCTGGCCGACGATCCAAACGCCAGCGACGCTCCCTTCCTTGAGGTCCAGCTCCACCTCCACCCTTCCGGGGCGGTGAAGGGACTGGCCCTGGATGCCTCGGAAGGAGGCGCGCCGCAGGTCATGGTTCAGGAAGCCGTACTGGGCGAGGTATACCCCCAGCAGCCCGTGGGCGTTGCCGCTCACCGGGTCCTCCCCGATCCCCAGTGCGGGGCAGAACATGCGCGATTCCGTGAGGTGATCCTCGTCGTTCGGCGTCAGCGCGAATACGAAGTATCCGGCGGCGCCGATCTGCGCCGACAAGGTCGTCAGGCGGGTCATGTCGGGCTTCAGATGCTTCAGCGGCTCCGTGCCGCGCACGCCGATCAGCAGCCGCGTGCTGCTCGCGCCCGCGATGCGCAACGGACAGCGCGTGTCGAGGTCGTCCGTGGCGAGCGCCAGCGCATCCAGCACCGCGAGGCGCTCGCGATCGTTCAGCTCCCGTCCGAGGGGCGGTGTGCTCTGGCGCACGGCGATCTTGCGGTCCTCGCCGTTCCCGCGGACCTCGACGTCGACCGTGCCGGCCTTGGATTTCTGGCGCAGCCGCCGCGGGGCATCGTGCCGGCGCGAGAGCACGTAATGCGCGGCGATCGTCGCATGGCCTACGAAACCGGCCTCGGTGCGCGGCGTGAAGAACCTCGCGCGCATGTCATGGCCCTCGCCCTCCGGCGCGAGGATGAACGCGGTGTCGGCATTGTTGAGCTCCCGCGCGATGGCGAGCATCTGCGCGTCGGTGAGCCCGTCGGCATTGAGGACCACACCGGCGGGATTACCGGTGAAGCGCTCCACCGTGAACGCATCCACCTGATGTACTTGGATTTTATGAGTCATCGCTCCCCATCGGGTCTGCCTCGCGGGTGACCGGCGACGCCCGACGGCGGCCATTCTAGCCCATGCACTACAATGCTCCCATGGAGATCGGCGTCGAGATCAGCCTGTACCCGCTCGCGGAGCGCTTCGCTCCCGAGATCCACGAGTTCATCGCGCGGCTGGCGGCCGCGGCGGACCTGAAGGTGGTGAGCACCAGCCTGAGCACCCAGGTCTTCGGGGAGTACGAGCGCGTCTTCGAGACCCTGCGCCGGGAGCTGCGCGCCACGCTCGAGAGCAGAGAGGGGCAGGGGGGCAAGGCCGCATTCGTGATCAAGGTGCTGGGGCCGCTTTGATTCCGGCGCTTGCCGGCGCGCAGGGTCATGGCAAACTACGTGGCTTGGTCTTGGCGCCCGCCAAGGCTCGATATTGCGAACCGAGGTAGTGAATGGCGTTGTTGCGTGTGATCGACCGCGACGGTCAGGAGCATGAGGTCGAGGCGAAGAGCGGTCTGAAGGTCATGGAGACTCTGCGGGAGCTCGAATACGGGGTCGCGGCCATCTGCGGCGGAATGTGCTCGTGCGCGACCTGCCATGTTTATGTGGATCCCGAGTGGCAGGCCCGATTGCCCTCGCCGATGTCTGACGAGCGGGAGCTGCTGTCGGAGCTCGCGCACGTCCAGGACAACTCGCGCCTGTCCTGCCAGATCGAGCTCACTGCCGAGCTCGCCGGCCTGCGGGTCACCATCGCTCCGGATGAGTAGAGCGGGAGCCGCCCATTAGCAACTTCTGGCTGATCGTCATCTTCGGCGCGCTCGGCGTCCTCGTCGTCGTGCGCCTGTATTTCACGTTGCGCAAGATGCAGCCCTCGCATCAGGAGAGCTGGGACGAGAAGATGGTCGAGCGCCTGCGTTCCCACGGCTACGCCCCCTTCAACCAGTACCCGGTCGCCTTCTTCCTCGCGTTGCCGGATGAAGCGTCGTGCAACGCCGTACGCGCCCGGCTGGAGCCGGAGGGCTACAGCGTGGATGTCAAGCCCATGAAGGTCGAGTTGTTCGGCCAGTCCGAGAGCGGGGGCGGCCTGCCGCTCAGCCTGCACGCGACCAAGTCGATGCGCCTGCTCGTCGCGGACGTGGTCGAGCAGAGTCAGCGCTTCGGCGCGCTCGCGGCCGAGTTTCACGGCCGTTACGACGGATGGGCTGCCTGAGGCCTACTTTCTCTCGGTCTGCCGCTTGACAGCCTCGGCGGCGGCGGCGGCCGCGGCGGGGTCGCCGAGGTAGCGGCTCCTGATCGGCTTGAGCTGCGGGTCGAGCTCGTAGAGCAGCGGGATGCCCGTCGGGATGTTGAGCTCGACGATGTCGCTCTCCGAGACACCGTCCAGCATCTTCACCATGGCCCGCAGGCTATTGCCGTGCGCCGCCACCAGCACGTTGCGGCCTCGGCGCAGCTCCGGCGCGATGCGGCTGTGCCAGTAAGGCTGCACTCGGGCGAGCGTGTCCTTCAGAGACTCGGCGGCCGGCAGCTCCGGGGGCGGCACGTCCGCATAGCGCGGATCGAGTCGCGGATGGCGCTCATCGTCGGCGGCGAGCGGCGGTGGCGGGATGTCGTAGCTGCGCCGCCAGACCTTCACCTGCGCCTCGCCGTGGCGCTCGACGGTCTGTGCCTTGTCGAGACCCTGCAGCGCGCCGTAATGGCGCTCGTTCAACCGCCAGGAGCGCTCGACCGGCACCCACATGCGGTCCATCTGATCGAGCATGATCCACAGCGTGCGGATCGCCCGCTTCAGCACGGAGGTGAATGCCACATCCACCACGAGCTTGTCCTCGAGCAGTTGCTGTCCTGCGCGCCGGGCCTCTTCCCGGCCCTGGTCCGTAAGATCGATATCCGTCCAGCCCGTGAAGAGGTTCTCCAGGTTCCAGATGCTCTGGCCATGGCGGACCAATATCAGTTTTCCGGTCGTGCTCATGTTCGTCCCTAGCCTACGATTTACTCAGCGAGTTTCCGCAATGACTCGACGCCGACCGTGAGGGTCGCGAAGTCCGGAGCGCCGGCCGCCCGCATATCCGTGAGCGTGCGCTGCCAGTGCGCCAGCTCCTTGCCCGCCGACTCCTGCCATCTCGACACGCGCTCCTCGACGCTGCTGCCGGCGCCGCGGCTCAACACGCGCTCGGCGAGCTTGCGGTGCAGCCGCAGAGCGGCATCGCGCAGACCCGTGCGCGCCGTGGCCTGCCAGGGTCCCTCGACCGGCAGGCGGTCGATCTGCTGCCGCAGCCAGTCGAGGCCCGTGCGGGCGCCGGCCTCGAAGTACACGCGGCCGGTTTCGGCCACGGGGATGCGCTGCGAGCCGGCGAGCTCCACGATGTCGAGGGAGCCGTTGTGCGCCTCGAGGCTCGCCACTCGCGCGGCGAGCTCCGGCGGCAGGCCGGCCTCGAGATGTTGCGCGCGCACCTGCTCGAACTGCTCGCGCCAGGTGCCGCAGAGCACCTGCCCGATCCGCGACTGCAGCGCGTGCACGCCGGCGCGAAATTCCGCCACCGCGGCATCGACCTTGAGCGCGCGCCGGCGGGCGAGCAGCCAGTAGGTGGCATGGCGCAGCAGCCGGCTGGTCTCGAACGCCGCCGCGTACTGCACTTTCGCCGGCACCCGGTTGTCGAGGCCCTCGATCCGCTCCCACACCTCGCGCATTTCGAAGATCTCGCGCGCCGCGGTGTAGGCGCGCGCGATCTGCGCGGGGTCCGCGCCCGTATCCTCCTGCGCCCGCGTCACGAAGGTCGGGCCCATCCTGTTGATCAGGCTGTTGGTGGTGGCCGTCGCGATGATCTCCCGGCGCAGGCGGTGGCGGGAGATGGCGCGTGCGAAGCGGCGGCGCACCGGGCCGGGGAAGTACCGATCGAGCTCGGAAGAGAGGTAGGGGTCCTCCGGCACGTCGGAGTCGAGGAGGTGGCTGTTGAGCCAGATCTTGCTGTAGGCGAGCAGGATCGCCAGCTCCGGGCGCGTGAGTCCGGCGCCCGCCTTGCGCCGCTCGGACAGCTCGTCGTCGGCCGGCAGGAATTCGAGCGTGCGGTTGAGCTCGCCCGAGCGCTCCAGGGAGCGGATGAGGTGCTGGAACTCCGACATCCGGGCGCGCGCCTGCAGCTCGAGCGTGCTGATCGCCTGGCTCTGCAGGTAGTTGTTGCGCAGCACGAGCGAGCAGACCTCGCCCGACATGCCGGCGAGGAGCCGGTTGCGCTCGCCGGTGGTGAGGCCGCCCGCGCGCACGATCGGGTTCAGCAGGATCTTGAGATTCACCTCGACATCGGAGGTGTTGACCCCGGCGGAGTTGTCGATGAAATCGGTGTTGAGCCGGCCGCCCGCCAGGGCGTACTCGATGCGCCCCCGCTGCGTGAATCCGAGGTTGCCGCCCTCGCCGACCACCTTGGCCTTCAGCTCCCGGCCGTCGATGCGCAGCCCGTCGTTGGTGCGGTCGCCGACCTCGATGTTCGACTCCCGCATCGCCTTGACGTAGGTGCCGATTCCGCCGTTCCACATGAGGTCCACCGGCATGCGCAGGATGGCGCGGATGATCTCATTCGGCGCGTTGGCCGCCGCCTCGAGGCCGAGAAGCGCGCGCGCCTCCGGGGAGAGCGTGATCGACTTCGCGGTCCGGGCGAAGACGCCCCCGCCCTTGGAGATGCGGCCGCGGTCGTAATCGTCCCAGCTCGAGCGTGGCAGATCGAAGAGGCGCTGGCGCTCCGCGAAGCTCAGCGCCGGATCGGGCGCGGGGTCGAGGAAGATGTGGCGGTGGTCGAAGGCCGCCTGCAGGCGGATGTGCCGCGAGAGCAGCATGCCGTTGCCGAAGACATCGCCCGACATGTCGCCGATGCCGGCGACCGTGAAGTCGGTCTTCTGGATGTCGATGCCGAGCTCGCGGAAATGCCGCTTGACGCATTCCCAGCCGCCGCGGGCGGTGATGCCGAGCTTCTTGTGGTCATAGCCGGCGGAGCCGCCCGAGGCGAATGCATCGCCCAGCCAGAAGCCGTAATCTGCGGCGATGGAGTTGGCGATGTCGGAGAAGGTCGCCGTGCCCTTGTCCGCCGCGACCACGAGGTACGCATCGTCACCGTCCCGGCGCACCACCTGAGGGGGCGGCGCTACGCGCCCGTCGACGATGTTGTCCGTCAGATCGAGAAGGCCGCGGATGAAGATCCCATAGCAGGCGATGACCTCCGCCTGAACTTCCTCGCGGCTGCCGCCGGGCAGATGTTTGGGAACGAACCCGCCTTTGGCGCCGACCGGCACGATGAGCGTGTTCTTCACGTTCTGCGCCTTCATCAGGCCGAGGATCTCGGTGCGGAAGTCCTCGCGGCGGTCGGACCAGCGGATGCCGCCGCGCGCCACGTAGCCCATGCGCAGGTGCACGCCCTCGACCCGCGGGCTGTAGACGAAGATCTCGAACTTGGGGCGCGGCAGCGGCAGCTCGGGGATGGCGCCGGGATCGAGCTTCAGCGCTAGATACGGGAGCGGCCGCCCCTCGGCGTCCCGGCGATAGAAGTTGGTTCGCAGCGTCGCCTGGACGAGCCGCAGATAGGCGCGGAGGATCCGGTCCTCATCGAGGCTCGCGACCGAGTCGAGACTGGCGCGGATCTGGGCGGCGATCTCCTCCGAGGCGTCGCCGCCGGCCTCGGGAGGCGCTGCGCGCGCGCGGCGGGGGCGGCTCGCAGGGGCCTGTGCCGCGGGGTCGAGCCGCGCCTCGAAGAGGCGCACCAGGCCGGCCGCGATCGCCGGATTGGCGGCGAGCGTGCGCTCCATGTAGGCCTGGCTGAACGGCGCGCCGGTCTGCAGCAGGTACCGGCAGTACCCCCGCAACACAATGATCTCGCGCGCCGTGAGATCAGCGCCGAGCAACAGCCGGTTGAATCCGTCGTTCTCCGCATCCCCGCTCCAGGTCATGGTCAGCGCTTCCTTGAAGCGCTCCTCGATTCGGGCGATGTCGATCGCGAGGCCGTCGCGGTGCTCGAGCTCGAAGTCCTGGATCCAGGCCGCGCCCTCGGGCCAGGCGAGCTCGTACGGCCGCTCCGCGATGACCCGCAGGCCGAAGTTCTCGAGAATCGGCAGCAGATCCGAGATCGGCACGGGATCGCCGACGCGCATGATCTTCAGGTGCATCCGCGCGGGCTTCTGGTGCGCCGGACGGTGCAGGCTGAGCCGCCGCTCCGCGGGCGCGCCGCGCAGGCGCTCGAGGTCGGCGATGTCGGCCAGCGCGTCGGCGGGTGCTACATCCTCCTCGTAGGCGAGCGGGAAGGCGTGCCGGTAGCGGGTCGCGAGCGCGATGCCGGCAGCCTCTCCTTCACGCGCGGCCAACACGTCGCGCAGGTGATCGGTCCAGGTGAGCGCCGCTTCCGTGATGCGCCGCTCAATGGCCGCAATGTCCACCTTGCGCGCTCCGGCAGGCTCCGTGCGCACGACCACGTGCACGCGAGCATGGCTGGATCCGGAGATCTGCACCTGACTCTCCACCGAGCGGCCGGAGAACCCTTCGAGCACGATCTGCTCGATTCGCTGGCGCACCTCCGTGTTGTAGCGGTCGCGCGGCACGTAGACGAGACAGGAATAGAACCGGTGGTAAGGGTCGCGCCTCGCCAGCAGCCGCACGGTGCGCCGCTCGTACAGGTTCACCACGCCGCGGGCGATCCGGATCAGATCCTCGACGCTCGCCTGGAAAAGCTCATCGCGCGGATAGGTCTCCAGCACGTTGAGGACGGCTTTGCCGTCGTGCCCGTGCAGGTCGAGGCCGAAATACTGAATGACGCGCTCGACCTTGCGCCGCAGCACGGGAATGTCGCGCGGACTGCCGTGGTAGGCGGTCGAGGTCCACAGGCCGAGGAAGCGGTGCTCGCCCGTGACCCTGCCGCGGGCATCGAAGGTCTTCACTCCCGCGTAATCGAGATACTCGGCGCGATGCACGGTCGAGACCGAGTTCGCCTTGGTGAGCACGAGCAGCTCCCGCTCGCGGGCGCGGGCACGGATGTCCCCTGTCAGCACCGTCGCCGCGGGCCGTGCGCTGCCGCTGCGCGCCCGCAGAATGCCGAGCCCGCTGCGCATGTCCGGGCTCAGGCGATCCTCGGCGGCGCCGCGCTCGAGCCGGTAGTGCCGATAGCCGAGAAAGACGAAGTTGCGCTCCTCCATCCACTCGAGGAGCTCACGGGCCTCCGTGACTTCCTCAGGCGGCAGGGGAGGCGGTGCGCCTTCCAGCTCCGCGATCAGGGAGCGCACGCGCTCGCGCATGACCGGCCAGTCCTCGACCACGAGGCCGACATCGGTCAGTGTCGCTTCGATATCGAGGCGCAGCCGCTCGATCGCCGCCGGATCGGTCTGGCGGTCGATCTCGTACAGCTCCCAGGATTCCGCGTGCACCGGCTCACCGCCGTTCGTGCCCCAGCCGGCGAGGCGCCCGCGCCCATCGCGGTGGACCTCGAGCACAGGGTGGACGATCAGATGCATGGCAAGGCCGGCGCGGGCAAAGGCGATGCCGATGGAATCCACCAGGAACGGTCGGTCGTCGGTGACGATCTGCACCAGCGTGTGCGGCGACTCGAAACCGTCGCGCTCGCGGTCGGGATTGAAGATTCGCACCAGTGACTGTCCCGGGGCGCGGCGCCAGCCGAGCTGCAGGTGCGAGCGGGCCGCGCCGGCGAGCGCCGTGGGTGCGCGCTCCGCCAGGTCTTCCTCACCCACACCGCGGAAATACGTCCTCAGGAACGGTTGCTGCATCTCGCGGAAGCGAGCAGCGTCCGCCACTGCGGATGGGCCGCGGCCGGGGGGGAGGCGTGTGCGAGCGATGCGATCGATCAGCTCGAGGCGGGCGGGAGGAATGCTGCGCAGCAGACGACTATCGTCTGACGAAGGATCTGGTGCATGCATGGTGGGGCGCGATTATATACGTCCACGGCCGCCATTTCGGCGGCACACGTTAAGGGGGGCCTTCCGGCCGCACACCACCGCACCGGAACGTGGGCAGCGGCGACGGTGGGCGCTATAATAGTTGCAAACGCAACCAGATGCTGGCGGAGATGTAAATGGTCCAATCGCGCGATAACCCGATGGGCACCGACGGGTTCGAGTTCGTGGAGTACACCGCGTCCGACCCGCAGCTGCTGCGGACGCTCTTCGAGCGCATGGGCTTCCCGGTCAGGGCGCGCCATCGGTCCAAGAACGTAACGCTGCATGGCCAGGGGGCCATCAACTTCATCATCAACGCCGAGCCGGAATCCTTCGCGCAACAATTTGCCCGTCAGCACGGTCCGTCCGCCTGCGCGATGGCGTTCCGCGTCCAGGACGCGGCGTATGCCTATCGCCGCGCGCTCGAGCTTGGCGCCAAGCCGGGTCCCCAGAGCGCGGGTCCGATGGAGCTCAACATTCCCTGCATCGAGGGTATCGGCGGCTCGCTCATCTACCTGGTCGACCGATACGGTGGCAGCTCGATCTACGACGTGGATTTCCGGCCTGTCGCTCCCGGCTCCGTCGAGGATGCCGGTCTCACTTGCATCGACCATCTCACCCACAACGTGCAGCGCGGCCACATGAACCTGTGGAAGGGCTTCTACGAGAAGCTGTTCAACTTCCGCGAGATTCGTTACTTCGACATCGAGGGCAAACAGACCGGCCTCTTCTCGCGCGCCATGACCAGTCCCTGCGGGAAGATCCGCATTCCCATCAACGAGTCGCAGGACGACAAGAGCCAGATCGAGGAGTATCTGCGCGAGTATCACGGCGAAGGGATTCAGCACATCGCGCTCGGTACCGAGGACATCTATCGGACGGTCGATGCGCTGCGCGGCCGCGGGCTCGCCTTCCAGGACACGCCCGACACGTATTACGAGGGCGTCGATGCGCGCGTGCAGGGCCATCGGGAGCCGCTGGAGGAGTTGCGCCGCCGGCGCATCCTGATCGACGGCAATCCCGACCGCGGTGAGGGCCTGCTGTTGCAGATCTTCACCTGCAACGTGATCGGGCCGATCTTCTTCGAGATCATCCAGCGCAAGGGCAATGAGGGCTTCGGCGAGGGCAATTTCCGCGCGCTCTTCGAGTCGATCGAGCAGGACCAGATCCGCCGCGGCGTGATTTAGTTGATCGCGCTGGATCCGGGCTCCTGCCCGGCCCCGCGCGCCTCGGGCAAAAAGCGCGGTTTTTTGCCCGAGGCTCCGCCACCTGCGGCGGCGGGGCACCTCCGTGTGCCTGTCACATGCTCGTGCCGCTTCATGATTCGGGTGGACATGCGTGCATGGGGAGCTCCGATGAAGCGCTGGATCCGGGCTCCTGCCCGGCCCAGCGCTGGGGCGGGCAACGCCCCTGTGCCTACGCATCATGCGCCGCCTGTGGATTCAGCCGGCGCTGAATTACACTTGCGCGGATGGAGGATTCCGCCCGCGGCGGGCCGCGGCCCGCGCTCCCTGTCAGGCTCGAATACGACTCGGCGCTGCCCATCACCGCGCATCGGGAGCAGATTCTCGCGGTACTGGCGCGGCATCAGGCGATCATCGTCTGCGGCGCCACCGGCTCCGGCAAATCGACGCAGCTGCCGAAGCTTTGCCTCGAGGCGGGGTGCGGCGCACGCGGACTGATCGGCCATACCCAGCCGCGCAGGATCGCCGCGCGCGCCCTGGCCACGCGCCTTGCCGAGGAGCTGCACGCCACGGTCGGAGGGGCGGTGGGGTACCAGGTGCGCTTCACCGACCGCACGGGTTCCGGCACGCGCGTGAAGCTGATGACGGACGGCATCCTCCTGCAGGAGCTCGAAAGCGATCCGCAGCTGCGCCGCTACGAGGCACTGATCATCGATGAGGCGCACGAGCGCACTCTCAATATCGATCTTCTCCTCGGGGTGTTGAAGACCCTGCTGCCGAAGCGGCCGGACCTCAAGCTGGTCGTGACCTCGGCGACGATCGATCCGCAGAGACTGGCGGCGTTCTTTGGCGGGGCTCCGATCATCGAGGTGTCGGGCCGCAGCTACCCGATCGAAGTCCGATACCGCCCCCTCGTCGCTGAAGACGAGGATGCCGCCGAGCTCTCCCTGCCCGAAGGGATCGTGGAGGCCGTTCGCGAGCTCGATTCCGGGGGAGGCGGCGGCGCGCGCGCCGACACGCTGGTCTTTCTTCCCGGGGAGAAGCACATCCGCGAAGCGGCGGACGCTCTCTCCAAGGCGCGCCTGGCCGACACCGAGGTGTTGCCTCTCTATGCGCGGCTCTCGGCCGCCGATCAGCAGCGCATCTTCCAGAGGCACGCGAAAAGCCGGGTGATTCTCGCCACCAACGTCGCGGAAACATCCCTCACGGTGCCCGGCATCCGCTACGTGATCGACTCGGGCCTCGCGCGCATCAGCCGCTACAGCCCGCGCGGCAAAGTGCAGCGTCTGCACGTCGAGCGCATCTCCCGCGCCAGCGCCGAGCAGCGCAAGGGCCGCTGCGGCCGTGAGGCCTTTGGTATCTGCATCCGGCTTTTCTCCGAAGAGGACTTCGCCGCCCGCGAGGCGTTCACGTCCCCGGAGATCCTGCGCACCAATCTGGCGAGCGTCATCCTGCGGATGGCGGTGCTGGGTCTTGGCGACCCGGAGAGCTTTCCGTTCCTCGACCCGCCCGATACCCGGCTCATCAACGACGGTGTGCGGCTCCTCGAGGAGCTGCAGGCGATGGATCAAGAGCGGCGCGTGACGCCGCTCGGGCGCCAGATCGCGGGACTCCCGGTGGACCCGCGGCTCGGGCGCATGCTGCTTGCCGCCGCGCGGCAGCGGTGCCTGACCGAGATGCTGGTGATCGCGGCCTTCCTGGAGGCCCAGGACCCGCGCGACCGTCCCGCCGACATGCAACAACAGGCGGACGAGAAGCATGCGCTCTTCGCCGACAGCCGATCCGATTTCGTCACGGTGCTCAATCTCTGGCGCGCCTTCGGCGAGCAGGCGGCCGCACTGTCCGGCAATCAACTGCGCAGGTGGTGCCGCGAGCATTTCCTCTCGTTCCTGCGCATGCGCGAATGGCAGGACCTGCACCACCAGCTCACGCGCAGCGTCCGTGAGCTCGACCTGAGGCCGCAGCACGCGCCGGCGAGCTATGCGGATCTGCACCAGGGCATCCTCAGCGGATTTCTCGGCTCGGTCGGCGCGCTCGATCAGAAGCGCGAATACCAGGGTCCGCGCGGCCTGAAATTCGTGATCGCTCCGGGCACGCCGCTGGCGGCGAGGCCGCCCAAGTGGATCGTCGCCGGGAGCCTGCTCGAGACCACCCGCCTCTATGCCCGCATGGTGGCGTCGGTCAATCCCGCATGGATCGAGCGCGCGGGAGCGCATCTCGTCAGGCGCAGCTACAGCGAGCCTCACTGGGTCGCCAGCCGCGGCTTCGTGGCCGCCGCCGAGTCGGTGTCGCTCCATGGCTTGCCGCTCGCCTCGGGGCGGCGCGTCAACTACGGGCCCATCGCTCCCCGGGAGGCGCGCAGCATCTTCATCCGCGAGGCGCTGTTGGATGTCGCAGGCGAGCCCGGGCGGGCCCGCGTGCACGGTGACTTCCTCGATGCGAACCGCGCCCTGAGGCGCGAGATCGAGGCGCTGGAAGCGAAGGTCCGCCGGCGCGACATTCTCGCCGGCGAAGAGCAACAGCTCGAATTTTACGCGGCGCGGGTTCCGGAGCGGATCAGCTCGGTCGCCGATTTCGAGCAGTGGCGCGCGCATGCCGAGCGCCGCGAGCCGCGGCTGCTGCACATGTCCCGTGCGGACCTGATGTTGCGAGCGGCGCCGGAAGCCGCCGAGGAGCGCTTTCCCGACACGCTCGAAGTCGGCGCGAACCGCCTGCCGCTGCGGTACCGGTTCGAGCCGGGGGAAGCCGATGACGGCGTCACGTTGATCATTCCCGACCTGCTGCTCGATGCGTTGCAGGCGGACCATATCGCCTGGCTGGTTCCGGGCTGGCGGCTGGAGAAGATCATCGCCGTGTTGCGAGAGCTGCCGAAGGCGCAGCGCAAGCTTCTCGTGCCCGTCCCCGAGCACGCCCGTCAGGCACTGGATGAGCTGACCGCACGGCCGGACGCCGCTGGCTCAGCGGGGGCGGCTCCGCCCGGCTTTCATGCGGGACTTGCCGCCTGGGTGTCGGGCAGGATCGGGGATTCCGTGACTGCGGCGGACCTCGCGGCGCTGCCGCTGCCCGACTGGCTGCGGATGAACATTCGGGTCGTGGACGCGCAGGATCGCGTGCTCGCCGAAGGCCGCGATCTCGCGGCGCTCAGACGCAAGGTGCTCGGGCCCGCGGCGAGCACCCGTCCGGCACCGGAGTCGGCGCCGGCGCTGCACCGCCAGTGGGATTTCGGCGAGCTGCCCGAGAGCCGGGAGGTCGAGCGCAACCGGCTGCTCCTGACGGTATTTCCGGCGCTGGAGGATCGTGGAGCCGGGGTTGCGCTGGTGGAAGCCCGCAGCGCCGCGCTCGCGCAGGAGAAGTCGCGCCGGGGTGTCGGCCGGCTCTCGGTTCTCGCTTTGCCGCAACAGGCTCGCTACTGGCAGAAGCGCATCACGGAGGATCGGGAGCTCGTGCTGCAGAGCCGCGGCCTCGAGCTGGCGCAGCCGCTGCCCGATGCGATGGTGCAGCGGATCTTCCTGGACAGCTTCGTGCCTCCCGAGGCACCGCTGCCGCGCAGCCGCGAGGCGTTCAGCCGGCGTCTGGAGGACGGGAAGGCGAGGCTCGAGGAGAGGGGCACCCGGCTGCTGGGGACTGTCGGGAGCATCCTGCGGGAATGGCGCGCAGTGCGCGGTGCCATGGGTGCGGCCCGGAATGCCGCCAACGCGCTCGCCGACATCAACACGCAGCTCGCGATGCTGTTGCCGCCCGATTTCATCGAGTCGACGCCAGACCCATGGCTCGGGCACCTGCCGCGTTATCTGAAAGCCATCGCGCGCCGGCTCGGGCGCCTGCCCGCCGAAGCGCGCCGCGACGAGGAGCTGGCCTCCCGGGTGCGCCCATTCGTGGCGGCGCTGCACGGACTTCGAGCAGCCCAGGGGGAGGGGGGGCGGGCCGAGCTGGCGCAGCTACACTGGATGATCGAGGAGTTCCGGGTCTCACTTTTCGCCCAGGACCTCAAGACCGTCATGCGCGTCTCCGAGCCGCGCCTCACCGAGCAGCTCGAGCGCGCGAAGACCGCTGCACGGGAGTGAACGGCGGCGAGACGCCGAAGGTGCCTCGGCGGCCCGGGAGGCCGGGATCGGCCACCGAAGGCCGTGCGGCGAGCTTTGGAGAAAGAAACATCGTTCTGAATCAATGGCCTGTGCCGCCCAGGGATCGGCCAAAGAATCGGCCAGCGAATAGCGCCCTGGCGAGATCGGCCAGGAGATCGGCCAGGAGATCAGCCAGGAGATCGGCCAAAATATCCAAGACGATGCTATAATATCTTGATTATCATTGCATTATAATAATCCAAGATCGGCCAAAATGAGCGCAGTCGAGTCCGTTCAGCGCATAGAGCCCGCCCGCCTGGAAGAGCCGGGGGAGGCGATTGCTGACCTCGTCGCCGAATTGTCGGCGGCTGCCGCAACGGTGGGCAAGGCGCTTCATCCGCGCACCGCGGCCAGTCTCGCCGCGCTCGTGCGCGTCATGAATGCTTACTACAGCAATCTCATCGAGGGTCACAACACGCGCCCGAAGGACATCGAGCGCGCCCTTGCCGGCCATCTCGATGATGATGCCCACCGGCGCAATCTACAGCTCGAGGCCGCAGCCCACGTGCGCGTCCAGGCCGAGATCGACCGCATGGCGGCCGAGGGCAGACTGTCCGAACCGGCGTCGGTGGAATTCATCCAGTGGCTGCATGGGGAGTTCTACCGCGACGCGCCGGAAGAGATGCTTCGCATCCACGAGGACCACGGCGACCTGACCATGGTGCCCGGAGCATGGCGGTCGGTCCCGGAGCATGATGTTGCCGTCGGGCGCCATATCCCGCCCTCGAGCGAGCGGGTTGCCGACTTCATGAAATACTTCGCCGAACGATATGCGTTCGAGCGCCTCGGCAAGTCCGGCCGCATCACTGCCATGGCCGCCGCGCACCATCGACTGAACTACATACACCCGTTCCCCGATGGCAACGGCCGCGTCAGTCGCCTGATGACCCACGCCATGGGTCATCTCGCCGGCATAGGCGCCCATGGTCTGTGGTCGATCTCTCGCGGTCTGGCACGCGGATTGAAGAGCCGAGGCGAGTACAAGAGCATGATGGATCGGGCTGACACGCCCCGCCAGGGCGATCTGGACGGCCGCGGCAATCTGTCGCAGCGCGCCCTCACCGATTTCATTCTGTGGTTCCTCGAGGTCGCTCTCGATCAGGTGCGGTTCATGACAGGCCTCTTCGAGCTCGATGCGCTCTCACAGCGGTTGCGCCGGTACGTCGAGCGCAGCGACAGACTGAGGCCTGAAGCCGCGCGGCTGTTGGAAGAGGCACTGATCCGTGGTGAATTCCAGCGCGGCGAGATCGAGCGCATCACGGGTCTGCCTGAGCGCACCGCGCGCCGGGTCCTCAACGACCTGACCGCGGTCGGACTGCTTGCTTCGGACACTCCCAAAGGTGCCGTAACGCTGCGCTTTCCCGCGGAAACGCTGGACGTGCTGTTTCCGAGCCTCTTCCCCGAGGCTTGAGCGCGATCGCGCCTCAGCCTTCGATCGCTCTCTGGACGGGCGGCGCCGCAGCGATGCGGCCTCGCGCCTGCTGCCATCGCGAGCGCAGCAGCCGATTGAGCGGCTCCGAATAGAGCCGCGCCGTCAGCGCTCCCAGGAGGCCGGCGATGAGCCCGAGATGGCGAAGAAGATCTGCACGCCCGCCTGGCCGTTCCACACGAGCGTCGAAAAGAGAACTGGTGGCAGGGCGGCCCCGTAGGGGATGTGGGCAAGCACCAGCCGCATGTTGACGTGATTCAGCAGCACGAAAAGAATCGCCGAGCCGCGCAGCAGATCGATACCGTCGATCCGCGGCCCGCTGCGCCCGAATGCATCAGATGATTGCGGTTCCATTCGGTCGCCGGCCCGCCGCGAGCGGCGCGGCCTAACCCCGGTGCTCGCGGGCGAGGTACTCCTCGCTCTGCATCTCCGTCAGCCGGCTCACCGTGCGCTGGAACTCGAACGACAACCGCTCGCCGCGGTAGAGCTGCGCGGGAGGCGCGGCCGCGGAGACGACCAGCTTCACGCAGCGGTCGTAGAGCTCATCGATGAGCGCGATGAAGCGGCGCGCCGCATCCTCACGCAGCGCATCCAGCACCGGAACGTTGGCGAGCACGACCGACTGATAGTTGCGTGCGATCTCGATGTAATCGTCCTGGCTGCGGGGCCCCTCGCACAGGGCTTCGAACTCGAACCACACCGCGCCCTCGCTCTGGCATACGACCGGGATGATGCGGCCTTCGATCTGCACCGCCCCGTCGGTCGCGTGCGCGTGATCCGAGAGCTGCGCGAAGAGCGCCTGCAGCCTCGCGCGGGTATTGGCATCCCCGCAGGGCAGATAGGTGCCGGCCTGGGTGAGCTGCCGCAGCCGATAATCGCGCTCTCCCCCCGCGCAGATGACCTCCACGTTGCGCTCGATGAACTCGATGGCGGGCAAGAAGCGCTGGCGCTGCAGCCCGTCGCGGTAGAGGTCCCCGGGCGGCGAATTGGAAGTCGCCACGAGAGTCACGCCGCGGCGAAAAAGGCTGCCAAAGAGACCTGCGAGGATCATGGCGTCCGCGATGTCGGTGACGAAGAGCTCATCGAAGCAGAGCACGCGCACCTCGGCGGCGAGACGCTCGGCCACCGTCTCGAGGGGCGCCTCGAGCTCCCCCAGGCTCTTCAGCTCCGCATGGACATCGTGCATGAAGCGGTGGAAGTGGCGCCGCCGGCGCTGCGGGAACGGCAGGCTGTGGAAGAAAAGGTCCATGAGCCAGGTCTTGCCCCGTCCCACCGGTCCCCAGAGGTATACGCCGTGCACCGGCGCCGACGCAGGCCCGGACTTCAGTCTCCTCATCAGCCGTCCGCGCAGAGAGCCGCTTTCGCTGTGGGCGGCAATGAGGCGCGCGCGCAGCGCATCGAGGCGGGCCACGACCGCGAGCTGCGCCGGGTCGGCACGAAATCCTCTCTGCGCGATCTGACGCTCGTAGATCTCGCGCAGCGTCCCCGCTCCCGCGTCGCTCATTATGCGGCTCAGTCCGTGGCGAGATCCGGCAGATCGCGGAAATGCTCCAACGCGTGAGGATTCGCGAGCGCATCGACGTTCTTGACGGGGCGCCCATGGATCATGTTGCGGACGGCGAGCTCGGTGAGCTTGCCGGAGAGAGTGCGCGGAATGTCGGGGACCGCGACGATCTTGGCCGGCACGTGCCGTGGCGTCGTATGGGCGCGGATGACGTCCCGGATCTTCTTCCTCAACACCTCATCGAGCTCCGTCCCGGCACGCATGCGCACGAAGAGCACGACGCGCACGTCGTCCCGCCAGTCCTGCCCCACCGCGATCGCCTCGATGACTTCCGGCAGGCTCTCGACCGCGGAATAGATCTCAGCGGTACCGATGCGTACCCCGCCGGGATTCAACACGGCGTCGGAGCGGCCGTAGATGATGATTCCGCCGTGCTCCGTGATGGCTGCGTAATCACCGTGATGCCATACACCCGGGAAGCGCTCGAAGTACGCCGCCCGGTAGCGCGCACCGTCCGGATCGTTCCAAAACGCGACCGGCATCGATGGGAAGGGTGCTGTGCACACCAGCTCACCCCGCTCGCCGCGAACCGGCCTGCCGTCGTCGTCGAAGATGTCGACGGCCATGCCGAGGCCGCGGCACTGGATCTCGCCGCGGTGCACGGGCAGGGTTGGGCAACCGAGGGCGAAGCAGGAGACGATGTCGGTGCCGCCCGAGATGGAGGCGAGATGCAGGTCCCGCTTGATCGCGCGATAGACGAAGTCGAAGCCGTCCGGCAGCAGCGGCGAGCCGGTCGAGAGCACCGTTCGCAGCGACGTCAGGTCGACGCTCTGCGCGGGCGCATAGCCGCTCTTCTGCAGCGCCGAGAGATACTTGGCGCTGGTGCCGAAGACGCTCACCCGTTCCTGCTGGGCGAGCTTCCAGAGCACCCCGGGATCGGGATGAAAAGGGCTGCCGTCATAGAGGACGAGGGCTGCGCCCGTGGCGAGCGCGCTCATCAGCCAGTTCCACATCATCCAACCGCACGTCGTGAAGTAGAAGATGCGGTCGCCGCGCCTCAAATCCGTGTGCAGCAGGTGCTCCTTCTGGTGCTGCAGCAAAGTCCCGCCCGCGCCGTGCACGATGCACTTCGGAACGCCGGTCGTCCCCGAGGAGTAAAGGATGTAGAGCGGATGATCGAATGGCATGGCCGCGAAGCGCAGCGGGGCGCCATGCTCCCCGAACGCCTGCCAGTGGGCAGCGAGCGTTGCGGTGGCGCCCAGGCGCTCGAGGCGCGGTTGCGGCTCGACGTAGGGAATGACGACGATCCGCACCAGGCTGGGCAGCTTCGCCGCCACTTCGGCCATTGGGGCGAGGGAGTCGAGTGTCTTGCCGGCGTAGAAGTAGCCGTCGGCGGTGAAGAGCACCTTGGGCGCGATCTGACCGAAGCGATCGAGCACACCACGGACGCCAAAATCGGGTGAGCAGGACGACCAGGTCGCTCCGACGCTGGCCGTCGCCAGCATGGCGATGGTGGTCTCGGGCAGGTTGGGCAGGAAGCCCGCCACGCGATCGCCCTCGCCGACACCGGCGGCGCGCAGCCCTGCCGCGACGCGCGCCACCTCCTGGCGCAGCTCGCGGTGGGAGATTTGCCTGCGGGTGCCGCGCTCATTGACGAACACGATGGCGGCGTGATCGTCGTCATCGCGCAGGAGGTTCTGCGCAAAATTCAGCCGGGCATTGGGGAAGAAGCGGGCGCCAGGCATGCGATCGGGATGCTCGAGCACCGGGCCCGCGCCCCAGTCGGCCCGGATGTCCGCGAACCGCGCGACCTCCGTCCAGAATTCCTCGGGGCGCGCCACCGACCAGGCGTAGAGGGCCTCGTATCCCTCGAGCCGCAATCCCCGGCGGGCGTTCAGGCACTCGGTGAATCGTGTCAGATTGGAGTCGGCGACGCGGGCCGCCGAGGGGCGCCAGATCTCGGTCATGGACCTGCTGCTACAACGATTGGTAATTCGGACCGGAGCCGCCCTCCGGAGGCGTCCAGGTGATGATCTCGTAGGGATCCTTGATGTCGCAAGCCTTGCAATGCACGCAGTTGGCGGCGTTGATCTGCAGCCGCTTGCCGCCGGCGCCGTCATCAACCATCTCGTAGACATTGGCCGGGCAGAAGCGCTGGCAGGGGTTGCCGAACTCCTTGGCGCAGCGCTCGATGCAGATGCTCGTATCGAGGACCTTCAGGTGCGCCGGCTGGCTCTCATCGTGGCTCGTCGAGGCGAAGAACACCGAGGCCAGGCGGTCCCGCGGGGGCAGCGTCCGCTCCACCCAGCCGCGGTCGGGGCTCTCGTAGGCGCTCAGCTGCCTGAGCCGCGCATGATCGGGCGTGCGGCTCACCAGCGTCCAGGGTGTGCGGCCACCCGTGACCGCCTCGAGTCCGGCGTTGGCGATCCCCAGCCAGAGACCGCGCTTGAAGCCGGGCTTGAAGTTGCGCACCGCGCGCAGCTCCCGCCCGCCAGCGGAGGCGCGCCAGCGCTCATCGAATCCGGCGGTGCCGCCGGTTTCCGCCAGGTGCTGCGCCGCGAGCATCCCGGAGCGAATCGCCTGGTGGACGCCTTTGATCTTCGGCACGTTGACGCCCCCGCCCGAGTCGCCGATCAGCATCGCGCCCGGCATCTCGAGCCGCGGAATCGACTGCCAGCCGCCGGCGGCGATGGTGCGTGCGCCGGCCGCAAGGATCTCCCCGCCCTCGAGGAACGGTTTGATCCCGGGGTGGTGCTTGAACTGTTGGAAAGCCTCGAAAGGCATCAGCCGCGGATCCTCGTAATCGAGCCCGACCACGAAGCCGACATAGGCGCGATTGCCGTCCAGGTGATAGATGAAGCTGCCGCCGTAGGTCCGCGAGTCGAGCGGCCAGCCGAGCGTGTGCTGGATGAGCCCGGGCTGCACGCGGCCCTCGGGCAGCTGCCAGAGCTCCTTCATGCCGAGCCCGTAGGACTGGGGGGCCGAGCGGGCATCGAGTCCGAAGCGGCGGATCAGCTGTTTGGCGAGGCTGCCACGAGCCCCTTCCGCGACGATAGTGGTGCGGGCGCGCACCTGCGCGCCGGGGGTGTAGTTCGGACCCGGTCTGCCGTCCTTCGCGAGCCCCATGTCGCCCAGCTGCACGCCCGCGACGGTTCCGTCGGGCGTAATGAGCGCAGCCGCCGCGGCAAAGCCGGGGAATACGTCCACGCCCAGGGACTCGGCCTTCTGCGCCAGCCAGGGTGTGAGGAGCCCGAGTGAGACGATGAAGTTGCCGCGGTTGTGCAGCTGCGGCGGCAGCGGCAGCCGCAGGCTCCCTTTGCGGGTGAGCATCCGGAACTCGTCCCGGAGGGCGGGGATGCAGATGCCGGGCGGCGACGCGCGCCACTCCGGAGCCAGCGCATCGAGCGGTCCCGGCTCGATCACGGCCCCCGAGAGCGCATGGGCACCGACCGCGGCCGCCTTTTCCAGCAGGCAGACGTTGAGCCCGGGCTCGAGCTGCTTCAGCCGGATGGCGCACGACAGTCCTGCCGGGCCGCCGCCGACGATGACGACGTCATATTCCATGACGTCGCGTTGGACGTTGTTTTGCTCTTCCGCGGAGGTGTTCATCACTGCGGTTGCATGCGCACGGCGCCGTCGATACGGATGGTCTCGCCATTCAACATCGGAATCTCGAAAGCGGCGGCCACGAGCCGCGCGAACTCCTCGGGCTTGCCGAGGCGCTTGGGGAAGGGAATCTGGCTGGCGAGGGACGCCTGCAGCTCCGCGCTCATGGAATCCACCATGGGCGTATGGAAGATGCCGGGTGCGATCGAGATGCAGCGGATGCCGAATCTCGCCAGTTCCCGGGCGATCGGCAGCGTCATGCCGGCAAGGCCCGCTTTGGTGGCGGAATAGGCGGCCTGGCCGATCTGACCCTCGAATGCGGCCACGGAGGAGGTATGCACCAGAAGCCCGCGCTCGCCGTCCTCGCTCGGCGCGTTGTGCTGCATCAGCGCGGCGGCGGCCTTGTCGCAGAGAAAGGTGCCGATCAGGTTGATGTGCACCACCTTGGTGAAGAAATCCCCCGCCATCGGGCCATTCTTGCCCAGCACGCGGCCGGCGCCGACCACGCCGGCGCAATTGACGAGCAGATTCAAGCCGCCCATGTGGGACTGCGCGGCCTCCATCGCGGATGTGACCTCGGCTTCCGAGGTCACATCGCAGCGGACGAAGGTGGTGCCGGCTCCCAGAGCCGCGGCCGCGGCGCGGCCGGGACCCTCCTGGACGTCCAGGATGGCGGCCTTACCGCCGAGCGAGACCAGGTGGCGCGCGACCGCGTGGCCGAGCCCCGAGGCGCCGCCGGTGACGACGGCGCGGGCATCTTGAATCTTCATCTGATCCTCTGCGCGGCGACTCCAGCATTCATGCTGAGAGGAAGCGCCGCGTCGCTGTTGCAAGGGCTTTGTGGGCCTGGGTTAATATACAGCTTGCCGGCATCTTGGCCATCAGGCCACCGGCAAGCGATCGAAGATTTCTCGGGCGGCTCGCGCAAGGCGAGCGCAACGGCACGGCGGTTTTGACTGCGAGTGTGCGTTGGGTAAGGGTACATGGCTGTTTCCGGGCTAGAACGTTAGCCTCCTCATTCTGGAAATCCCCTCCCTTTAAGGGAGAGGGAAGACGTTAAAAACTCCCCTGACACCGAAAAACTGGGCCGCCCATCGTCTTGCGCGACCCGAACCCTGAAGCGGCCCGAGCGAGTACCAGGCACCCGCGGGTGCCCCGCTCAATACTAGCCGATCAGCTCGACCGCGACCGCTACTGCTTCGCCGCCACCGATGCACAGAGAGGCGATGCCGCGCCTGCCGCCCCGGCGGCGCAGAGCGTGTATGAGCGTCGTGAGGATGCGAGCGCCGGTGGCACCGACCGGATGGCCGAGCGCGCAGGCGCCGCCATTCACGTTGACGCGTGCGTGGTCGATGTCGATGTCGTGCATCGCGGCCATCGTGACGGCGGCGAACGCTTCGTTGATCTCGTAGAGATCGGCGTCGTGCGGTTTCCAGCCCAGCCGGTCGAGCACCTTGCGGATGGCGCCCACGGGAGCCGTGGTGAACCACTCCGGCTCCTGGGCATGGCTCGCCTGAGCCAGAATGCGGGCGATGGGCTTCGCGCCGCGAGCGGCCGCGGCTTCGGCGCTGGCGATGACGAGCGCCGCCGCGCCGTCGGAGATCGAAGAGGAGCTGGCGGCCGTCACCGTGCCGTCCTTGCCGAAGGCGGGCCTCAGTGCCGGGATCCGGCTGATGTCGCATGTGCCGGGAGTCTCATCGCGTGACATCACGGTCTCGCCCTTCCTTCCCTTGATGGTGACGGGGGTGATCTCGGCATCGAATTCGCCGCCCTCCGCCGCGTGCAATGCGCGGCGCACCGACTCCACGGCGAAGGCGTCCTGATCCTGCCGGCTGAAGCCGTACTTGCTGGCCGTCGCATCGGCGAAGCACCCCATGAGCTTGCCGTCGAACGGGCTCTGCAGCCCGTCGTAGAACATGTGATCGAGCACCTCGCCGTGGCCCAGGCGGTAACCGCCGCGCGCCTTGAGCAGCAGGTAGGGCGCGTTCGTCATCGACTCCAGCCCGCCGGCGAGCACGATGCCGGCGTTGCCGGCGCGGATCTGGTCGGCGGCCATCATGATGGCCTTCAGTCCCGAGCCGCACATCTTGTTGATGGTGGTGGCGGGCGTGGCGGGCGGAATCCCGGCGCCGATCGCGGCCTGGCGGGCCGGCGCCTGACCGAGCCCGGCCGGCAGCACGCATCCCAGGATGACTTCCTCAACGTCGGCCGCGCCGATGCCGGCGGCCTGGATGGCGCCCGCGGCCGCGGCGGCGCCGAGCTGCGGCGCGGTTACCGGCGCGAGGGCGCCTTGGAACGCGCCGATCGGCGTGCGCCTGGCCGAGAGGATGACGACTTCGATTTGCGACATGTTGGGTCCTCGTTGGAATTCTGCGATCGCGGCATCAGGCCTCTCTCGAATACCGCGATGAAGGCTTCGGCGATCTCGGTGCCGGTCATCGACTGGCTCTCCCGATACCAATGGGCGATCCAGTTGAGCGCGCCGGCGAGGGCGAAGGCGGTCATCTTGGGGTCGCAGGGATGGATCGAGCCGTCCTGGATGCCTTCGCGCAGCAGCCGGCGGATGCCCTGGTCGATCTCCGATTTCATCGCCTTGATGTGGGCGCTCATGTCGGGGGAGAGGTCCTGGTCCTCGGCGCGCACCATGCACCAGCCGAACTCCGAGGCGACGGCCTCGCCATAATGGCGCAGCACCGCCTTCAGCCGCTCCCGGGCCGGCAGCGCCAGCGAGCGTGTCTCGCGGAAAGCGGCACGGATCCCCTCGATGCCCGCGACGAAGCACTCGAAGAGCAGCTGCTCCTTGTTGCTGACGTAATAGTAGACGGTGGGCTTGGTCACCTCGAGCGCCGCGGCGATGTCATCGAGCGAGGTGTTGTGGTAGCCCTTGCGGTTGAAGGCGCGCGCCGCGGCGCGGATCACCGCATCGCGCTTGACCTCGCGGTCGCGCATCCGCTCGCGGCTGGCGCGCCAGGGCGAGCCGGGGTCCTTCAGCGAGGACACTTGAGGTGTCCTCGTTCCGGCGAGCGCCCGCGCACGGATGGGCGGGCCGGGGGGGCCGCCGCCAGGGACGGCCACTGGCACGGCTTTCACCGAAGCTGCTTTGGAACGATTCGGCATCTGGGTCAAAGTCGCTGATGGGTGCGCCGGCGAGTATAGCGGAGAGGCCTGTGAGACCCGCCTTTACGAGTGCCCGTGCCCCGGGTAACGCCCGCCGCTGCGCGTTGACCGCGGGGCGGGCCGTGGATCATACTCGCCGGTAGCCATTCTACCGGCGCGTAAAGGTAAACTATTCCCTCCGCCGCCAGCTTGCAAGCGAGCACTTCCCATGGCATCCAAGCCCAGCACCGCCGCCCACTCCCTCCCCCAGGCTGCCGTTCCTGCGCAGACCGAGACCGGGCGCACGGGCCCGCCGCTGCGATTCGTCTCCGCGGCCTCGCTCTTCGACGGGCACGACGCGGCGATCAACATGATCCGCCGCCTGCTGCAGTCCCATGGCGCCGAGGTCGTTCACCTCGGCCACAACCGTAGCGTCGCGGAGATCGTCGCGGCCGCCATCCAGGAGGACGCGGACGCGATCGCCGCGAGCTCGTATCAGGGCGGCCACAACGAGTACTTCGCCTACATGGTGGACATGTTGCGCGAACGCGGCTGCGAGCACATCCGCGTCATCGTGGGCGGCGGCGGGACCATTGCGCCGCACGAGATCGAGGCGCTGGAGCGCTACGGCGTCGAGCGCATCTACACACCCGAGGACGGCCGAAGACTCGGCCTCGACGGCATGATCGACGATGTATTCGCGCGCGTGCGCGCGAGGGGCGCCAAGCCTACGTACGAGCCTCGGCCGCTCAATCCCCGCGACCACGCGCAGATCGCCCGCGCCATCACGCTGCTCGAGAACGGCGCGCCCGGCAGTGCCGATGCGGAGCAGATCCGCCGGGCGGTGGCCCGCTCGCGAACGCGCGCGCCCGTCATTGGCATCACCGGCAGCGGCGGCGCCGGCAAGTCGAGCCTCACCGACGAGCTGCTCGCGCGCCTCACCCGGCATTTCCCCGACCGGCAGATCGCCGTGGTCGCGATGGATCCGACCCGCCGCAGAAGCGGCGGCGCGCTGCTCGGGGACCGCATCCGCATGAACAGCCTCGCCGCGGATGCGATCTTCATGCGCTCTCTCGCCACGCGGCGGCAGCACCTCGCGACCTCGGCGGTGCTGAAGGAAGTGATCCAGCTGTACCAGGCCGCCGGCTTCGATCTGGTGATCGTCGAGACCGCGGGGACGGGTCAGGCGGATACCGAGATCGTGGATCTCGTCGATTTGTCGCTTTACGTGATGACCGGGGAGTACGGGGCGGCGAGCCAGCTGGAGAAGATCGACATGCTGGACTATGCCGATCTGATCGTGCTCAACAAGAGCGACAAGCGCGGCGCGCACGACAGCCTGCGGGACGTGCGCAAGCAGTGGCGGCGCAATCACCCGGCGCAGTCGCGCCTGCCGGATGCGCAGCTGCCCGTTTTCCCGACCATCGCGAGCCGGTTCAACGATCCCGGCGTCAATCGCCTCTTCGCCGCGCTCTGCGCCGGCCTCGCCGCCAGGGGTGAGGGTGGCGTGGGCTGGGATGTTTCCGATCCAGGTCCGGTGGAGCTGACGGAACGCGAGCCGCTGATCCCAGGATCTCGGGTGCGTTACCTCGCGCAGATCGCGCAGGGCGGCCGCGCGGCGCACGCTGCGACCGAGCGGCAGGCCGTGGCGGCGGCCCGCGCGTACGGCCTCCATCAGGCGCTGCAGGCACTCGGGGATGCGGCGCTGCCCGCGCCTCTGGACCGGTACGGGGAGGCGGCGCTGGGCGATGCCGCCGCCGATGCGACCCGCAGGGAGCTGCGAGCCGCCTACAACCGGGCCCTGGAGGAGGTCGGGGCCGAGGGCATCAACGAGCTGAAGGCCTGGCCGGCGCGCTCGCGCGCGGCCACGGAGGAGACCTACTCCTACCCGGTGCGCGACCGCCAGGTCACGGGAGAGAACTACACCGAGACCCTGTCGCACCAGCGAGTCCCCAAGATCGCGGTGCCGCGCTTCACCGACTGGGGCGAGCTGCTGCGCTTCATCCGCGCGGAGAACCTGCCCGGATTCTATCCGTACACCGGCGGCGTGTACCCCTACCGCCGCGAGGCGGAAGACCCGACGCGGATGTTCGCGGGCGAGGGCGGACCGGAGCGCACCAACCGCCGCTTCCATTACCTCGCGCGGGGCGTCAACGCCGTCAGGCTCTCCACCGCTTTCGACTCGACTACGCTTTACGGCGAGGATCCCGACACCCGTCCGGACGTCTATGGACGGACGGGCAACTCCGGGGTCTCGGTGGCGACGCTCGATGACATGAAGAAGCTCTATTCGGGCTTCGACCTGACACTGCCGTCGACTTCGGTGTCGATGACCATCAATGGGCCGGCGCCGATGATTCTCGCGATGTTCATGAACACCGCGGTCGATCAGCGGGTCGAGCACTACCTCAGGGGCGAGGGGCGCTGGGGCGAAGCGCAGCGGCGCATCGCGCAGCTGCACCGCGAGGCGGCCGACCGCGGCATCGAGCCTCCCTCCTACAAGGGCGAGCAGCCGGCGGGCCATGATGGCTCGGGGCTCGCGCTCCTTGGCCTCACCGGCGATCAACTCCTCGCCCCCGAGGTCTACGAGCGCATCAAGGCGGAAACGCTGCAGGCGGTGCGCGGCACCGTGCAGGCCGACATCCTGAAGGAGGACCAGGCGCAGAACACCTGCATCTTCTCCACCGAATTCGCGCTGCGGATGATGGGCGACGTGCAGCAGTACTTCATCGATCGGCGGGTGCGCAATTTCTACTCCGTGTCGGTGTCCGGATATCACATCGCCGAGGCCGGCGCCAATCCCATCTCGCAGCTCGCCTTCACGCTCGCCAACGGCTTCACCATCGTCGAGTACTACCTCGCCCGCGGCATGGCCGTGGACGACTTCGCGCCGAACCTGTCGTTCTTTTTCTCGAACGGCATGGATCCGGAGTACGCGGTCATCGGCCGGGTCGCGCGTCGCATCTGGGCGCGGGCCATGCGCGATCTCTACGGCGCAGGTCCCCGCAGCCAGATGCTGAAGTACCACGTGCAGACCTCCGGACGCAGCCTCCACGCCCGCGAGATCTCATTCAACGACATCCGCACGACGCTGCAGGCGCTCTATGCGCTGTTCGACAGCTGCAACAGCCTCCATACCAATGCCTATGACGAGGCGCTGACGACGCCCACGGAGGAGAGCGTGCGCCGGGCGGTCGCGATCCAGCTCATCATCAACCGTGAGCTGGGCCTGAACAAGATCCAGAATCCGTGGCAGGGCTCGTTCGCGATCGAGTATCTGACCGACCTGGTCGAGGAGGCGGTCTACCGGGAGTTCGAAGCCCTGTCGGAGCGCGGCGGTGTGCTCGGCGCCATGGAGACCATGTATCAGCGGGGCAAGATCCAGGAGGAGTCGCTCTACTACGAGACGAAGAAGCACGACGGGAGCCTGCCCATCGTGGGCGTCAACACCTATCTCTCGAAGTCCGACGGAGTCGAGGAGCGCGCGGGCGCGGCGCTCATCCGCTCCAGCGAGGAGGAGAAGCAGGATCAGGTCGCGGCCGTGCGCGCCTTTCAGGCCCGCAACGCCAGCCTTGCGCCCGCGGCCCTCGCGCGGCTGAAGCAGGCCGCCTCCGGCGAGGGCAACGTGTTCGCGCAGCTGATGGAGTCCGTCAAGACTTGCTCACTCGGGCAGATATCACGCGCGCTGTATGAGGTGGGAGGGCGCTATCGCCGGAATATGTAAGGTCCGGCTCCCCGAGCGCGGAGAGAATCGCCTGGCGCGCATGATTCCTGAGCGTCGCGGCCGAAGGCTCGCCCACCTGCGGCTGCACGTGGATTGCCGGCAGGATGTCGATCTCGATCCGGCCCGGACGCGGCAGGGCACCGCTCGGGGATAGCGCGGCGCGAGTGCCGCGCACCACCGCCGGAATCACAGGGCAGCCGGCGCGCGCGGCGGTGACGAAGGCGCCCGTGTGGAACTTCAGCAGGCCCGGCGTGTGGGTGAAGGTGCCTTCGGGGAAGAACACCAGCGAGTGGCCGCTCGCGGCATTGCGCAGCACCCGCCGGGCATCCGCCGCACCCCGGCCGCGGTCGAATCGCTCCACGAATTCCGAGCCGATGCGCCGCAGGAACAGGCCCGCCAGCGGCACTGCCGACATCTCGCGCTTGATGACGAAACCGAAGCGGGCGGGGAGCGCCGCCGTGAACACGAGCCCATCGAGATAGCTCGCATGATTGGCCACGACGACGCACTGTCCCGCCGTGAGCCGCTCCATTCCGCGCACGGTCAAGGGCATGCCCGCCACCCAGAGAAAGGAGCGGGCGAGCGCGCGCGCGGCCGCGCGGCGCCGATGCAGCCCGGGCAGCGCCAGCGCCGCCAGCAGCGCGGTGAGCCCCAGCCCCAGGAATGCGGCACCCGCGTAGACGGCGTACCCGGCGCGCAGCGGAGTCCGGGCGAGCGCCCGCAAGTGTGATCCGGTTCTCTTTATGTTAATGCTCGGACTCAGATGTGAAGGTCATCACGTCGGTCACTCGGCCGCGCTCACCATACTGTGGTCGCCAACTTGACCGCGACACGCGAGCCGAGACGGGAATTGTCGAACCATTCTGCCGCAATTGCCATGATTCCTCAGGCCGACTCCACCGACCCGGCGGTGTCTCGTTTTCTCGACGCCGTCTGGTTGGAGCGGGGCCTGTCCGCCAACACGCTGGCGGCCTATCGCGCCGACCTCACCGCGCTCGCGCGCTGGCTGGCCGAGCGCCGGGTGCCGATCGTCGCGACGTCCCGGGCGGACCTGCAGGACTTCATCGCCTGGCGGGTGCGCGAGGGCGCGCGACCCCGGTCGACCGCGCGGCAGCTGTCGAGCTTCCGCCGCTTCTTCCGTTATCTCATGCGCGAAGGCGGCATCACCGAGGACCCGACCGCGCAGATCGCGATGCCGAAGATCGGGCGCTCGCTGCCCAAGTCCCTCACGGAGGAGGAAGTGGAGGCGCTGCTCGGCGCACCGGTGGTCAGCGACCCGCTCGGCAATCGTGACCGCACCATGCTCGAGGTGCTCTATGCCACGGGGCTGAGGGTCTCGGAGCTGGTGAACCTGCAGCATGGCCAGATCAACCTCAACCAGGGCGTGATCCGCATCCTGGGCAAAGGCAACCGCGAGCGCCTGATTCCGCTCGGGGAGGAGGCCGTGCGCTGGCTGCTGGAGTTCGAGCACGGCGCCCGGGGGGAGATCCTGCTCGAGCGGCAGACGGACTTTCTCTTTCCGACCCGGCGGGGTGATCGGATGACCCGCCAGGCGTTCTGGCACATCATCAAGCGCTATGCGCGCAAGGCCCGGATCTCCAAGGGGCTCTCGCCCCATACGCTGCGGCATGCTTTCGCGACGCACCTGCTCAATCACGGCGCGGACCTGCGGGTCGTGCAGATGCTGTTGGGACACAGCGATCTGTCCACC